>UQUJ01000003.1 GCA_900544195.1 uncultured Alistipes sp. | reverse complement strand
GGCATTCTTTGCGGATAATGCCCTTAAGTAATGTTGAAAAAACAAGTTGCGTCAATCGATAAAATTGAATACATAGGGCGAGGAACGGGCCATTAATATCACAAGCATTGCTGGTTTTACAGCGGATATTGACCTCTCAGACCCTCACAGATATTGACCTATTTTTGGAAATATTCACTATCTTTGGCATTGGACATTAATTGCTAAGGGCTATGGAGGAGAAAAGGATCAGGTACCCGATCGGGATACAGACGTTCAGGAATATTATCGAAGGAGGGTATCTCTACATCGACAAGACGGGATTCGTTCACGACTTGGCGGAGAATTACAAGTACGTGTTCCTGAGCAGGCCAAGGCGGTTCGGGAAGTCGCTGCTGTCATCTACGATCCATAGTTACTTCGCGGGGGAGGCGGAACTGTTCAACGGGCTGAAGGCCGGAGAAGTGAAGAAAGAGTGGACAAAGCATCCGGTGTTCCACTTCGACATGTCCACGGCCAAGCATCTTAACGAAGAGCAGTTACTCCGTACAATAAGTTACAAACTTGAGGAGTATGAAATCACGTTCGGAAAGGATGATCATCTCTCCGAATACGACATACACGCACGCTTTGAGCGATTAATAAAAGTGGCGGTGGAGCAGGCCGGCGAAAAGGCCGTCATAATCATCGATGAATATGACGCACCGCTGCTGGACGTGATGAACGACCAGGAGAGGCTTATTCCGATGCGGCAGATCATGAGGAACTTCTACAGCCCTGTCAAGAGTCTGGATCCGTACCTTCGATTCGTGTTCATCACGGGGATCAACAAGTTCGCGCAACTCAGCATATTCAGTGAACTCAACAATCTGCAGAACATCTCGATGATGCCGAAATATTCAGCGATCTGCGGAATCTCCCAAAGCGAGATCGAGACCCAGATGCAGGAGCCGGTCAAGAGGATGGCCGAAAGTCTGGGAATATCCTATGAGGAGACTCTGGAAGAACTCAAGCATAACTATGACGGCTATCATTTCAGCGGGCGGTCCGAGGACATCTACAATCCTTTCAGTCTGATCAAATCATTGGACGCACAGGACTTCGGAAGCTACTGGTTCGACACTGGAACTCCGACATACCTTCTTGAGAGACTTAAGAACTCAGAGATTGACGAGACGACCCTTGACAGTATGCCGATGATTCCGGAGTCCGACTTCGACGTCTCTCCGGAGATCAGCGACAATGTCCTTCCGGTGCTCTACCAGACAGGCTACCTGACCATCAAGGACTATGACCGGGCTCTGCATCTCTACACTTTGGGTTACCCTAACAAAGAGGTCAAGATCGGCTTCACGCAAGGATTGTTAGCGCAATATAAAAACAAGAGTACGACCGGAAGCGGATTTGTGGCCAAGTTCTTTGTCGCGATGTACAAGCATGACATTGATGCCGCTCTGACGCTCATGCAGTCCTACCTTGCCGGAATTCCTTACGATCTGGAGAACAAGTCCGAGAAGCATTTTCAGACGATCATCTATCTGATCTTCTCGCTGCTTGGCTACTACACCCAGGCCGAGGTCAAGTCCGCCGTCGGACGTGCGGACGCCGTGTGCCGGACCAAGGACAGGGTCTATGTCTTTGAGTTCAAGGTGGACGGTTCAGCCGAGGAGGCGCTCAGGCAGATCGACGAGAAAGGGTATCTGATTCCGTACAGGCTTGAGGGGACGGAAAGATGTGAAGCCACATCGGTCGCTGAGCCTGCCGAAGCGATCGGAATAGGCTCAGCGTCCGGCAAAAGACTCGTCAAGGTCGGAGTCAACATCTCCACCCAGACCCGCACGATCGAGTCCTGGAAAATTGCCGAATAGTAACATATTCAGTGATTATTGACCACTTCACGGACCCGGTCGATTATCTTCAAGGCTTGTTTTTTGGTCAATCCTGCATCTCCGGCTATTATCAGGAAATCCTCCCGGGCCGGATGTTCCTTACCATTAGCGAGCGATGAATGGAATCCATGGTTGGCGTCACGACATTCGGTGAGGTCGTAGGCTGGAGATATATTCCATTTTATTCCATCGAAAATGGACGAGAAATTCTTCGCGTGTCGTCATTGCGTCACCCTCTTTTAGTAAGCGTTTAAAAATAAGCTGATAAAGATTTGGCAGTATTTTCGATAGATGTCTTTTTAAGAGAGAGTGTGCCGGTGGCGGATGACTGATGTGGGAACGCTATTTCATCGTCACCGAGATGACGTAGTCCTCCGCCGGAAGGTCAGCCGGGAGGGTTATGAAAAGATTCTCACCGACTTTCTTGACTGACAGGGCCGTTCCGTCATACAATGTGGTCACTGACTTGACCTTGGCCTTCTTGGCGACCGGAATCTCAAGGACAGCGCCCGGGTTCTGAAGGACATGAATATAGAAGGTCTTGCCACCCGTGAGAGGAGCGGTCGAGACTCCCCACTCCTGCTCGGCGACCGGGCCGGGGCCGCAGCCCTTGATGGATTCACCATTCACCTTCATCCACTGGCCGATCTCTTTCAACAGAGACAGAGCGGCTTCAGGAAGACGGCCGTCGGCGCGAGGGCCTATGTTCAACAGAAGGTTGGTGTTCATCGAGACAGCCTTCGCAAGAGTGCCGATGAGCTGAGCGGCGGTCTTGTAGTCCCGGTCCTTCACACTGTAGCCCCAGGTGTGGTTCATCGTCTGGCACATCTCCAACGGGAGTTTGTCGCTGACCATCTGTCCCTCGGAATAACCGGCGGTGTTCTGCCCCGGAAGATCCCTCTCGAACATCTGGAAATCCTCACCCTCAATCGGTTGGATATGGTGATTGTTACCAATGAGACAGGCCGGATTCACTGAATGGATATATTCATAGAACTCAGGCATCTTCCAGTTGAAAGGAATCGAGTCGCGCTTGTGGTCCCAATAACCGTCGAACCAGAGGGCGCGGACAGGGGCGTACTGGGTCATCAACTCTTTCACCTGCTGCTTCATAAAGCCAAGATAGTGGTCATAGTCAGGATGGTCGCCCTTGCGGCCGGTGTTGTGGCCGGACTCGCCAAGAGGGTAATCCTCCCTGATCCAGTCCAGAATCGAATAGTAGAACTGGAGGCTCAGGCCTTCCTTATGGCAGGCGTCAGCCAGATCCCTCATCACATCCTTTCCCCAAGGGGTCGCCTTGACGATGTTGTAGTCCGAAGCCTTGGTGTCGAACATGGAAAATCCGTCATGGTGACGGGAGGTTATCGTCACATAGCCCGCTCCGGCATCCTTGAAAGCCTTCACCCATTCCTCGGCGTTGTAGCCGGCAGGGTAGAAAGCGGAAGCCGCGTGGGCATATTCATCCTTGTTCAGGCCGCCGAGCTGGAGATACCACTCCCCTTGCGCATAGGAGGCATATATTCCCCAATGCAGGAATATTCCAAAGCGGTCATTGACAAACTGCCGACGTGCCTCAATGTTCTCCGGAGTCGGCTGATAATGGTTCTGTGAATATCCCGTCACAGCGGTCACGAGTGAAAGGCATATTGCCAGAAAAATGGTTTTTAATGTCTTCATGGTGAATATCTTCTATTAGTCCAAGAAACTGTCTTGATCTGTATGGAACGTCATCAGGGTGAGAACGCATCAACAGCGAGAATCAAAACATAAACAACGGGCATTATTTTTCAGGATATATTGATCCTGCGATGCCCATCTGAAGTCCTCGAAGCTCTGCGATGCCTCTCATTCGGCCGTAGCATGAGTATCCCGGGTTGGATTTCTTCTGAAGGTCGTCGCACATCCTGTGGCCGTGGTCAGGACGGCAGAACACACGGAACTTGCGCTCCTGCATCACCTCAAGGAGGGTCTTCATCATGCCGTACATATCCACGTCACCGGCCAGGTGCGTGTCCTCGAAATAGTTGCCCTCGGCGTCACGCTTCGTGCTTCTGAAATGCACGAAATCAGTCCTGTCCCCAAACTCGCGCATCATTCCGACAAGATCGTTGTCGGCCCTGATGCCGAACGATCCGGTGCAGAGGCAAAGGCCGTTGGACCAGTTAGGGACGGCGGCGATGAGCCTGCGGAAATCCTCGGCTGTGGAAAGTATCCTCGGAAGACCGAGAATCGGGAACGGCGGGTCATCCGGGTGGATCACCATCCTCACTCCGACCTCGTCGGCGACAGGGCAGATCTGGCTCAGGAAGAAGATCAGATTGCTTCTAAGCTTTTCGGAATCAATCCCGTCATACCTCTCAAGCTCTTTTCTGAACTGATCCAAAGTGAAGCTCTCCTCGCTTCCCGGAAGACCGGCGATCATCGTGCGTGTGAGTTTGTGGATCTCCTCGGCGTCCATCTTCTCGAAACGGGCCTTCGCCTTGACGATGTCCCCGGCTGAATATTCCTTCTCCGCTCCCGGTCTTTTCAGGATGAAAAGGTCGAACGCCAGCAAGGCCGCGCGCTCGAAGCGCAGGCAGGTCGAGCCGTCCGGAAGTCTGTAGTCCAGATCCGTGCGGGTCCAATCAAGCACAGGCATAAAGTTGTAAGTCACGCACTTGATGCCGCACTCGGAGAGGTTGCGCAGGGTCTGTTTGTAGTTCTCGATGTACTGGAGATAGTCCCCTGTCTGGGTCTTGATGTGCTCGTGCACAGGCACGCTCTCGACCACGCTCCAGGTGAGTCCCCAGTCGGCGATCATCTTCTGGCGTGCCTTGATCTCCTCGACCGGCCACACCTGACCGTTAGGAATATGATGGAGCGCGTGAACGATGTCCGTCACACCGGTCTGGCGTATGTAGTCCAGGGAGATAGGGTCGTTGGGGCCGTACCATCTCCAACTCTCCCGCATCAAAAAAATATTCTTATTCATTTTCAATTCAAAATAGCCATTTCTTTTGTATTGCAAGTAATCCATATATAGTCTTCACCACTCGGAGCGAAGCGACCGAAGGGGTTTCGGGGAATCCTTTCCCCGTGCCCCACCGGGGCTGTCACGAAGTGACTGGGGGTTGAATCAGAAAATGCATTTTCAATTTAGCGTTTCGCTAAATTGAAAATGCGTCAAAACCTCCGTCCACAACATTGATAGTTCCCGTCACGGCCTTTGAGGCATCGGAAGCCAGCCAGTGGAGGGTTCCGAGAAGTTCCTCCGGCTCAAGGAAACGTCCGAACGGAGTGTGGGCCAGAATCTTGTGCGACCGGTCGGTCAGACTGCCGTCAGAATTCGTGAGCAGGGAACGGTTCTGGTTGGTGAGCAGGAATCCCGGAGCGATGGCGTTGACTCTGAAACCCTCGCCAAACTTGATGGCAAGTTCTCCGGCCAAGTACTTGGTCCAGTTGGCCACGGCGGCCTTGGCGACACCATAACCAGCCACACGGGTAAGAGGTCTCAAGGATGTCTCGCTGCAGAAGTTGATGATCGAGCCTTTCTTCTTCTCCACCATCGCCTTTGCGAAGACCATGGTCGGCAGGACAGTCCCGAACAGATTGAGATCCACAACCTTGCGCACAGCGTCAACGTCAAGGTCGAAGATTGTCTTCTCCGGCGGAACGGTCGCGGAAGCCATGTTTCCTCCTGCGGCGTTCAGAAGGATGTCTATTCCTCCGAATTTCTCCACGATGGCCTTGCAATTACCCTCAAGTGTCTCCTTGTCAAGCACATTGGTAGGCAGGAAGCAAGCCTCTCCACCCTCTGCCTTGATCTCGGCCACGATAGCCTCACCCTTTTCTGAGGCACGGTCAAGATCCAGAAGAGCCACCTTGGCTCCCTGAGCGGCGAAATATTTCACTATAGTGGCCCCAAGCACTCCGCAAGCGCCTGTCATCACCACAACCTTACCTTTGATGTCAAAAAGATTCTCCATATCGCTCGTTGATTATTTTATCGGCATTGACCCTATCACCTTCGTGTTGATCTCACGAAGTTTTCCCTCATTCATCTTGACCACTTTACGGTCGTAGGTCATCAGACCGTTCACCTCTCCCTCAACATCTGTCGTCTGGGTATAGACCGCACCGCAGACACCTTGCTTGATCAGGAGAATCAACTGGTCGGCGAACCTTGCATATTCATCAAGGACCTCGTCTCCGTTCTTGTACTGGACATAGCCCCAGTTGCGGTCAGTCTGCCAAAGATGGCCCTGAAGCGGAAGGCCTATGCCGCCATATTCCCCAAGCACGGCAGCCATCTTAGGCTCCCAAAGGTACATCGCCGGGTAAGGATAATGGTGGTTGTCCATCACGTCTCCGCAATCCGGCTCCCAGTTGCCGCCGGAAGACATGTTGATGAGCCTTGTAGGATCCTGCGCTCTCGTGAAGTCCACGACGGCCTTGGTGTCGAACTGTCCCCAGGCCTCGTTGAAAGGCACCCACATCACGATGCACGGGAACTTTTTCACCTGAGCCATGATTTCGGACCACTCCTTATAAAAATTGGCCTTGGCCTGAGGGGTGGCAGGGAAATCCGTGCCCTCACTGTAGTTGTGTACCACCCATTTGTTCAGATTGTTGGATGCGAAGCAAGGCATGTCCTGCCAAACAAGCATTCCGAGCTGGTCGCAATAGTAGAACCAGCGCGACGGCTCAACCTTGATGTGCTTGCGGATCATGTTGAATCCGAAGTCCTTGGTCTTCTGAATATCATATTTCAGAGCCTCGTCTGTCGGAGCGGTGTACAGTCCGTCCGGCCACCAACCCTGATCGAGAGGGCCGAACTGGAACAGAGGCTGGCAGTTAAGGCCGAGCAGTTTCGTGTTCTTGTTCTTTAAATAAAGGGAAACCTCCCTCATCGCCGTGTAGCCATGCACCGAGTCGATCACCTTGCCTCCGCGAAGCACGGAGATCTCCAGTCCGTAAAGGTAAGGCGAATCAGGAGACCACAGCTTGGCATCACTTACAGGAAGCATCACAGTACCGTCCGGGACAGTCTTTCCCTGGGCGAGGACATTGCCCTTGATGCCGTTCTCTGTCGAATACCCCACACCGCCATCGAGCAACTTTACTCTTACAACATCCCCTTCCTGCATGCCTTCCGTGGCCACAGAAACGCTCATCGTCCCGTCCTTTATGTTCGAAACAGCATAATAGTCTGTAACCCGCGCTTTTGAGACCGGCTCGATCCAGACGCTCTGCCATATTCCCGAAACCGCTGTGTACCAGATGCCTTTCGGTTCGCGGACCTGTTTGCCACGAGGCTGGAAATCATTGTTTGTGGCATCCTCAACCCTGACGACCAATGTGTTGTCGCCGGATTTAAGGTAAGGGGTGATGTCGAACGAAAAATGAGTGTAGCCTCCCGTGTGTCTGCCGACCTGCACATCGTTGACAATCACATCAGCCTGCCAGTCCACAGCCTCGAAGTTCAGCATCAGACGCTTGCCTCGCCAGGCGGAAGGCACCTTGAACGAAGTCCTGTACCAAAGGGCATCGTCAGGTGTCAATGTGCGTCCGACACCGGAAAGCGAGGACTCCACCGCGAAAGGAACCAGAATCCGTCCGTCAAACTTTTCCGGGACAGCGGCGTTCTTAGGGGTGATTGAATATTCCCACAGACCGTTCAGGGACTTCCAATCCGGCCTCACCATCTGAGGGCGGGGATATTCCCTGTGGGCATTCTCCGGCGTGACCTCCTCAGCCCACGCCGTCCTGATGCGGTCGCCGGCAGGCGCCCAACTTTGGGCCGATACTGTTCCGGCAGTCATCAGGGACAAAACCAGAGCGGTGCAAAGATAATTCTTCATTTTGATTTGTTATTTGTTATTTAGGAACATGAAAAAAATAAGTTGCTTCAGATTAAGAGAAGATTTTCGAGGATAGATCTTTTTTTGAAGAAGGAGTGTGCCGGTGGCACATGACTGATGAGAAAAGAGATCTAGACCGAAAAGATTCCTTAAGATGATGCAGGTTATTTTTTGAATGTTACTTAATCAGATTCCCGAGTATGGAGCGGCTCAGTTCCCTGGTCACGGTGCGGGTGGCCGCCGAAGTGGCGCTCTTCACCACCTTGTTGCCGGTGCTTACCTTCTTGGTCTTTTGGGTCTTACCGCCGGCCACCTTGTTGGAGACAGCGGTGCCGACAGAGGCGGCTACGGACGCGGTCACAGCCGTGACAACCGCCTTGGCAAGCTTGCCGAACAGGCCGCCACCCTTGGCGGACTTCTTCTCGGTCTCCTTGGCCTGTGCCTCCGCCGCGGCTTCCTCCTCGTCCTTACGGGCCTGCTCCAGCAGCACCTCGAACGCGCTCTCACGGTCAACAGGAGTGTCGTACTTCCCGTAGATTCTGGACGACTTTATCAACTGGCTTCTCTGCGAGGTGTCAATCGCCCCGATCTGGCTGAGCGGGAAAAGGATTTTCGCTTTCTGAACAACGCCCGGAGCTCCGTTCGCCTCCAGAAACGACACCAAAGCCTCACCAGTCCCGAGATTCATGATAGCCTCGGATGTGTCGAACGCCGGATTGGCCCTGAAAGTCTCCGCAGCGACTTTCACCGCTTTCTGATCCTTGGGGGTGAACGCCCTCAAGGCATGCTGCACGCGGTTGCCGAGCTGGCCGAGGATGCTTTCCGGAATGTCAGTCGGACTCTGGGTCACGAAATAGACACCCACGCCCTTGCTCCGGATAAGCCTCACGACCTGCTCGATCTTGTCAGCCAACGCCTTGGGCGTGTCGTCAAAGAGCATGTGTGCCTCGTCGAAGAAGAACACAAGCTTTGGCATTTCCATGTCACCGACCTCCGGGAGAGTTGAATATAACTCCGAAAGAAGCCAAAGAAGGAAGGTTGAATATAGCTTCGGCTTCATCATCAGTCTGTCGGCGGCCAGAACACTCATCACTCCCTTTCCTCCCTCACAGGCCAGAAGGTCTTGAATATCAAAGGACGACTCGCCGAAAAACTTGTCGGCGCCCTCATTCTCAAGTGCAAGGATAGCCCTCTGGATCGCTCCGACCGACGCCGACGCGATGTTGCCGTAGATTGAGGAATATTCAGGCGCGTGATCAAGGGCGAAATTGAGCATGGAGCGCAAGTCCTTGATGTCGAGAATGAGAAGTCCGCGCTCGTCAGCGATTCTGAAGACGATGTTGAGCACTCCCTCCTGGGTGTCATTAAGACCGAGGATACGGCTCAGCAACCGGGGTCCCATCTGCGAGACCGTGCATCTGAGCGGATGTCCCTGCTCACCGAAAACATCGTAGAAACGAACCGGACATCCCTGAAACATAGGGTTCTCCACTCCGAATTCCGCCATTCTCTTCTCAATGAATCCACTCATACGTCCAGGTTGGGATATTCCGGAGAGATCGCCCTTCATGTCCGCCATGAAGCAAGGGACTCCCGCCTGGCAGAAAGTCTCGGCCATGACCTGAAGTGTGACCGTCTTTCCGGTGCCGGTGGCTCCGGCCACAAGACCGTGCCTGTTCGCCATCTTTCCGATGATGGAAACCGGACCTTCTGAACTTTGGGCTATCCAAAGCCCGTTCTTGGAATCGTACATCGTTGTCAGTTTTATAGTGTTGACTAATTATCTTTTATAGTGCGGTCACTCTTCATCCTTGCTGAAAAAGGAGAAATGAACCCTTCCGTATTTCTTTTCCTTCCTAAAACAAGGATGGTCCGCGAATGAGTGCTCGTCACCGTGCTCCAGGATGAAATAGCATCCGGGATGGAGGATGCCGGCGGAAAACACCTTGTCGGGGATTGTCTCAAGGCCTTCCAAGGCATAAGGCGGATCGGCGAACACGATGTCGAACTTCTCATGGCAGATGTCAAGGAAATCAAACACGTTGTCCCTCACCATCGTGACGTTGTCCAGACCAAGCCGCCGTGCCTCTGTCTTGATGAACGATGCGTTCTCTCTGGCCATCTCCACAGACCAGACCCTCGCCGCCCCCCTTGAGGCGAACTCGAACGCGACCGCGCCTGTGCCCCCGAAAAGATCCAGAACCTTCAGGTCCTCAAACTCGTACTCGTTGTCAAGCACGTTGAAGAGCCCCTCCCTGGCGAAATCGGTGGTCGGTCTGGCCTTGTAGCCGGCCGGTGGATTGACTGTCTTGCCGCGCAGTTTTCCTCCGATTATCCTCATAGCCTTTCAACTGATTTAAAGTAACGGTACAAGGACATCTCCTCCTCCCCGGTCAACGGGGTCCTGAAATAGACGGACGAGACCTCCAGATTGAGCTGCAGTTTTCTCACCGCCATGAACAGGAAATACTCGGCAGTCGTGAAGTCCGCCGCACTGAACACGTTGGCCAGAAGCAGGTTTCTGCCCTGGGATATTCCCAGATGAAGATAGCCTGAGGCGTAGGAGGCGACTATCCTGTTATATTCATCCACCCTCCCGAGATCCTTCAGAATGCAGTACATCTCCGGAAGAACCTCAGCCTGCCTCCCATTCGCATCAAGGACAGCCTGCGAGATGGTCCTTGACAGCATCTCCCCTATCGTCAATGAATAGACAAGTTCAGCCGCATACTCCGGGAACGCGACATGACGCACCTCATCGTCCTCTCCGAGAATGACAGTGTCAGAAAGGATTTGGCGCATGGATGACTCTTCAAAAAATGAGGATGGGACCAACGCCACCTTCGGGGTCAGAAGGGACACCTCAACCTGCGGATAACGGCGCTGAAGCTCCTTGGCTGTAAAGACAGTGTCCGCCCCGCGCCATCCGGACTCCTCCACCGACGAACCGTCCGACACCTTAAAAGAATATCCATTCAAGCAGACTTGAATGGATATTCCGTTAATCTTCTGTTTTGGATTCCAATCCATCTATTCCGAGTTGGATGATCGTCCTACTCCCAGTTGCCCACGTTGTTGTTAGGCGCGGTGACGCTGCCGACCATAAGGCCTTCGTAGCGGCCCTGATCCTCGCACTCTGCGACTTTGTTCACAACAAGCTGGTGGTTCATGCCGTTAAGAATTGACTTCCAAGGCATCTTCGCCTCGAACAGAGGCACGTTCACACCTGAGACCTTCTTCACGATGGCGTCCATCTCAACCTTGGTGACAGCGGCCACGGTCTCGCCCTCGGTCGCGAACGGAATCTCATCAATGGCATTGATGTCGAAGTCCGGTCTGTTGTTGAACAGGGTATCCTTGACAGCGATCTTGTTCTGGATCGAGAACACGAGACGCCTGTCCCCTTCCTGATAGAGCTTGTAAAGACCCTCATCGGTTATTCCTTTGTGTGACTTCCTTACATCGTTGGTGTGTGCCACGGCAAGGGAGTCATCCTTCGAGCCGACCTGCATGAGGACAACCATCTGGCCGTTGTTGTAGAACTGCTTGAGGGTGTCGAATGAGGCGGTGAACCTCTCGTTCATGCTCTTGAAAGCTACCTGAAGCTCACGGATGTCCTTCAGCCTCTGGACAGCGACCTTCTGCCTGGCCACAACCTCCTTGTTGAATCTGACAGGCTCCATAATGCCGTCGTAGATCTCATAGACTAAAAAGATCGCGCAAAGCGCAAGTACGATGCAGAGAATCGTTTTCAGTGTCTTGTTCATTATTCTTGGTTTTTATGTTTTTCTTACCTGCGAAAAGACTATACGTCAATTCTTGACAAAGTTAGAAAATTGATTTATGAAATGCAATATAATATTTGTAATTTTGCAGACAGCAATGAAAGACATCGCAATTTTAGACAAGCTGACGGGCAGTTCTTCCCGCATCACCATCGTCGTCCACACCCATCCGGACGGGGATGCTTTAGGCAGTGGAGCCGCCATGCTGAGCTATCTGACAGGCGTCAAGGGCAAGGACACGGTACTGATCGTGCCGGACAGCATCCCTGATTCAATCGCCTTCATTACGAAAGGGATTGGAACCGGGAAGTTGATCGCGTTCGATGAAAACGGTGAGGAAGCACGGAAGAGAATCGAGGGAAGCGACCTTATCATTTGTCAGGATTGCAACTCCTTCTCCAGGACAGCGGACATGGAGGGCTTGTTGAGAGGTTCAGGCGCGCATAAGATACTGATTGACCATCATCTGAATCCCGAGGCCGAATCGTTTGAACTCGTGTTCTCAAAGACAGGGATCTCCTCCGCGAGCGAGCTGCTGTTCTGGATTCTGATGGAGATGCCGGACATCGCCGGGAACGCTTCCGCATTGCCTGCGGACTGCGCCACCGCATTGCTTACCGGAATGACAACAGACACCAACAACTTCGCGAATTCGGTCTTTCCGAGCACGCTGGAGATGGCATCCAAACTGATCGAGGCGGGGGTGAACCGCGATGCCATCCTGTCGGAGCTATACAACAACTATCGTGAAAACCGCCTTAGGCTGATGGGGTTTCTCATGAGCGAACGGCTTAAGATCACAGGGGACGGGGTGGCGTACATCATTCTGGATGAGCTGACACAGAAAAGGTTCGACTTCAGGAAAGGCGAAAGCGAGGGATTTGTGAACATGCCGCTGTCGATCGCGTCGGTGCGCATGAGCATATTCCTGACCCAGGAAAACGACATCTTCAAGGTTTCCGTCAGATCCAAGGCCGGAACTTCGGCGAACGAGTGCGCGGCAAGGTTCTTCAACGGAGGCGGGCATGAGTGCGCGGCAGGCGGCAAGCTGACCATAGGCAAGGATTTGGCGGCCCCGTCCGACGCCGAGGCATACATCTTGAAAGCGGCAGGAGAGTTTTTTGGAATATGACAACGAATCAACACATCATAACGGCACTGGCCGCCATGGCTGTCCTTACCATGTTGTCCCCGTCCTGCGGCAAGACAGAGACGGAGAACGCCTATTCGCAGCAGGACAAGACCATAGAATCGATCGTCAGCTCCCTGGCTCCCGAAGGCTCCGGGGCTACCGTGGAATACTTCGATGGTTCGGTAAGGGTCACGGTGAAGCAGGGCGAAGGCGAGGCGTTGGAGGACAACGGCAGCGTGTCGTTCTACTATGCCGGCCACTGCGTCAAGAGTTCCAGCCTGTCTTCCGGCAACATGTTCGTGACCAACAGCAAGGAGATCGCCGAATCGGCGCAATGGACTGTCTCGGACACCACCATGTTCAAGGTCAGCACGGTCGATCTTTCCGGGGACAAACTCGTGAAAGGTCTGAGAAAGGGCATCGTCGGAGTAAAGAGCGGGGACGAGTGCTACATTCTCTTCAACGGGAAAAACGGATTCGGGAAGCACAAGACAGGAACAGTGCCAGGAAATTCAGCATTGGCCTATCATTTGTGGATAACGGACGTCACCAACAAATAAACGAAAGGAAATTGATATGAGCATACTCAAAAACAAGATCATCAAGTTCTGTGGAATCACGGCCGCCGTGATCACTATGGCCGGCGCGTGCGCCAAGGAGGTCACCGAATCAAAGAACGGGGACAACAAGCTTTACCTTGAGGCTTGGCTGAACACACATTTTCCGAATGTCAAGCCTACGGGTCTGGGAATATACATCACTGACGACCAACCGGGAACAGGCGCGTCCATCTCCGACAAAGATCTCTACTTTTTCATCCGGTACACGGCCACCGATCTGGACGGCAACATCGGAAGCACATCCGAGGAGAAAGTGGCGCAACAGATTGGCTCTTACACGAAAGGCAACTATTACGGGCCTACCGTGGTGCTGAACAGCGAGCTTGCGACACAGGCTGGAATCCTGGACATGATCAGAGGCATGAAAGTCGGCGGGACAAGGACAGCCGTCATTCCCGGATGGCTTAACGTGACCATTGACGGCGACGAAGGCTACGAGACAGGCGACGATTATTTCAAGAACGAGTCCGGAACCAATGTCATCTACACCATCACCCTTACAGACAAGACCGACGACATCCACAAATGGGAGATAGATTCTCTGGAAAGATACACCGCCCACAGGATGAACGATGTGGATTCCACCTTCTACGGCTACTACTACCAACAGCTCAAGGAGCCGGCCGACACCACAACCCTGCCGCGCGACACAACGTTCTACATCAACTACACGGGAAGACTGCTGAACGGGCAGGTTTTCGACACGACGGTTGAAGACACGGCGAAATTCTATGGAATCTACTCGTCATCGAAGACATACCAGCCTCAGCAAGTGAAGCTGAACAAGAATTATTCCGACATAACCCTCGGTGGCTCAAGTTCTTCGAACGGCAGCACCACCATCAAGGGATTCGCCTACTGCCTGTCAAAACTGAAGGCCTACGAAAAGGGCGTGTGCGCGTTCTACTCCTATCTTGGCTACGGCTACAGCGGAAGCGGCAAATCCATCCCGAAATACGCTCCCCTGACTTTTGAGATTGAAATTGTTGACAAACCATAAGGATATGTCACAGACACAGACAGCCCCGACGGAGCTTGGAAGTGAGAGCATAGGACAATTGCTCAAGAAGTACGCAGTCCCTGGAATCATCGCCATGACTGCGTCTTCTCTGTATAATATGGTGGACAGCATCTACATCGGGCATATTCCCGAAACCGGATCGCTGGCCATCTCGGGGCTTGCCGTAACCTTCCCGCTGATGAACCTCAGCACTGCGCTGGGTACCCTCGTCGGTGTCGGAGCGGCGACGATGATCTCCGTGCTGCTCGGGCAGCGGAACTATAGGATCGCCAACAAGGTCCTGGCAAACGAAGTGACCCTGAACTGCATCGTGGGACTCCTTTTCACCGTGTTCTGCCTGATGTTCCTGGATCCCATCCTTAACTTCTTCGGGGCAAGCGCCAACACCTTGAAATACGCAAGGGACTACATGGAGATCATTCTCTACGGGAATGTCATCACCCATCTTTACTTCGGTCTGAACAGCATCATCCGGTCTTCCGGCAATCCGAAGATGGCGATGGGGCTGACCCTTTTCACGGTGATCCTCAACAGCATCCTGGACCCGATATTCATTTTCACATTCGGGATGGGTGTGCGCGGAGCCGCTTTGGCGACGGTGATCTGCCAGGCCGTCTCGCTGGCATATTCAATCTACTACTTCACACGGAAGGACAATGTCCTGCGACTGCCGAAAGGGTTCTTCAGTCTGGAGTGGAGAATCGCGAAGGATTCATTGTCAATCGGCATGGGGCCTTTCCTGATGAACTCGGCCTCCTGCATCGTGACAATGTTCATCAACCAGCAGCTGCTCAAGTACGGCGGCGACCTTGCCATCGGTGCGTTCGGCATCATCAACAGGATCAACTTCCTGTTCATCATGGTGGTGATGGGATTCAACCAGGGAATGCAGCCTATCGCAGGGTACAATTTCGGGGCGAGGAAATATTCAAGAGTCCGCGAGGTCTTCCTGCGCACGTCGATGTGGGCCACTATCGTAACCGGTTTCTGGTTCATCGCCTCGGAGTTCTTCCCGGGAGCGATGGTCAGCATCTTCACCAATGACCCAAGCCTTAAAGAGGTGGCGGAGAAAGGGTTGAGAGTGATGAATCCGGTTGTGCTGATTGTGGGCTGGCAGATGGTATCGACCAACCTGTTCCAAAGCCTCGGAATGGTCCGGAAGTCAATATTCCTGTCCCTCAGCCGCCAGCTGCTTTACCTTGTGCCGCTGCTGTACCTGATGCCGCCGTTCTTTGGCATTCATGGAGTGTTCGCGGCGTTCCCGATCTCTGATGCACTGGCCTGTGTCACGACACTGATCATGATCGGCAACCTCATGCGCAAATTCAGCAGACTCAAGGACGGGGACGAACCAACGATTCTTGGGAGTGCGATCTCTTAAAAACCAATGAATATGAACGGACAAAACACGATAATCAACATCGGACGCCAGTTCGGAAGCGGCGGCAAGCTCGTCGCGTTGAGGATCAGCGAGATCCTTGGCATCCCCGTTTACGATAATGAATTGATTTCAAGGGCTGCGGACGAGAGCGGATTCAGCAAGGAACTGTTCGAGCGCAGCGATGAGAAGAGGAGCATCTTCAACATTTCATCCTTCTTCGACACCGGAAGATTCGGCGGCGCGCGGAACTACGTCGGCGACAACGAACTGTTCAAGATCCAAAGCGAAGTGATCAGGAACCTGGCGGCGAAAGGCTCCGCGATCTTCGTAGGCAGGTGTTCCAACTATATTCTCCGCGATCTGAAATGTCTTGACGTGTTCGTCACAGCTCCGTCGGAAGACCGCGTGAAAAGAGTTTCGGAAAGATTGAACATCTCCCCGGAGGAAGCGCGGTCCAGGATCTCTCGCCAAGACAGGACAAGGGAGACCTACTACAACTTCTTCACATTCGGCAACTGGGGAGCCGCGTCAGACTACGACCTCTGCATCGACTCTTCGATTCTCGGGATAGACGGAACAGCCGGTTTCATCATCGACTTCGGCAAAAAAGCGGAATTGATTTAGGAATATGTCGGATTCCAGAACCAGGAGGATACTCTTGATTTCCGTGGCGGGACTTGTCGCCACGCTGATTGTCGTCATCGCCGGGAAATCCGCATTCGGGAAAAGAGCGTCGGCGGAGCGGGAATCCCGCCCTGTGCCGGTCAACCTCAACGTGACCCTGACAAACGAGATGTCGGACACGTCCTCATTGGCCGGATTCGACAGGATGGTAAAGAACTACCTGACCTACTGGGCCATACACGGTGCGTCACTGTCCGTAATGAGGAACGATTCCCTGCTTTTCGCGAAAGGCTACGGCGAGGCGGACTCTGGCCTTGAGATGCAGCCGGGGAACATCCTGAGAATGGCTTCCGTGTCCAAACTGGTGACAGCCGCAGGGATAATGGTGCTTCAGGACAGAGGACTTCTCAACATCAAGGATCATGTCTTCGGCCCTGACGGAATCCTGAACGACTCCACCTACAACGCGGCCATCAAGGACACCCTCTACTACAGGATAACAGTCGAGGACCTGCTGCGCCACAAGGGCGGATTCTCCAGACGTGGCGGAGATCCGATGTTCTCCACACGTTGGATCATGATGCAGAACGGTTGGAGCGAGGCTCCCACACAGGAACAGTTGATGGAGATCCAACTGAAAAGACGGTTGAAATTCGTTCCGGGAACCGCGCAGGAATATTCAAACTTCGGCTATCTGGCTCTTTCCATGGTGATTGAGAAGGTCAGCGGGATGGACTACGAGACATTCCTGCAGGAGAATGTCCTTCGGCCGGCCGGATGTGTCGATTTCCACATCGCAGGCAACTACTACAAGCACAAGCTCCCCAACGAGACACGCTACTACGTCCAGCACGATGACGAACCGGCGGAAGAATTCAACAACAGCGGCAGGAAAGTCACCCGATGCTACGGCGGCAACAACGTGACAGGTCTTTCCGGAGCGGGCGCATGGGCGGCCTCCACGCCGGAGCTGGCTCTGTTTGTGGCATCTATTGACGGGAGACCGGAAGTCCCGGACATCATCAGCCGGGAGAGCGTGGATCTGATGACTGAATATTTTGACGAGAGCACCTACTCCCTCGGATGGAACGACACCAAGGACGGTTACTGGACACGTACCGGCACGTTCGCCGGAACCAGCGCGCTGATCAAGTACTTCCCTGACGGGGAGTGCTGGATATTCATCTCCAACACAAGCACTTACAAAGGGCCGGGACTTGCGCGCCACACGGCCGAGCTTTTCGACAGGCTCAGAATGAAATATTCCTCGAAGTTTCCTCCGAGGAATATGTTCTATCCGCCTCATCAAAATACTTCAAGTGATGAGGAATGGTTTGATTATTAATACTACTTGTTGACAAACATCACGGCCTCCGCGATGGAGTTCAGTTTGGTGTCAACGCTGTCAGCGCGGCTCGCGAGCACGCAAGGGACAGTCGTTCCGACGAGCATTCCAGCCTGCTTAACACCAGTGGCGAGTTTGGAGTTTGTCTTCCAGAACACATTGGCGGACTCGATGTTAGGGAACTCAAGACAGTCAGCGTCACCGGCAACCGGGCTGACAAGTTTCTTGATCTCCACAGACTCCTTGTCGATCGCGACATCCAGAGCCAGAGGGCCGTCAGCGACACAGCCCTTGATCTGTCCGCGGTCAACCATCTTGGCGAGAGCGGCGGCCTCCATGCAGGCAGGCATGGAATCAAGCACCTGCTCGGATGCGGCGATGAACGCCAGCTTTGGCTTTGAGATGCCGAATGACTTGGCCACCCCCACGAGATAACCGGCGATCTTCACCTTCTGGCGGAAGTCAGGAAGAGGAATCACGGCCATGTCTGACAGGAAGAGGAGTTTGTGATAGTTAGGGCTTTCGATGACACCGACATGGCTGAGCACGCCCTTCTGAGGGAGAAGTCCGGTCTCCTTGTTGAGAATAGCGCGGAGGAACTTGTCCGTGGAGCAAAGCCCTTTCATCAGGACATCGCCCTCACCATCGTGAACAAGCTGAACGGCCTTTGAGACAGCCTTGAGTTCAACCGGCTCGTTGACAATCTCGAAGAGTTCGATGTCGATGTCGTTCTTCTGGCAGGTCTCTCTGATGAGTTCCTTGTCACCTACAAGGGTAACTTTCACGAAACCCAACTCCGAAGCCTTGGCGCAAGCCACAATCGTGTGCTCGTCAACAGCCCAGGCGGCCACCAATCTTTTGCATACGCCTTTCTCTTTGAGGTCGGCGAATACGTCAGCGAATTTTGTGATCATGATATTTCTTTTTTTTAGATTGATTCTATTCATCCATGCTCTGCACGAGGTGCATGGTGTCGCGCGCGATGACGAGTTCCTCGTCGGTGGTGACAAGGGCGACCTTGACCTTGGAATCCGGCAGGGAGATCACCGTGTCAACTCCCCAGGCGGTGTTGGCCTCGTAGTCGAATGCAAGTCCGAGATAGGTGAAGTTCTCGCAGACCCTGCGGCGCAGACGGCTGTTGTGCTCGCCGATACCGCCGGTGAAGAAGATGGCGTCAACTCCGTTCATCTCGGCGGTGTAGGCTCCGATGTACTTGATCATCTGGAATGTCAGCATCTTGAGTACAAGCTTGGCCTGGCGGTCGCCGTTGTTGGCGAGCTCGTCCAGCTCACGGGCGTCGGATGTCTTCCGGGAGACTCCGAGGAAACCGCTCTTCTTGTTCACGATGTCGTACATCTGATCAGGAGTGAGATTCTCCTTCTTCATCATGTAGAGGACGGCGTTTGCGTCCACGTCGCCGCAGCGGGTTCCCATGACCAGACCCTCAAGCGGAGTGAGACCCATAGAGGTGTCGATTGACTTTCCGTTCACGATAGCGGTGATGGAGCTTCCGTTACCGATGTGGCAGGTTATGATCCTTGAGTTGTTCAGATCAAGGCCGACCATCTCAGCGCCCTTCTTCGCCACGAACTGATGGCTCGTTCCGTGGGCGCCGTAGCGGCGGATGTGGTACTTGTCATAATATTCATAAGGGAGGCCGTACATGTAGGCGTAAGGCGGCATCGTCTGATGGAAGGCGGTGTCGAACGTCACGACCTGAGGCACTGAAGGCAGAACCGCCTGGCAAGCCCTGATACCAAGCAGGTGGGCCGGGTTGTGGAGAGGGGCGAAGTCGCAGCAGAAGTCGATCTTCTTGATGACATCCTCGTCCACGATGGCGCTTCCGGAGAAGAAATCGGCACCCTGCACGATTCTGTGGCCGACAGCTTCAATGTCGTCGAATGACTTGAGCACACCGTGATCCTTGTCGATAAGGGCGTCAAGCACAATCTGCATTCCGACTGTGTGGTCCGGCACAGGAAGATCCTTGACAACCTTTTCCTTACCTACAGGAGTGTGCTGGAGTCTTCCGCATTCAAGGCCTATCTTCTCAACTATACCTTTGGCCAAAAGGGAGTAAACGTCATCGTTCTTCATGTCAAGCAGCTGGTACTTGATCGAAGAGCTTCCGCAATTGATAACAAGAATAATCATTCCGTTTGAAATTTATGTAATTGTACTGACAAAGATAGCAAATTAATCACTATTTTTGACAAAATAATGGACAGTGATATGGTTGAGGCGAGAGATATCATGGGGATCAGTGTTCCTTTCGCGGCCGGGGTCGCGACGGGGGCGGTTCTGTGTCCTTTTCTTTCCGGCGGACTGCCGTTCATCACTAGTTCGATTCTCCTTGTTCTCATTTGTACAACTACCTTATTGGTGCGCTTCGACAAGCTCAGCGACCGGAGCGGAAAGCGGTTGGTGAGCCTGTCGAACCAACCGCGCCTCGGCAGGCTGACGCGCTTAGGCAGGCTCAGCGGCCGGCGGATATTCTTTGCGGGAATATTCATAGTCACGGGAATATTCTGCTCGTTGAATTATCACATCGCAAGCGGGATTCCTGAATATGGCAGCGGCATTGTCAGCACAGCGGCCGCCAAAGCCGTAGGACACCTACGCGCCACAATCGATGCCATTCCATACCCGTCGGAGACCACTGGACCACTGGTGAAAGCCTTGCTGACCGGCGACAAAAGCGACCTTCCGAAAGAGATCACGGGAATATTCAGAGACAGCGGAGCCTCGCATATTCTCGCCCTCTCCGGATTGCATCTGGGTGTGCTCTATCTTCTTCTGACCAGACTGACATCGCCGCTTGGGAACAGCCCGAAGGCCAGAAAATCGAGATATTCATTGATCATCGTGGCGGCACTTTTCTACTCCATCATGACCGGTGCCACGCCATCCATCATCAGGGCGTTCCTGTTCATCACAATCAACGAGACCGCCAGACTGCTTGGCAGGAAAAGGGAACCCGTAAGGGTGCTGCTGGCCGCGCTGACGGTTCAACTGGCGCTAAAACCGGATGTAATCAGTTCCGTAGGTTTCCAGCTCTCCTACATGGCAATGGCTGGAATATTCCTGCTCTATCCCACTATGGAACGGATTTACCCGGCCCCAAGCGGCTCCAGACTGTCAAGGTTCAATCCTTTCCGCAAGATTTGGAACGCCGCCATGCTCTCCATCTCCTGCCAGATATTCACCGGCCCGCTGGCGTGGTACTATTTCCACACTTTTCCGAAGTACTTCATACTGACCAACTTGGTCGCCCTTCCACTGACAAGCGCGATCATGACCCTTTCCGTGGCCACAATCGCGCTGTCTTTCCTTGGAATATGTCCGGAGCCGCTGGTGATCCTCAACGATCACGCGATGCAGGCTCTGGTTTTTTGCCTGGAAATCATTTCCGGGCTGGATAATCCTTAACCTATTCTTTAACGTCTGCCAGATGAATCTTAGAAGCTGTTTTGAATTGTTTGAAATGTTCTTTGAGGTGAAAAATCTTCATTTTCTTCCCGCTTCTTCAGTCAGATAGCACCGCTATCTTCCTTGGAAGAAGCGGTCGAAACTGAAGTTTTTCACTCTCAAACCTTCAAACAAACAATTCAAAACAGCTTCTTAGTCGTCCTGATTCCATAGAAGCAGACGACAATGAAGCAGATGAACGGCAGGATGAACGAGGCGTTCACGGCAGGAAGGAAGCCGACCGTTCCCTTGTCGATGATCCAAGCCTGAAGCGGAGGAAGCACAGAGCCTCCGAGGATTGCCATAATGAGGCCGGCGGCTCCGAACTTGGCGTCATCCCCGAGCCCTCCGAGGGCGATTCCGTAGATCGTCGGGAACATCAACGACATGAAGCCGCTGACAGCCACGAGGCAGTAAAGCCCGAGCCTGTTCTGCAGGAATATCACGCCGGCAGTGGCGATCATTCCTCCTATAGCGAAGATTGTCAAGAGTTTGGACGGTTTCAGATACTTCATCAGCCAAGTGCACAGGAAGCGGCAGGTCACGAACAGGATCATCGCCGCGATGTTGTACTTCTGCGAAAGCACCTCGGCCACCTGCTCGTCCATTCCCTCGGCCATGAACACTCTTGTGCCGTACTGGATGATGAATGTCCAGCACATGATCTGCACACCGACATAGAAGAACTGGGCGATCACTCCCTCCCAGTACCGAGGCCTGTGAAGCAGGCGGTTCAGAACCGGGCCGATGTTCATCTCGTGATCCTTGTCGGCGTTCTTAGGCATCTTCGCGACAAGTATCAGGATGAACATCACGATGATGACAAGGCCGACAACCCAGTAAGGTCCCGTAAGCACATTGAGATCAGCCTGTTTCATCGCCTCGAAGCTCGCATCGTCCAGAAGCGCCCGCTCGGCCGTGCTGGCCGGATGCAGCCTCGCCTGGATGAAGTTCATCGCCACGTACATTCCCATCAGCGAGCCGATCGGATTGAAGCACTGGGCGAAGTTCAGACGACGGGTCGAAGTCTCCTCCGTTCCCATGCTCAGGATGTACGGATTGCAGCTGGTCTCAAGGAAAGACAGACCGCAAGTCATTATGAAATATGCGATAAGGAAAAAGCCATAGACACCGACAGATTTGGCCGGAAGGAACAGCAGAGCCCCGAGCGCATAGAGTCCAAGGCCGACAAGAACGCCAGCCTTGTAGGAGAATTTCCTGATGAACATCGCCGCCGGAAGAGCCATACAGAAATAGCCGCCGTAGAATGCCACCTGGACCAGAGAGCCCTGCGTCACACTCATTCTGAATATCTTGGAGAATGCCTTGACCATCGGGTTGGTGATGTCGTTGGCGAATCCCCACAGGGCGAAACAGGTCGTTATGAGAATGAAAGGCAGGACGTAGCTTACTCCGCCTGCCTTTAAGATTGAATCCTTCTCCTTCATGGTCAAGGATTACTTGTAGATCGGACCGAAGTTCGCGCAGGCACGGAAGTCCGCACCCTCCTTGTCCATTCCGAACGCGTTCCAAGCCGCAGGACGGAATATCTTGGCATCGTCCACGTTGTGCATGCAGACAGGGATGCGGAGCATAGAGGCCAAGGTGATGAGGTCAGCGCCGATGTGTCCGTAGGAGATCGCTCCGTGATTGGCGCCCCAATTGTTCATCACGCTGTAAACGTCCTTGAAGGCATCCTTCTTAGGGTCAAGGCGTGGGGTGAACCAGGTTGTAGGCCAGGTAGGGTCGGTACGCTTGTCGAGAACGGCGTGGATCTCAGGATCGATGTCCACAACCCAGCCCTCTGCGATCTGGAGCACAGGTCCAAGCCCGTCCACGATGTTGATTCTCGCCATTGTGGCAGGAAAATCTCCTCTGGACACGAAATGGATGCTGAATCCGCCGCCGCGGAAGTAGTCCCTGTCGGCCGGCATCCATTGCGAGTGCTCAAGGCAGCGCTTCTCGTCCTCTTCGGTCATTTCCCAGAACGGCTTCATAACCGGATTACCCTCAGCGTCCGAACTCTGTCCACAGCCGTCCATAGTCGTGGCGCCTGAGTTGATGAGGTGGATGATTCCAGGGGCGGCCTTGCCGGTAAGTTCCTTGCCGGTAACCCTCTTGACGGCCTCCGGACTCCAGTACGTCCTGACATCGGAGAAGATCTGAGGACGGTTGGTCAGAAGATGTGCCATCAGCATGGCGGTGCCGTTGAGGGAGTCGTTCTCGGTGGCGAGGATGGAAGGCTGGCGACGGCCGTTCCAGTCGAAGTTGGTGTTCAGAAGAGTCTCCGTGAAGTCCCCGTTAGGCATCCAGTCGGTCCACTGACGCTGTCCCTGGAAACCTCCGGCGATGGCGTTGTGCCCAAGAGCCTCCTCCTTGAATCCCATCTCGCGGAGCTTAGGGTTGCCGTGCATCAGATCCATCACTATGATGGTCATCTTCACCACGAATTCCCAATCCTTGTCCTTCTGCTCGCGGGTCTTCTGCTTGCCTTCAGGGTTCTTGTCCCAGCCCTCGTTAGGCATGCAGTATTTCTTGACCCAGGCCATAGCCTTCTCGAACTCCTCAGGATCGTATATTCCAAGATCCATACGCCTCAGGATTTCGACCTCATCGACACTTTCATTCCTCATTCCCAGATATTTCTGGAAGAAGTTGGTGTCCACGATAGAGCCGGCGATGCCCATCGTCACGCTACCGATGGAAAGGTAGGACTCCCCTCTCATCTCGGCCACGGCCACAGCGCCACGGGCAAAGCGGAGAATCTTCTCAGCCACATCCTCCGGGATAGAGTTGTCCTCAAGATCCTGGACATCGTGGCCGTAGATTCCGAAAGCAGGAAGGCCCTTCTGTGCGTGAGCGGCAAGAACCGCGGCGAGATAAACCGCCCCGGGACGCTCCGTTCCGTTGAATCCCCATACGGCCTTCGGCCAGTAAGGGTTCATGTCCATGGTCTCGGAGCCATAGCACCAGCAGGATGTCACGGTGATCGTTCCGCCGACTCCCTCGCGCTCGAACTTCTCGGCGCATGCGGCGCTCTCAGCCACACGGCCGATCGTCCCGTCAGCGATGACACACTCCACCGGAGTGCCGTCCGTATATCTCAAATTAGATGAAATGAGGGCTGCGACATTAGCCGCAAGGGTCATTGTCTTTTCCTCAAGACTTTCACGCACACCGCCTTGACGACCATCTATGGTCGGACGGATTCCTATTTTAGGATGCTTCATAATATTGGATGTTTTAATGTTAATGTCGTTTCAAAGCGCATCCGCAACCGAATGCGTAAGCGTAAATTTACGAATATTATCTGAAAATCGAATGCAGAACGTGAATAAACTCGTGGTTTCCCTCTTTCAGCAAAGAAGACATACGTTCGGATGCCGGGCTGTCAGGATTCTTCCATGCCGGGAGGTCAGGTTTCCGTGCGGTCCGCGCCAAGATCCCCGGAGCTATGACCCTCGCCACACCCGCCTTGGCAACCTTAGAGCCGCAGCCATAGTCAAAGAGACTGGGTCTGAATATGTCAGACGGATTCTCAAGATGCCTGACCGCATATTCCGGGACCAATGTGAGCGTCATGTCGTAAAGATGACAAGGGATGGGGATGACAGGATCCGGATCCAAAAGTCTTCCATGACGGGATCTGCCGCCCGAAAGCAGGTTACCGGAAAGATCCGAGACCGTGCCGGTGATCACCGCCTTATGTCTCAGGAACATGGAATTCTCAAAGAACGATGCCAAAGCCCCCTCCTCCAACTGAAGGTCGGAATCCATCCACAAGCAGAAATCAAAACCTCCCGCCGAAGCCCTTTCCCAAAGTTTCTGGTAGCCGGCCACACCTTCATCATTCAGGAATGTGGAGAATGAATATCTTCCCGAAGCGGCAATGGCTTCCGTCTGCCTCTGACATTCCTCAAGGCAGCCGGTTGAGTCTCCTCCCTTGGCGAGAGTTATCAAAAGAGCGACGTTCATTCCACTATGAATCCAGCTTGAGGACGGCCATGAACGCGCTCTGCGGCACCTGTACCGTGCCGATCTGGCGCATCCTCTTCTTTCCCTCCTTCTGTTTCTCAAGCAGTTTCCTCTTGCGGGTCACGTCACCACCGTAACACTTGGCCGTCACATCCTTGCGTACCTGACGCACCGTCTCCCGCGCGATGATCTTCGCCCCGATGGCGGCCTGGACAGCGATGTCGAACTGCTGTCGAGGAATCAGTTCCTTGAGTTTAAGACAGATCTTGCGTCCGAACTCGTAGGCGTGATCCTCATGGATAAGGGTAGAAAGAGCATCCGCCGGATCCCCGTTCAGAAGGATGTCCAACTTGACAAGCCTTGCCGTACGGAAATCAGTCACATGATAATCAAACGAGGCGTAACCCTTTGACACAGACTTCAATTTATCATAGAAATCGAACACGATCTCGGAAAGCGGCATGTCGTAGGTGAGCTCGACCCTGTCGGACGTGATGTAGTGTTCCCCGATCAGCGTTCCTCTCTTGTCCATGCACAGTTTCATGATCGCCCCGTAGAAATCGGTCTTGGAGATGATCTGGGCCCTGATGAACGGCTCCTCGATGTGGTCGATCAGCGTAGGGGCAGGAAGACCGGACGGATTGTGCACATCAAGCACCTCACCCTGAGTTGTATATACCTTATAGGAAACGTTAGGGACAGTCGTGATGACATCCATGTTGAACTCTCTGAAAAGACGCTCCTGCACGATCTCAAGGTGCAGAAGTCCGAGGAATCCGCAACGGAAACCGAATCCCAGAGCCAGCGAGGACTCCGGCTCATAGACAAATGAGGCATCGTTGAGCTGGAATTTCTCCAGAGTCGCCCTCAGTTCCTCAAATTTGTCGGCCTGAACAGGATACATTCCTGCGAACACCATCGGCTTGACCTCCTCGAATCCCGCGATGGCGGCGGCGCAAGGCCTTGCGGAATGGGTGATTGTGTCTCCCACCTTGACTTCCACGGCCCTCTTGATTCCGGAGATGATGTAACCCACGTCCCCGGTCGAGACCTTTCCCGTCGGCTGGAGCTTCATCTTGAGCACACCGACCTCCTCGGCGTCATATTCCTGCCCGGTCGCCACGAACTTGACCTTGTCCCCGGTCGAGACCGAGCCGTTCAGAACCTTGAAATAGGCGATGATCCCACGGAACGGGTTGAACACGGAGTCGAAGATCAACGCCTGAAGCGGAGCGTCAGGATCCCCGTGCGGTGCCGGAATCTTCTCCACAATAGCGTCAAGCAGCGGAGGAATCCCCTCTCCGGTGCGCGCGGAGACTTTGAATATGTCGTCGTGGTCACAGCCCAAAAGATCGACAATCTGGTCGGCAACAATCTCCGGCTGCGCGGAATCCATGTCGATCTTGTTCATCACAGGAATGATCTCAAGCCCGTGATCCACCGCAAGGTACAGGTTGGAGATCGTCTGAGCCTGGATTCCCTGCGACGCATCGACCACCAACAAGGCCCCCTCGCAGGAAGCGATCGAGCGTGAAACTTCGTACGAAAAGTCCACATGGCCAGGAGTGTCGATCAGGTTGAGGACATATTTCTCTCCCTTGTAGATGTACTCCATCTGGATCGCGTGGCTCTTGATGGTGATTCCCTTTTCCCTCTCAAGATCCATGTCGTCGAGCACCTGAGCCTCCATATCTCTGGATGACAATGTCTTGGTCAATTCGATGAGTCTGTCGGCAAGAGTGCTCTTCCCGTGATCAATGTGGGCGATTATGCAGAAATTCCTGATATGCTTCATATAATAGCGTGTAGTTCAATTGTAAGCCGCGGGACATCCGCCCGCAATTCCTGGTATAATTGCAAAAATAAGCAATTTGTCGTACATTTGAAAGATTGAAGACAATCAGGATGGCAGACGAGGAGATTATCGGACTTTACCTCAGCGGGCAGGAAGAACGTGCGTTCAAGGAAATAGTCGCGGCTTACAGCGAGCGGCTGTATTTGCATGTGCGCGGTTTTGTCTTCTCTCACGAAGACACCGACGACCTCCTTCAGGAGATATTCATTAAGATCTGGTCGGCGCTGCCGTCTTTCAGAGGGGACTCCAGACTTTTCACATGGATCTACAGAATCGCCACAAACGAAGCTCTGAACTGGCTTCACAAGCAGAAAATACGTGCGGCTCTCAAGTTCGAAAGTCTTGACGCATCGCTTGCCGACAAGATTGACGACGATTCTTTCTTCAACGGAGACGAAGCTCAGCGGCTACTTTTCAAGGCCATCGCCAGACTTCCAAAAAAACAAAAGACAGTGTTCTGCATGCGCTATTTCGATGACATGCCGTACGAGGACATCTCCGAAATCCTTGGAACGTCAGTGGGAGCCTTGAAAGCCTCCTACCATTTCGCCTCGGAAAAAATACGCGCGGAACTCGAAACGGAGATTAAACCTTAATCATGACAATCTGTCAAAGAAACGTGATGCAGGAAAAAAGCAGAATATTCGATGAAGCGGCGAAGACCGCCCGTGAGGTTCCCAAAAATTATTTCGAGGAACTTGAGGCGAGGCTTGGCGCTATACCGGACAACCATAGGATCGGCAGTCCGGCGCTGCGGCTGAAGCCATACCTTGCGCTGGCTGCCTGCTTCACCGCGATCATGCTGGTCGGGAACGCGGTCCTCAGAAGCACAATGACCGACAGCTCGCAGAGCGACTTCTACAACAATGAATTCGCCTACGTGAGTCTGCTTCAGGCCGATGAGTATCTCAGCACGGAAAGCGACATGCAGGACTCGATCTCCGACGAGGATGTGGTCAATTTCCTCATCGACTCCGGAACTTCAACCGAATTAATAGAATATGCCGGGCTTACGGCACAAAAATAAATTTGTATGAAACAAACGCTACTAATACTCATGGTTCTTATTCTTGCGGTTCCTACCATGGAGGCGCAGGACAAGAAAAAGGACTGGAAAGACAGATGGAAGGCCGAAAAAATCGCCTACATTACCGATGCGATGGAACTGACAAGCGCCGAGGCTGAAAAGTTCTGGCCAGTCTATAACAAATGCGAATGCGAGAAGAAAAAATCTTTCAAGATGGTGATTGATGCCTACAAGGCTCTTGAGGAAGCGCTTCAAGCAGGCAAAAATGACAACGAAATCAACAATTTGTTGAATAAATACCTCGAAGTCCAGAATTCTGGCAAGGATATTGATAGTAAATACGTTTCGGAGTATCGCAAGATTCTCCCGGGCAAGAAGGTGGCAAAGTTATACATCGCCGAGGAGTCATTCCGCAGGCGTCAGATTCATAGACTGAACAAAAACGACAACAAATGAGACTGATAACAGATTATTAGATTTTTGGTCAATTGGTTAATGGTTAGTTTGGTTACAGACAATAATCTGTTATAAGGGAGGCATGCTGGGAAGTACGCCTCCCTCTTTCATCCAAAAGGGTCAGGGTTTCTTCAAGCGGTGGCTCTGTAACCACTGTCCTACGCTTGAACTGGACAATCAGCCTGGACACAGGTTTACGTTCCACAGTCTTGATTCTCAGAATTTTCCATGGGACAAAACCACACATTCCGGCATGACGCAACAATGCCTTCTCCTGATCGGAGGGCAGGATGACCGAGACACGGCCATATTCATCAAGCGCTTCGGAAGCATATTCAAGAATTTCCCTATATGAAAGAGACTCTATCCCATTCTGGTTTTCCGGGTCGCCAGTGTGACGTGCCGAGTTACGCCGCGCCTCCGGAGCCTGAAGCGAGTTGTCGTAGTATGGCGGATTCGAGACGATGAGATCGTAACGGGAATCCGGATTTGCCTTCCGGAACCCTGCCAGACCGGCATTGGCGGCCTCAAGATGACCTCGCCATGGCGAAAGGCTGAAATTTCCGGCAGCTTCCTCAGCCGACGGAGAGTCAATGTCGATGCCTTGAACATTCCACCCTCCATCCTTTTTGATGTCGTAGAGACGCTGGGCTATCATCAAGGCGACCGTGCCTGTTCCGGTGCCGATGTCAAGGACATGGCGATCCTCCTGGAAAACCTCAGTCGCCGCGCCCAGAAGCACGCCGTCAGTGTTCACCTTCATGGCAGAGCGCTCGTTGCGCACGTCGAAGCGTTTGAAATGGAATACACTCATTTTCGAATATATCCGCTCAGCCTACTACTCATCCACGAACAGTCCATCCCGCATGAAGAGCGACCGGTCACACATCCTCGCGAGATCAGGGTCATGGGTCACGATGACAACTGTCTGCCCGTAGCGTTGCCTGAGGTCAAAGAACAATTGATGGATTTCCGCCTTTGTCTTTGTGTCCAGATTGCCTGACGGCTCGTCCGCGAAGATAATGGCAGGGTCGTTGACGAGCGCCCTTGCGATCGCCACTCTCTGCTGCTCTCCACCGGAGAGTTCAGACGGCTTGTGTTCCATTCTCTCGGAAAGTCCCATGTCCTTGAGCAGCCGTGTCGCGGCGGCCTTGGCATCCTTGTCGGAACGACCCGCGATGAACGCCGGGATCATCACATTCTCCAAGGCGCTGAATTCCGGCAACAGATGATGGAACTGGAACACGAATCCTATGCGTTTGTTCCTGAAAGCGGACAGATCCTTGCCGCCAAGATGAAGCACATCCGTCCCGTCAATCTCCAGAGAGCCAGAGTCCGGAGTTGACAATGTACCCAGAATCTGAAGAAGTGTGGACTTCCCGGCACCGGAAGCTCCCATAATCGACACCACTTCGGATTTATTCACCTGAAAATCAACGCCTTTAAGGACTTTCAAATCTCCAAAACTCTTTTCTATACCTCTTGCCTGTATTATCATAAAAATTTGTTTTCGGACAACGCCGTTTCAAAGATAGCTGATTTTTTCAAAAAAGTTTTGCGAATTAAGAAAAAAGGCATAACTTTGCAGTCCTTTCCAATGAGAACACCGCTTGACGGCTCGTTGTCAGGGAAGGCCTGAGGGGTTAACCCGAAGGAATGTTATCGGGGTGTGGCGCAGTTGGCTAGCGCATCTGGTTTGGGACCAGAGGGTCCAGTGTTCGAGTCACTGTACCCCGACAGACAAAAGAAGCGACCGGAATTCGGCCGCTTTTTTGTTATTACTGATCAAAGCCATCAGATCACCGCCCTTTCAGAACGGCCTTAAAGCCGTAGGTAATGGTATGTCTCATCGCGCGGTAGGTATTGCGGGGCGAAAGCGCGAAATGGCGTGACATCCAGCGGAGATGCCCGCGAAAGGAACGAAGCTTGCGGAGGAGGTAAGGTTCAGAGTCAATGTCGCGTCCGCCATTCATTGTCCGTCCGAAATTGCCGGAATGCCTTATCGATGCCCAGATCATGTCTGAATACCGGCCAAATGTCTCGTCATAGAACGGCATTTCCTCCCGGGGAAGCCCCAACAGATTTACGGCAATGAACCCGAAGGCCTTCCATTCCTTGTCCAGCCCTAATTCATCAAGACGCCGCCGGATCCAAGCCCTGTCGATCACCGACGCGAAACGGCGAAGATGCATGGTCCAGTCGCAGATCTGACGGAGACCCAGTCCACCATGATAGAAATGTTGGATAAAATGAGTGAATATGAACATTGCGTCAAAATCCACGGACGGCAAAGCGACTGGCTCACCAAGACAGTCCCATGAGCGGAAATCCTTGCGGGTGAACAATTCCGACTGCATCTGGTCGATGACATCGTTGAACGCCTTTCCAAAACCGGCCCGGGCTGTTCCGTGGAGTTCGACATCCACTCCGCCATGGAACAGCATCCCGAAATGCTTCTTATCGCCATCTTCCGGGAGCAACTTTTCAGCCCTGGGAGCCAGCACTTCCGATGCGCGGCGGTAATTCTCATCGTCCAGAAGGAAGTCTATGTCCCCCGGAGACCGATGGCCGGGATGAAGATAGTTCTGTGCCGTACCCTGTCCCTTTATAAGGCAGTAGCTGATCCCGTTGTCTTTGAATATGCCCGCCAACTCGGCCACGACAGCGTCCAACCGGGCATTGGCCCGTTCCACGCCGATGGTCTGAACCATCAGCTGCCGAGCATCCTCAAAGGGCATCGAAAGTTGGGCGCCGTAACGCTTCTGCGCGGAAACCCCGTCAGAGATCAGTCCGACCACCGTCTGCTCTCTGGCAAGTCTGATCAAAGCCTTCCAGTCAACGGAAGAATAATCCGCTACGGTACCGGCCTTATCCCAAAGGCCGGAACGCAACAAGTCGAAAAACAGGTCATCTTTCGGGATATTCATAAAAAATGTTTTTGCGTTTGAAACAATAGGCGCATTCCGAAGTAGCCGTTTTACTTCCAGACCCCGTCACGGCACACTCTTGCAGCTTCGGCGTCAGGACGGCACCCCATCGAATAGATCGGAACCGAAGTGGCGATTCCGGAGGCGACCGGTGTCAATGCATCCATGATCCGACGTTCCCAACGAACAGATGAGACAGCGCTGACAAAACCGGCGTAGGCGTAAATCCCGTTCAACCTTGAGATGCTGTTGAGCGGCGCCTGCCTGAGACAGACAATGGCCTTGACCGGAACCCTCACATTACGATAGCAGGGAGTCTTCCCGCTCCATGGAGTGCCATAGACGAACAATTTCCCGTCTTCAAGCCTCACGACCGGATTGTCATCATTGACCAACGTGGTTCCAGGAATATTCTCGAGCCACAGGCGGCTGTGGGTGCTTTTACCGGTTCCGCTGGGGCCAAGGAACATCACTGCCTCTCCATCCAGAGAGACCACCGAAGAGTGCATCAGCAAGACTGAATGCGCGGGAGAGTTGTAGGAGAACATCATCCGCAGGAGCACGTCCATCATGTATGCCACCTTGTAGGCTGTCATTCCCGGTTCCGGATAATAGTCTCCGACAGTGCTGTCGTTGGAAACCAACAACCTTCCCAAGGACGGACTGGATTCGGTGCTGACCTCGAACCATGTCCCTTCAGGACGGCGGTAAACCTTGAAGTACGGCTGTGAGTCTTTGACATCCATGATCAGGCCTTCCCCTGCCCCCGCGTCGAAAGGTTCACTTTCAGGCGCATGGATGACCAGACGGAAAGTCACATCCGCCTCTTGTCCGATGAAGAACGGTTCAAGCATGGAAAGATCCAGCATGTTGGCGTCAATGTCAGGGATGAGTTCTCCACGCCCCTGCACAAATGTCCTGAAAGGCACCTTGTCCCCGGCCCTTACCGGAAGAACCGGCAAGACATCACCTGCCGCAGCCAGCGCTATCCGCTTCCGGACCGGTTCAGTGTACTCCATAGGGATCCATGGAGACCTCAGTTCAAGAGCGAACGCCACTCCGCCGACACGGTAAACCCTGATTGTTGAAGTGGACATATCACTCGAGGACACCGTTTTCCTTCAACCGGGAGCACATCGCCTTGACATCGGACAGGGCCACCTCCGGAGAGACATCATACTTCCCGCACAAGAGGCTGACAAGCGACTCCTCCGTAAAGTCCGATGAGCCGACAGATTCCAACAGGTATGCCGCGGAATCATTCAACCTGATCAACTTGTTGAAATTCACAAAGTCACTTCCCTCCCCGGAAAGAACCTTCTCACCGCAAATCTCGCGGATGACAAATCCATTCTTCACTTTCATGTGGCAGCTTTCTTAAGGTTAGTAATCCTTAAAAAAATAACTTGGTAATCTTTGATTGTCTTTTCGGTCCAGATGTCTTTTCTCATCAGTCATGTGCCACCGGCACACTCCTTCTTCCAAAAGAAATCTATCCTCATAAAATCTGACACAAAATTTAGTTCAACTTATTTTTTATGCTTACTTAGTAACCTTCAAAAAATAACCTGCATCATCTTAAGGAATCTTTTCTTAATCTGAAGCAACTTATTATTTCATGTTCCTTAATGGCAAAGTTAACGATTTTTTCAATACTTTTGCAAAGAAACAAGTCAATGACACGATGCTATAAAGGCTCAAAATGGAAAAAATGACCGTCAACAACGAAGCTTTTTTCGGGAATGTCATCACATTGCTGCGCAAAGGCAAGAAAGTGACGATTCCCGTGAAAGGGACAAGCATGCTGCCCTTCATCGTGGGCGAGGTGGATCTTGTCGTGCTGGAAGGCGTGGAGGCGGCCAGCCCGGAAAACTTGCCTCACCGCAACGCGGCCAAGGGGGACATCGTGCTTTTCCGGGTGAACAATCATTTCATCCTTCACCGGATATTGGAGTTTGACGCGAATGGCGTCGCGGTGATCCAAGGCGACGGTATCCTCAGGGCAAAGGAGCATTGCGGAAGAGATGGAATATTCGGACGCGTGGTGTCGGTTCTGAAACAAGGGAAGCATCCTGTTGACGTGGAGTCCAATGGCTATCGCCTGAAAATCAGGCTTTGGCTGATGGCCGCCCCTTTCCGCCGCATATTGCTCGGGGTCTGGAGACGCTTGCTCCTCACTTCAGCGAGGAAGGCGTGATTCTCAGAACAGATGTGCAGATTGACGCGATTTCCTCTCTATGGGTGATGATTATGAGGGTTTTGTCCTGAACCTGCCCTGAAAGCCTTTCCAACAGGGTCTTTTCCGTCTCTATGTCCAAGGACGAGGACGGTTCGTCAAGCAGGAGGATTCCGCCTGGACGGAGCAATCCTCGGGCAATGGCGATCCTCTGGGCCTGTCCTTCACTCAATCCCACGCCATGCTCGCCGCATCTGGTGTCAAGGCCATCAGGCAGATCCATGACAAAATCCGCCGCGGCCAGATGAAGGGCCCTTGAATATTCCTCATCACCCGCATCCGGATTTCCCATGCGAAGATTGTCCCGGATGGTTCCGCTGAACAAGGTGTTCCCCTGCGGGACATAAGACAGGTTGCGCCGTGTCAAAGGCGAGGCCTCGGCCTTGTTTCCCTCGCAGTCGTAGAACACCACATTCCCGCTGTCAGGCGAGACAAGCGCAAGAATCAGACGCATCAGGGTGGTCTTCCCTATTCCTGTCTCACCTATGACAGCTGTCAGGCTTCCCGGAGTGAAATCATGGGAGAAGTCATCGAATACCTTTTTTTCGCCGCCAGGGTAGGAATATGTAAGATGTCCGATCCTGATTCCGGCCCTGCCGGTCAGGACGACAGGCTTCCCGGTTTGTTCGAGAGGTGCGTCCGACAGTTCGGCGAGCCTCTCGGCAGCGGTCATGACACGGATGAACGCCGGAATCTGCCGACTGAGTTCGACCATCGGGTTTTGTATCTGGGCCACAAGCTGAAGGAACGCGGTCATCGTGCCGAAAGTCACAGCGCCGCTTCTGATCCCGAATATTCCCCAAAGGAACGCGGTGGCGTAACCGGCCGAGAATCCGACTTGGATCATCAATCGGGAGAAAAGCGCGAAATTCGTGTACCTCATGACATTACGGAACAACCCTGATTGCATGTCGCCAAGTTTGGAAACGGAATATGGTGTGTATTCCATGGAACGAAGCAGCAGACGATTCTGCACACTTTCCTGAATGTGTTCCTGAATAGCGCTTTCCCGGGAACGGATGTCATGCGTAAGCTTTCTCATCCTACTGACATAGCTTTTGCTCAACAACAAGGCCGCCGGCATGATGAACAGGAGAATAAGAGCCAAACGCACATCCATTTTGGAAAGAATGTACAGGGCGCCGATCAACTGGCAGGTCGTTATCATTACGCTCGGGATGCCACGGCACAAGACCTCGGAGACACTCGGAACATCATCAATCAACCTGTTGAGGATGTCTCCCGAGTGACGAGACTCCCGGCTGTCCCACCGGCTTGCCATCAGATGATCGAATATATTCATCCTCAATTCATTGTTCATGCAAGCCTCTGTCTTTCGGGCCAGTCTGTCAGCCATCAATGAAAGAAGAGGTCTGACGGCCATGCTCACGATCATCATCGCGACGAGGACGCCAAGGCTCCATCCTTCGGACTGTCCTGTGACATTGTCGATAAGCCCTTTGCACACCCAGATGAAAAACAGAGAGACCGCAACCCTGACCATACCGGTAACGCCCACACACAGAATGTGAAGGTGATTCCCTCGGGAAGCGTTCCAGAGCCATGCTATGCAATCCTTGATCCTCATTTCAGAATTGTTCCGGCAGAATGCAAATGTAACACTTTTCCACGAATGTTCAATCGCATGCCCGTCAAGAGCATACATAAAGTGCGGGAGGCTGGCTTGAAAGCCGGCCTCCCGCACTTTATACAGTCCTAAGACCAAGAAGCTGTTTGAGTTGTCTGAAATGTTCTTTGAGGTGAAAAACTTCAAACGAACAATTCAAAACAGCTTCTAAAGGTTTACATTGTCTTTCTTCCAGTCCTCTACCGGAGGAACGATGCCAAGGGCGATGATCTCCTCGCGCATCTTGCAGAGGTGCTCGTAAGACTTCCTGAGATCAGCCATCTCGACTTCAGTTCCCTGAGGCTCGGTGAAGTGAACACCTGTGGCGTCGATCGTGGTAGGCATGGCCATCATCACGTTCTTGAAGCCGCACTTGTCGCAGTCCACATAGCAACCCGCAGGCCAGGTGAACGGAGTTCCGCCCATAGCGCCCTCGATCATCTTGACAGCCTGGTAGGCAGGGCTCTGGAATGAAGAACGTCCACGGAGCTTGATGATGTTGGAGCCACCCTGGATGGTGTCGTGCTTGATCTCGGCCCAACGCTCCTCGGAGATATTGAACTCAGAGAGAGGCTTGCCGTCAACCTTTGCCTTTGACGCGAAGACAGCCATCTGCTCGCCGTGACCGCCGTAGGTGTAGCAATCGGTAACCTTTGACTGCTGAACACCGCAGGCCTTCGCGAGCTGCTCCTGAAGACGTGTGGAGTCAAGAGCCGCGAGAGAGGTGAGCTGGTTAGGCTTGAGGCCTGAATGGATGAGGGCGGTGAGAGCCGTCACATCGGCCGGGTTGAAGATAACCACAACGTGGTTCACATCAGGGCAGTACTCCTTGATGTAGTCGCCGAACTGAGCGGCGATCTGGCAGTTGCCCTTGAGAAGATCCTCGCGGGTCATACCGTCCTTACGTGGAGCGCCGCCGGAAGAGATGATGAACTTGGCGCCAGTGAAAGCCTCCTTAGGATCAGTTGTCCATGTGACGTTCGCACCAGGGAAAGCGCAATGATACATTTCCTCGGCGACACCGTGAACGGCCGGTTCGATGATGTCATAGAGACAGATGTTAGGAGTAAGACCGAGCATGAGAGCGGTCTGAGCCATGTTTGAGCCGATAGCACCGCCTGCACCGACGATGAGCAGCTTCTCGTTTGTCAAAAATCCCATTGTTGAAAAAAATTATGTTAAAAATCCTATTTTTCCAATAGTGACACAAAGATAACAATTTCTGTTGTATTTTCTTTCTAATTCAAAAAATCATTATATTTGCACCTGTATTGACAAAGGAAGATTAACTGATTATATGGAACCTCCCAGTTCTATTCTGACAGACAGCAAATCAAAGGCGGACCCCCGATCGGACGATCCGCTGTCGCGCAGCATGCTTGATAATCAATCGTTGGTTGTCCCGAACCATTGTGGTGACGGGTTCTTTGCCATGCTTTAATCTGAATTCTTAAATTATGGCACTATATTTAAAAAAGGAATTAGAAGAGTCCAGATCCCTTATCGGAGTCTGGCAGATAACGGAAACAGAAGAAGAACTAAAGGAACTCGCTTCCGTCCCTTCAGATGAGATGGAGGAAATCTCATTCATCAACAACGAATCCCTCCGCAAGCAGAGGCTCGCGGTCAGGGCGCTTCTTTGCGAGCTGTTCGGCGAAAAGGTCTACCTGAGCCACCACGACAACGGGAAGCCTTACCTGGAGAACAGTGTCACCAACATAAGCATCACGCACACAGACAAATATGTAGCCGTCATCCTGAACGACAACGAGGATGTCGGCATCGACATCGAATCCCTGTCACGAGACTTCTCGGCAGTGGAGCGCAAGGCGCTTTCCGAGGACGAGGTTGAAAATCTGGATGAGGACAAGCGCAATGAGCAGCTGGCCATCTACTGGTGCGCCAAGGAAGCCATATTCAAAAGACTCTCGGCCTACAGGGTGAATTTCGCCGAGCAGATCGAGGTGGAGCGCTTCCGTCCGAAGGGAGAGGGAGAGCTTGACGCGACCTTCATCCACAAGGACGGCTATGAGGAGGAATTCGAGCTTGAATATATGACCTTCGACAACCACGTTCTTGTCTGGGTTGCCGGCGAGGTATAGCCACCATTTAATATCAACCTAATAAAATTTTAACATTATGTCAGCTACAGTACTGGTGATCATCGTCTTAGTGGCGATTGTATTCCTTTACATCTTCCTCACGCAGCGCAAGTTTGTGAGCCTTGAGGAGAAGATGAAAAACGCTTTCAGCCAGATAAATGTGCAGATGAAGTCCCGTTGGGACGCTGTGACCAATCTGGTTGAGATGACCAAGCAGTACACAAAATACGAGCATGACACCCTCGTGGATGTGATTTCCAAGCGCACGGCCTCCGTCTCCAGTCCTGAGGATCTCGCCCAGAGCGAGGCTTCGCTGAGATCCGTGATGGGACGCCTGAACGTCGTCGCGGAGCAATATCCTCAACTTGGAGCCAACACCGTGTTCCTGAAGACTATGGGAGAGATCAAGGACTATGAGGAGAAAGTCCGTCTCAGCAGGATGGTCTACAATGACTGCGTGACGAAGATGAATATGATGGCTCGCCAATGGCCTTCCTCAATGGTGGCCGCCATGCTCCATTTCTCGACCCACGAACTCCTTCCGGAAGACCAGACAGTCGTCAACGCACCTTCAGTCTCAGACATATTCAACAAGTAGGATCATGAGGAGGCTTTGGACATTTTTCCTGGCCGCCGTCCTGTCTCTCGTCGCTGTCCCGATGTCCGGCAGCGACGTTGACTCGTTGAGAATCAACGTGGAACTACGGGACAACGGATCGGCCATTGTGACCGAGACATGGCATATTGATGTCTCTGACGACATTACGGAGTGGTACCTCGTGGCCGACAACATGGGTCAGATGACCATTGAGGATCTGGCGGTCAGCGACGAGACCCTCGGCGACTATCTCAACGAAGGCGAATGGGATGTAGACCGCAGCCGCGCCCTGAAGGCGGGCCGCTGCGGACTTGTGACCAAATCCGACGGCTATGAGATCTGCTGGGGCGTGGGAAGCTCCGGCAGGCACACCTACACCGTCCGCTATCTTCTCACCGGCCTTGTCAAGGGGCATGAGGACATGGACGGATTCAACCACATGTTCGTCGCCCGTAACCTGGGCTCGTCACCCAAATCCATCATTCTGACAGTCAGGAAACCGGGAATGGAGTTCTCCACGGAGAACACGAAGGTCTGGGCGTTCGGTTTCCGGGGAGAGATACACGTGGAGAACGGGATTGTCGTGGCCAGGACCACGGAGCCTTTCATCAAGGAGAGCGCGATGATCGTCATGGCCGGCTTCGAGAAGGGCATGTTCCATCCGGACCTGGTCGAGAAGCGGACATTCGACCAAGTCCGCAAGAAGGCCCTCAAAGGCAGTGACTACTCCTCTTCGGGAGAGTACGGCTTCTGGGAATGGGCGTCCGTCATATTCTTTGCCATCATCGTCTTCCTTGTGTTCCTGGCTCTCATCGCCGCCATAAAGGACAAGATCAACAGGATCAAACGCAAGAAGGAGCTTCTTGGCGGGAGGATCAAGGATGTGCCTTGGTACAGGGACACGCCGGTAAACGGCGACTTGCGGAAGGCAAGCAACATACTGACAGAGTTCGAGGGTCTCAAATCAACCCAAAGACAGAATCTTATCGCCGCCTACATCACAAGGCTCTTCCTTAAGGGAGGATTCGAGATTGTCCCGCAGCCGGACGGCTCAAAGCCTCAGATGCTGGTCAAGGATCTTCCGGACACCGCGGCGCAGGACGATGACAATGACACGAAGCTTGAGTCCGAGCTGCACTCGTTCATCAAGGAGGCCGCCGGAGATGACAGGATCCTCCAGAAGAACGAGCTCAGGAGATGGTCCAGGTACAACGGCAGGACATTGTACGCCTGGAGCAACAGGATAGAAAACGGAGCGACCGTTTGGACGATGAAGCCGGAGGAGGTTCGCCAGGTCTTCGGACTCAGAAAATTCCTGAAGGATTTCACGCTGATCAAGGACAGGGGTGTGGTAGAGGTGAAACTGTGGAACGACTACCTTGTCTTCGCATCCCTTTACGGCATCGCCGACCAGGTGATGAGGGACTTCCGGAAAGTCTGTCCCGAGTACTTCAGGCTGTCCTCGTCCGCGGAGTTTTTTGCCGACAGCGCGACCAACATTATGATCTGGGACATGATCAACATGACCTCCAGGGACTTCAATGTGGCGGCCTCCACCTATGAGGCCTCGCTCAACAGCTCAAGCTCAGGCGGCGGAGGAGGATCGTCATCCTGGGGCGGCGGAGGAGGATTCTCCGGCGGAGGATCCGGCGGAGGCGGACGTTGAACATGACGCTTGCCGGCCACTGTGGCGCCCACTGACCGGGTACAGCAGCAGCCATAACGGCATAAAATTCGTATTATATTCCTATAAAAAGTGCTATTTTTGTAATTAAGTAAGCATTAAAAAATAAGTTGAACTAAATTTGTGTCAGATTCATGAAGATAGATTTCTTTTGGAAGAAGGAGTGTACTGGAGGCACACGACTGATGAGAAAAGAAATATAGACCATAAAGATATACAAATTGTTCAAGTTATTTTTTAATGATTACTAAGTAACATGAAAAAAAATAAGTTGCCTCAGATGATGCTGGTTATTTTTTGAAGGTTACTAAGAAAAGCCCTACAAGATAATATGAACGGAAAAAGGCTGATTATGGTGGTTCTGGCCGGGATGCTGATGGCGTGCGGCCTGGGATATTCACAGAACAACAACAAGATAGGGAAAAGGATTGACGGCGAGCTGATTGATGCGGTCTCGGCGCTGGACGAAGGGCAGTACAAGGAGGCGCAGGTGACGCTGGAGAGGATACTGACGGCTGATCCACGGAACGACGCCGCACAGTACTACCTTGGCATGTGCCGGCTCTACGCCAACGACCTGGACGGCGCGAAGACGGCTTTCAAGAAGGCCGCGGAGCTGGATCCGTCCAACTTCTGGTACAAGGAAAGGCTCGCACGGACATATTCATTGACAGGAGAGGATGACCTGACGATCGCTACCTACGAGGCACTGCTGAAGGATTTCCCGAAAAAGGACGACCTCTACTTCACTCTGGTCAATCTCTACCTCAAGCAGAACCAGTACGACAAAGCCCTTGGCGCATTGGATCAGATTGAGTCTGTCTTCGGCAAGAGCGAGAATGTGACCGCCACAAAATACGACATACTGTTGAGGCAGAACAAGCCGTTGGAGGCGCTCAAGACCCTTGAGGACTACAACAAAGAATTTTCCTCTCCTTATGTGCTGACCAAGCTCGGCGACCATTCCATGGCCGAGTACAAGGACACCGTGGCCCTGGCGTACTACAAGGAGGCACTCGATCTTCAAAACGGCTACATGCCGGCTCTTCTGGGAGAGTCTGAAGTCTATAGGACCCGACGGAACTTTCCGGAGTTCTTCCGGACTTTGAATATGTTCGTGTCTGACGACCAGACAGATGTACATGCCAAGACACAGTACCTTGGCATGCTGGTGACACGCTCCGACCCAAGGTTCATCCAGAGCGTCAGACCGCAGATCGACACCTTGTACGACAATCTGGTGCTGTGCCACCCGACCGACAGCGCGGCTCTCATGGCTTCGGGACTCTACTGGTACTCCACCGAAAGGCAAGACAAGGCGAAAGAGCTGATCCACAAGAACATGACCTTGCACCCGGACAATCTCGGAACCACAGCGGCCTACGTGCAGATTCTGGGTTACATGAAAGACTGGGACACAATGGAGAAAGCCTGTGACAGCGCTTTGGTCAAGTTTCCAAAGGAGACTGCGTTTCTGGACATGAAGAATGTGGCCTGCTACAACAGGAAGGATTGGCAGGGAATAATAGACAACAATCGCAAAATCATCGAGATAGCACAGGGGGACACTTCAATCACTATCCCCGCGCTCTCTTCCATCGGCGACATGTACCACGAGCTCGGGAACGAGAAGGAAGCGTTCAAGGTCTATGCCAAGGTTCTGAAACTGAATCCGGACTATGCGCCGGCACTCAACAACTACGCCTATTATCTTGCCCTCAAGGGCAGCAAACTCAAAAAAGCCTGTGCGATGAGCAAGAAGACTGTGGACAAGGAACCGGACAACCCTACCTACCTTGACACCTACGGCTGGATCCTGCATCTGCTCGGAAAAGACAAGGAAGCCAAGGCTCAATTCAAGCATGCGATGCTTTACGGGGCCAAGGAGAGCGCGACATGTCTGGAGCACTATGCAATTGTGCTTGAGGCGCTTGGAGAGACAGATCTCGCAAAAGTGTACAGAACTCAAGCGGAGAACAGAAAGGCGGAAGGAAAAGAATGAGAAGGATTGCAGGAATATTCATGACCCTTGTTGCGGCTCTGGCTTGGCAACTCCCGGCATATTCCCAGGACACGCGGTCGCAGGAGGCTCGCAAGGCCCGCTTGCAGAAAGAGATAGCGATTCTTGACGGCCAGCTCAGAAGCAACGCCGCCCAAAGCGCCAGCGCATTGAGCCGTCTCAACATGATCAGCGGCAAGGTGGAATCCAGAAAGAAACTCATCGCCGAAAGCGACAGGGAGATTGCTGAATATTCCGGCTCTATCTCGGCAAAGGAAAGGGAGATTGCCCTCATGCAGGCGCGGCTGGACACTTTGTCCGACCATTATGCGCGGCTCGTGAGAAGCGCCTACGTGAACCGCAGCGCGAAGATCTGGTACATGTACATCCTCGCCAGCGACAATATCGGGCAGGCATTCAGACGCTACGGCTACCTCAGGGATCTTTCAAAGCAGATGAACTCACAGGCTTCGAAAATCATTGATGTCCAGACCGAGCTGAAAAAGGAAAGCGAGGCATTGGCGGCCATGAAGCGGGAAGCCGAATCCATCAAGGCGTTGAGGGTGACGGAGATGAACAAGCTGAAGGCCGAGGAGAATGATTCGCGGAATCTTGTCAGCCAGCTGAAAAAGAACAAGAGGAAGTACCAGCAGGACTTGTCCAGAAAGCAGCGTGAGGTGGATGCCCTGAACAGGGAAATCGAGAGGATCATCCGTGACGCCACAGATGAGAAAGGCTCAGGTAAGGCCGGAAAAGGCAAGTCAACAGCCAAGCGCAAGCCAATCGACTACACTCTTGCCAAGAAATTCGAGGCTAACAAAGGCAAGCTTCCATGGCCTGCGGACGGGCCTGTCGTGGATCATTTCGGCCAGCGTTTCCATCCGGTCTATACAAACCTCAAGCTTCCGTTCAACAACGGTGTGACAATCGCACTTGCCGCCGGAACAGAAATCAAGGCAGTCTTTGACGGGGATGTGAAGCAGATTGTGGTCATGCCTGGGTACAACAAGTGTGTGCTCGTGCAGCATGGCAATTACTTCTCGTTCTATTGCAAATTGGGGACGGTGAGCGTCAAGGCCGGTGACAAGGTCAAGACTGGGCAGGTTGTCGGGACGGTTGACACGATCGGTGGGGAGACGCAGCTGCATTTCCAGATCTGGTCCGGGCGCACGCCGCAGAATCCGGAGACTTGGCTAAGGCCATAAATTCATTTGATATGAGACACGAGATCATCATAAAGGACCTGCAGGACATCGACAGGGCTGCGGGTGAGTTCCTTTCGCAGACGGAAGGGCATAGTATTCTGGCGTTCTACGCTCCTATGGGGGCTGGGAAGACTACTTTCACCACGGCCATTTGCCGGCGGCTCGGTGTGCGGGAGGACGCTGTCAGTTCTCCGACTTTCGCAATTGTGAATGAATATCGCACCGGGTCGGGGGAGCCGATGTATCATTTTGATTTTTATAGGATTAACAAGATCGCGGAGGCTCTTGACATCGGATTCTACGACTATGTTGACAGCGGGTGTCTCTGCATTATGGAGTGGCCGGAGAACATCGAGGAGATCCTGCCGGAGGAGACATTGCGTGTGCACATCACGGTCAATCCGGATGAGTCGAGGACGGTTTCCTGGGAGGACTAAGTTTATCCGAAAGTCTCAAGGTTGAGGCGGTCGAGGAAGCGGTAGGAGGCGGCTTCGCGGAGATATTCAGGCTTGATGTCGCGCGAGATCTCGAGGTCGGCGATGGTTCTGGCGACTTTCAGGATTCTGGAATATGCGCGGGCGGACAGGCCAAGGCGACTGATAAGCAGTTCCATCACCTTGCGGCACTCATCATTCAACTGGCAATGCTTCTCCAAGAGTCGGTTGTTCATCTCGGCGTTCGTGAATATCCCGTCATCGGCGAAACGCTGTTTCTGGAGCATCCTTGCCTTCAGGACTCTCTGCGCCACGACCTCGCTGGGTTCACCTTTCCTGCGGCCGACAAGTTTCACTGTGTCAACGGGATGAAGCCATAATTGAATATCGATTCTGTCCATTACCGGACCGGAGAGTTTGGACAGGTAGTTCAGCCTTTGACCCGGAGTGCAACGGCAGCGGTCTCCTTCGCCATAGTAGCCGCACGGGCATGGATTCGAGGCGGCGACCAACATGAAAGAGGCGGGATATTCAAGTTTCGACCTTAGCCTTGAGATTGTGACTTTTCTATCCTCCATCGGACCACGCAGAGCTTCCAGCACGGATTTTGGCATCTGGCCATATTCATCCAGAAAGAGAATCCCGTTCTCGGCGAGGGTCACTTCTCCGGGACGGATGTCGGCTCCGGCTCCTCCGCCGATGATGGCGGGCAGGGATGCGCTATAGTGTGGAGCGCGGAACGGGCGTGTGCGGATCAGGCCTATCTGCGAGCCTTTCATTCCGGCAACGGAGTAGATCTTGCTCGTGACAATAGCCTCCTCCGTTGTCATCGGAGGCAGGATTCCGGCCATAGCCTTCGCCAAAGAACTCTTGCCGCTGCCAGGAGGTCCTACCATTATAAGATTATGCCCGCCGGCGGCAGCTATCTCCACTCCCCTTTTCGCCCCCTCTTGACCGATTATCTCCGAGAAGTCCATCACGTCCTGGCCTGAGGGTTTCCGGACACGCTGCGCGTTTCTGGACAGTTTCCTGTAAAGTCTTGTGTTCCAAACAAGAAGATCGCTGCAATCCTCCTGTTCCTCAAGGATCCTTATCACATCAGTCAATGTCTCCACTCCGAATATCGACAGGTCATTGCATTCGGTGGCCTCCAACGCCGAACGAAGCGGAATGATGCACCCGGATATTCCCATGCCCGCCGCAAGATCAGCGAACGGCAGGGCTCCCTGTACTTCACGCACAGAGCCGTCCAACCCCAACTCCCCCATGATAAGGTACTTGTCCAATCCGGGAAAATGTTTCTGCTCGGATGCCGCAAGGATTCCCACAGCTATCGGAAGGTCGTAGCCACTGCCGTTCTTCCGAACATCCGCCGGAGCCAGATTGATCACAATCTTCTTTCCCGGTATCCTGAATCCCAATGACTGCAGAGCCGTGACTGTCCTCAAAAGACTTTCCTTGACCGCCACATCCGCAAGCCCTACAAGATGAATTCCTATTCCATGCGCTATGTCCACCTCCACGGTGACGGGGACAGCCTCGATGCCTATGCACTTCGCCCCAAGAATGTCTATCAACATAGTTTGAGTTTATTATGTTCTCCGGCAAAGATGGGGCAACAAAACGTAAATTTTCAAAAGAAATAGAAAAATCGTCATAAGAAACAGAAATATTTTTTCTTACGACGACTTTTCCGAAAGTCCTATCAGTGCCCTAACCATCAGAATTCCAACGTCCAGCTCAGACTCGGCATGATCGGGAATATGCTGACCTTCTTCCAAGTCCGGTCCTCAGTGTCATAAGTCAGACTGAACGGATTGTGCCTGTTCAGGACATTGTATATTCCCAAATTCAATGTATGGTGGCATCTCTTATCAAGATTGAACCTCAGGCTGCATCCCAGGTCCATTCTGATGTAGGCAGGCATCTCGAAATTGTTGACGGTTGTAAAATATTTAAGCGAGACCTTATCCGGTTCCTTGATCAAAAATCCTTGATAATAGCCGGAGGCGACAGTCTCCCAATGGCCGGACTGATAGGTAAACAATGTATTCACTGCAATCTCACGATGTTTATCTTTAGAGATTGAATATTCAGCCGAAACATTCAGGATATGAGGCCTGTTGAACTTGGCCGGGAAAGACACCCCGTCATTCACGTTCTGAAACGTACGATCCGTCTTTGACCAGGTGTAGGCGATTCTGTAATTCAGCTTCTCGCCGGCTTTCTCATAAAGGAATTCAACCCCCTTTGAAGAACCTTCACCGATGTCAATCTTGTCACGCCATCCAGCGGCGGCAGAGCTGAAAAGAGATGTGGCATCTGTGAAATAGACCAGATCCTTCATTTTCTTCGTGTAACATCCGAGCGACAGGCGATGCTTCTCAAAAGACAGGAACATTCCTGCGTAATATTGGCTCGCTTTCTCTGGCCCGAACTGGTTGTCCGAAGGCACAATCAAGTCCAATGACCACCCAAGCGGGACTCCTTCCAACGTGTGATAATATTGGGTTGTCCAATCCGCCGTGGCCTCAAATCCCAACCAAGAAGCGACATTCACCCTTGCAAGAAGACTGGCCTCCGGATCAAAGGAAGCGGATTTAGCCAAGACATCCGTCCTGTCAGTCCGGCTGTAATTCAATCGACCGGACGCGCGAAAATCATAGCAGCCTTCTTTCTCAAACTCGATCTGCGAATGGAGTGTGCCTGTCAGGCAGTTCGTGACATGACCAGACGCTGGAGAATCCGACGAGCCCATCAGTAGGGTTCCACCTGTGATTTTCTGGGATGTGGCAGGATCGAACCTGGCATAACGTCCTTTGAGTCCTCCTTGAAAATGAAATATCTTTCCATCATAGTTCGCGCATGCGGACAGCGTGGCCTCGTCGATGGAACTATGGACAGCAAGATCGTTGTCTGTGCCGCCAAGAATCTTCACCATTCCTTGCGCGTTGCTGAATTTGTTGTACGACAGTCCGGCACGGACACTCCAAGAATCGTCCAAGGATCCCTCATACCGAAGATTTCCGATCAAATTGCTCCACTGGATGTGTTCCTCGGAGTTCGCACCATAGTCATAACTGTAAGCATCCATGCTGTTGAAGGCGCTCAAGGACAGTCTATGCCTGTCACTGATTTTCCAACTCACCTTGCCGAAAGCGTCATAGACAAGAGCTTTAGGGCTGCCAATACTGTCCAATGCCGATGACAAGCCTTTTATTGCCCTAAGTTCCAATCCAATAGGCGAAAGCCTTACAGATCCGATAAAAGAGATCTTGTCCTTCAGCAGGGGTGTCGAGAAACTTGTCCCAAGAATAAAATTGCTCACATTAGCCTTGCCATGAGAGCGGTTGAACCCGCCATCCTCACTTGTGAGCTTTATGTGAGATGCGGTAAGGTTGCCCTCTTCCGAGGTGAAGCCACCAACTTGAAACATCACATCAGAGATGACATCCGGTGAATATACCGATGTAAACCCCAACAGATGGCTTGATCCATAGAGAGGGACTCCATCCAAAGTGACAAGGTTACTTCCCAGATTCCCACCTCTGACATAGAATGCGGAGGAGCCTTCTCCACCAGTTGACACACCAGGAAGTGTTTGAATATACTTGATCACGTCAGCATTCCCTGTCGCGGACACCATATTCTTAAAATCCTTCACCTTGATGATCCGTGTACCGGCTTCCCTCGCCCCACTTTTCTCCCCGATCACAACAGACCCGCGCAAGGTGTCCTTCACTTCATTTGTCTGAGCGAACGTCATTGGCAAAGGGAATAGAGACAACCATGCCAAAACAAATATTCTTTTCATGATATTAATATTCTTTTTCAACTAACGAACATATCCCTATTTTCTGTCACTCGGCACAAAATCATTCAGATAACCTCTTATCCCGGTCTCATTGTTCCGGTGGATCATCGCTCCGAAAACACCTATCCCGCCCTTGATGTTCGTGTAGATGTTCTCGGTGTCGTACTCGAACAGGAAGTTGTCCTTATTCAAGTGCTTTCGGTACACGTCCTTGAAGTAGTTATCTGCTTCGTCAGAGAGGATGTAAATATCATACAAGCCACCTCGCTCCTGATACGGGCCGTCATAGTTCGACCACGATGTCGGGAACGGCCTTGCCAGAACAAAGGATATGTCCGTATATATCGGGGAATCTTTCAGTTCTTCCTGTGTCTTTCCGCTATGGTAGTCCTTGGGAATGTCGATGCGCACGAAACCCTGATGCACCTGCAAGTCTCCCATCATCAGAGGATACCAGCCCAACTCCTCACGAAGCCACTTGGGCATCACCTTGATCGAGTCGGCCGAGAAACACGGAAGATCACGCACACGAAGGGAGGTAAGGTTGAAGTCGTCAGCGCAGAGGTGGCTGGTGGCTATGTATTTCTGGTAGTCCTCGCCCCATCCCTTGTCTTTAGGAAACGCCCACAGGTGGCTGGCGAGAAGGCAAGGATAGCCATAACGAGGACACTCTGGGGAACGATTGAAAAGGCGCAGCTCGTATGAGTACATCAGGTACCCTTTCTTATGACGTCCCTCGCTTGCGTCATACCCTCTGCCATAGCAGGCCACGGTCACGTCAGCAGGGAACTTAGTGGATGCCTGAAGGACATGGCCCTCCATCACTATCATTAAATTGTACTCTTTGCCGTATTCGGGTCTGTACTCGCATTGCCAAAGGCCATCACCTACATAGTGAAACTTTCCGGTCCCGGCATAGCCGCACCTTAGAATAACCTCCGCGTCTTCGACCGGACGGCGGGCACCGTCCATCGAGGTCGGAGTGTAGTACATCTCCAATGTCTGGACGTCATCCTCAGTCAGTATGCAGTTCACCACCACCTGAGGATCTTCGCCAGCATTAAGGTCTATCGGCTCTACACAGGACAATAAGGCCGACGGCAGCAGCGACGCTAACAGCAGGATGTTTATCAATCTTGCTTTCATTGGTAAAAACGTCTTACGATTGTTGTATTACTACCCAAAGGGTTCACGAACGACACGGAAACAGCGTATTCCTCCGGAATCTCCCCTGAGGCCACAAAATTCATGATGTGAGTGGACGCATCGATGACCTCATACTCCGCACCGTCTATCATCCATTCGTAGGAGGACACATCCGGGCAGCCGAACGGCAGGGAGAACGTGCCGGAGGTCAGCGAGCCTTCTATCAGGCCATCGGTGTGGTGGATCCCGGACTCCCACAGATAAACATCCTGCCTGAAGGAATATGTCTTGAACGATGTGCTCACCTCTGCCTTGACATAATCATCAGCCATCGGTGAACCACTGACCTTTCTCACACGCACCGATGATGGGGACACTCGGTCAAAAGAAATGTTCCCGTCACGCATCGTCGTCCAATCTATCGTGCAGGAGGCGGGCAGATTGGACAGGCTCGCGGTATAGTCTTCGCCCGAGGTCATGTGCAATGGCGGATTGGAGAACACCGGATAGCCGAACTCCTCGCCTGACAGCCCGTACTTCTCTCCCATTGGACCTGGAGAGGATGCATACTGAGAGGCCTCGTCTTTTTCATCCTTATCCTGGGAATAGCGGAATATTTCCTCCGCGGAGACTCCGTCATAGCCGTTCAGGTCGGCATTGACTACTGTTCCACCCGGAGTTCTTCCGGCAGCCGCGCTTATCCAATGATAGAGGAACTCGTCATACATGGATCCGCTTCTTGCAGAAGAGGCCTGATTATAGGCACAGGCGGTTGCGACAGACACGTTCCAGCAAGAAGACAGCGGGCCTATGAATCCACCGCTGTAGCACTGGCCAAGAACTACATGCTTTCGGGATGAGTCATTTATCTTCTTGACCTCATTTGCAAACTCCGAGGCAGAGATCTCCGACCCTCCCCATAGAGTGATGTAGGATTCATCATCATGTCTTGATCCGTGGTCGGTGACAAAAACAAGGACCTGCTCGTCAACAGCAACATGATCTCGAAGATAATTGAAAACCGTTGAGATATTCGCCTTTGTGGCTGAAAAATTGATGTCATCATTACCGTCTCCATCCAGGTCCTGCGGAGACGATTCATACCATCCGTTATTCAAGTGTCTGTCAGGATCTGACGACACGCCATCAGACATCAAAACAAATATCCTGTCTCTCCTATAATTATAAACATTCCGCAGACATTTGTACATTGCAGAGCAATTGTTCCAGTAACGCTCATGATTCAAGATTGGATTAGCACCTCCGCTGATAATCACCGCCCAGTTGTTAGACATACTATCGCCAGATTCCATTAAACTATAGGAGTAAGAGTTACATGAGATTTTCATCTCTGATTTAGTAACATGAAAAAAATAAGTTGCCTCAGATTAAGAGAATATTTTCGAGGATAGATCTATTTTCGAAGAAGGAGTGTGCCGGTGGCACATGACTGATGAGAAAAGAGATATAGACCGAAAAGATTCCTTAAGATGATGCAGGTTATTTTTTGAAGGTTACTTAGTGATTCCTGCAAATGTATTTTTCACGCATATGAATTCTATCCCTTCTTGCCAAGGCATGCCCCATTCCCACGATTCTTTATCTGCGTTACCAGTATATGCATCAACATAAATATACAACCATTTCTGGCCACCGTTGGCCAGAGGATCAGAATCTATTGCCACTATCCATGAATCACAAGGAACTTTAACAACACGTGAGCCATCCATAGGAATATCAAGTACCATGTTTTTTCTTGCTATAGCACTAGTGACATAAACCATATCATACTCATCAATGTCCTCCTTGACAATCTCCAAGGCCTGCGCCTGCGTTATCGGGGAGCCGTCAGGGTTGTACGGTTCATCATTGTTCTCTTTAGTACAGGAAATCGCCATCATGATGGCTGCAAAAACAAACGGTAATATTCTTTTCATACGTTCAAATTTATTATGTTACTGTCCTCTTTAGTGATAGTTTGTGGTTAAACATTCACAAACATAATCATTATTCCTTGATTAAGCAATCAGGGACGACGCTAAATGTTAATTTATTATTACAACGGTGAGTTTGACATCATTTTTGATTAACTTTGAAAGATTCCTTTTAATTAAAATTGAAAATGAACAAGAATGAGATAACATTGTTCTGCGTCAATGACGGCAAGAACCATAAGATTGAGAACGGGCGGGATTTGAAGGCTTTGTCGGACAAGTATTGTTCATCTGTCACGGACAAGAAGACTGGCCAAAAATTCGATGTGCTGGCCGCGCTGGTGGACAACAAGCTGAAGGAGCTGAGTTTCAAGCCGGTGAACCTGCACAGAGTCGAATTTATCGGCTACAACCACCCGGACGGGAGAAGGAGCTACGTGCGGTCGCTGTGCTTCGTGCTACAGAATGCCGTGAGGGAACTTTATCCTGACAAAGTGCTTGTGATCGACCACTCGCTGCCAAGCGGACTATACTGCGAAATCATCGAGAAGGGGAAGAACGAAGACGGGCGGCACAAGCCTTATTTTGTCACCGATGACGAGATTGACAGGATAAGGGAGAAGATGAAGGAGATAGTGGCGAAGGACCTGCCGTTTACAAAGGTAAAGATGTTCTCCGAAGAGGCAGAGTCTCTATTTCTCGCCAACAACCAGCCGCAGAAGGCCGAGCTTCAGAAGAGCTTGGGGACATTCAGTTGCAGCGTCTATTACCTTGACGGTAAGGCCGACACCTTCCACGGACCGTTGATTCCTTCGACCGGTTACCTCAAGGTGTTCGACATCAGCGGAATGGGTGACGGGTTTTGCCTTCAGTCCCCGATGATGACCGACTTCAGCAAGGTCATGCCGATGAAGCGTCAAGGCAAGATAGCGGCGGCCCTCAAGGAATATTCCGACTGGTGTTCCATCATCAACATCGAGAGCATCGGGACGTTGAACAAGGCCGTGAAAGACGGCAAGGCCGTCAGCATCATCAACTTGGCGGAATCCCTCCACGAAAGGAACTACGCAAAGATAGCCGACAGGATCTACTTGGAGAGGGGAACTAAGCGAATCGTGATGATAGCGGGACCGTCATCAAGCGGAAAAACATCATCATCACTCAGAATAGCCCTACAGTGCAAGGTGTTAGGGCTCAAGCCGAAAGTCATCGAGTTGGACAACTATTTTGTGGACAGGGATCACACTCCGAAGGACGAGGACGGGAACTATGACTTCGAGTCGCTCTACGCCATGGATCTCGAATTCCTCAACAAACAGCTCAACGAACTTCTTGAGGGGAAAGAGGTTGAGATTCCAAGATTCGACTTCAAGACAGGAAACAGAATCTTCGAGGGCAACAAGCTACGCCTTGAGGACAAGGACATCCTGATCATGGAAGGCATTCACGCCCTGAACCCGGAGATGACCTCAACTGTTGACAATTCAAGGATATTCAGAGTCTATGTCTCCGCCCTGACCTCGCTGAACATCGATGAGAACAACAACATGTCCACATCGGACAACCGCCTACTCCGCAGGATGGTGCGCGACAACCGTGTCAGGGGCATCACTCCCGAAGAGACCATCATGAGATGGAACAGCGTGCGACGGGGAGAAAGCAAAAATATATTCCCGTTCCAGGAGAACGCGGACGTGCTGTTCAACTCTGCCCTGATCTTCGAGCTTCCGATGCTGAAATATTACGCCGAACCGCTTCTACGCAGGATTTCGCCGAACTCCCCTGCCTACACCGAGGCCGTGCGTCTGCTCAAGTTTCTGGATTACATCATCGCCCTCCAGCCGGGTGAGATCTCAGCGATTCCGCCGACCTCAATCATGCGCGAGTTCATCGGCGGCCAGACGCTGACAAGGGACTAAGCCGCACAACACATCAAAAAAAGGCTGACCGAAGACATTCAGGGTCAGCCTTTTTCATTTATATTCAACTATATTACCTCAAGCTCGTTGGAAGTTATCCAGCCCTGACGTCCATCCGCAAGTGAGATATTTCTCCAAGTGCCCACCTCGTCCAGAATCGTGACTTTCGTGCCTTCGTGGATCACGAAAAGATCCTTTGACGAGCCGGATGACGGAGAACTTTTCACCGATGAAACCGGTGACATCACGATCGCCGTGTCGGTCTTCACACTGTCGGATTTCTGCCAGATTGAGAAACTCAAAGCCCCGGCGGATAGCAGCAGAAGCACGATTCCGCAATAGAAGCCCACACGTCTTTTGCCGACCGATGAACCCAGCAGGAACAGAAGTCCCATCATCAAGGCTGCGGCAAGCAGCACAAGGAATATGACCGCCCAGGCGTTGGATCCCATCACGTAGCAGACTTTCCTTGCGACACTCTTGAGAATGAACTCAGGAACAGGCTCGATCTTGTCCTGCACAAAATTACTTGTGAACTCCAGATTGTAACGGGCATCCGAATATGACGGATCAAGCCTCAAAGCTCTTTCGTAGTTCAGAATCGCCTTCGGGTAGTTGGCTTGTTTGAACCAAGCGTTACCAAGGTTATAGTAAAGCGTGGCGGATTTCTGTCCGGACTCTTCAATGGAAGTCCAAGCCGCCAAGGCATCGGCAAACTTGCCGTCAGTGTAGGCCTGCACACCTGCTGTCCAGAGAGAATCCAGATCCTTCGCCTGGATATTCATTGAAAATCCAATGGAAAGTAACAATGTCACAACCGTGGCGACCTTTCTAAATGATTTTCCTCTGGTCTTGAGACCTGAATCGATTGATGAGATCACCTTCAGCGCATCGTCGTAGTGAGATCTCATCGCATCGTTTCCTCCATCAGGAGAATAACGCGCGAACTCACAGGCGTCCAGTAGGTCTGTGAAAGCCTCTGTCTGTTCCTCACTCACACCGCCGTCCGTGAGCGCGGAAGCTATGTTTTCCTTGCTTATCTCTGACATGTCCATGTTCAATTTGTCGGAAATGAATCCGATGAGAGCCTTATGAAGTTCCTCATAGAAAGCAGTGTAGAGACTCTTGTCAAGATATTCGCCTGCCTGTTTGAGACGCTTCTGAGCCATCTTTGTGGCGCGTCTGTTCTTAGTCCCGGCGACATCCGCCCGCATCGCGGCCACCTTTCTGAACGCAAGGTACACAGCGGTTGCCCCAAAGATCATCAGAGCCAACAGAATCCAGAAGAACACCGACCCGACAAAGAACGTCCCCGAACCGGAAAGATTCGGTTTGCCTGTGAATATGAACCTGATGTCATCAGCAAGGCTCTTCACATCCTTTCTCTCGACTCCGGAAGAGACCGTTGTGGCTGGAACGGAATCACCTTCCTTTCCCTTGGCCACTTTGATGTGCAACGGATCGGTCTTGAGAGTCACATACTTGCCGGCATTGACATCATAGTATGAATATTCCACCGGATCAATCGTGAAATCACCATGGCTTCTCGGAATGAAAGGATATTCAAAAGACTTGCTGCCCGATGTTCCGCCATTACTCTTGTCCGTGTTTTCCGTTGCCTTGGTGTCATAGACCTCGAAGTCAGGCGGGAAATTGACTTTCGGCTCCTCAAGCAACGCCACATTTCCGCGTCCGGAAACAGTTATGATCAATGAAGCGGCATCATGAGTCTTGAGGTTGTCCGTGGTCAGACGCGCGGATATTCCGAAACTGCCGACACCGCCACCGAACGAGGCTGGCTGTCCGGACGGAAGCGGATTCACCTTGACTTTGACAGGTGAAGTTGTGACCCTTTTGCGAATGGTACGGTAGTCATCCTGAAAAAACCTGTCAAACAAACTGTTGGAGGTTGGCGCATTGTTCCTGACGCTCACTACGCAGACAAGTTCTGACGGGTCGATCGTGATTGTCCCGGACTGCTGAGGGATCAGGACATAGGACCTGAGCACTGCGGTTTGGTAGATTCTGTCATCCAGACTCTCACGCTTGAACTCAATGCTGGTTGGGACATAGGTTTCCTGACTCCAGAATCCATTGAATGTAGGGAGTTTGGCATTTTCAAACTGCACCACGTTGACTCGCTGGTAGATCTTGAGCGTGGCTGTGATCGGCTCCCCTATAACCACTTCCGTACGGCTTAGCGACAGCCTAAGGAACAGGTCACTCGAAGAGATTTCTCCAGATGCGGAAGATGACCGCTGTCCGTCACCAGAGGAGTTTCCACCCTGCCCCGATGAATGCGAGGAAGACGCCCCGTCGCTCACTACCTGGACCGAGGTCTGGGAGGAAGTTATTTTGTCTCCCGAAAGCATAGCCGTGGCAGCCGGAAGCTGGAATGTTCCCGTAGACTTTGGAATCAGAATATAGGTAAATGTGGTCTGATGGGAAGAAGAACGCTTCCCGTTGATGATCTGCACGCTGGAGCTTGAGCCTCTTTGGGGTCCCCATACCAATTGGAAATCATCACCTTGAGACCATTGGAAGTCCGAAGGACTCTTCTCACCCTCAATGATGAAAGTGACATTGAACTGCTCGTTCACAGCAACCACATCAGGAGCTTCAACCCGGATGACATTCTGGGCGGAGGCCTCAAACAATGCTATGAGCAAAAAAGCCGCAATGTAAAACAATCTCTTCATATTCACACTATTACCAATTCTTCTCTTTCTGGCGGGATTTCAGCAGAGCCGCCTTCTCCTTGTTGACCTTGTCCTGAGTCTCCTTCTCACGGGCCTGAACCGCCTTCAGCATCTGTTGAGCCTGCTGCGGGGAGATCTTGGCCTCCCCCTGCCCCTCGCCTTGCTGAGGTTTCGGCCGGTCTCCTTGATTCTGCTCCTTGTTCTGATCATTATTCTGGTTCTGGTCTTGATTCTGATCTTTGTTCTGGTCGTTATCCTGATTCTGCCCGTTATTGTTGTTCTGATTGTTCCGGTCGTTGTTCTGATCCTGATTCTGTTGGTCATCACCGCCATCGCCACCTTCATTCTTCAGCATCTGCTTGGCATAGGCATAATTCTCTTTCGCGTCCAAATCCCCGGGATTACGGAGCAAGGATTGTTTGTAGGCATCTACAGCGGACTTCCAGTCCTTCTTCCGGACAGCGATGTTGCCAAGGTTGTAATAATAGTCAGCGGAATTGGCCGACATCGGAGCGACATCCTTCAATCTTTCCAAAGACTTTCCGGCCTCATCGTAATTCCCTTCACGATAAAGAGCCCCGGCAAGGTTGTAATTGGCGGCGAATGAAGAGGTGTCCTTCACCTGAGCCTTACGGTACTCTATCTCAGCGTTCTGCCAATTCCCTTTCTTGAACTGACGGTTGCCTGCGCGGACCTCCCTGCGGTCTGTCTGTGCAAAAGCCACCGCGCAGGAAAGCATCAGCAAAAAAGCCGTCAATGAATATTTCAATATAATCCTCATTTCTTTTCCTCAAACAAATGTCTGCGCGAGCGTCTTTCCCCGATGAGCATCTCAAGGGCGAAGAACGCCAACGCTATTCCGAGAAAGTACATAAACTGCTCGTCATATTCCTCAAAGACCACGGAATTGTATTCCTCATCCTCCATCTTCCTGATGTCGTTGACGATAGGTGTCAGGCCAAACTCATCGTTACCGGCATGAACATATGCCCCGCCCCCGGCGGAAGCGACTTCCTTGAGGGTCTTCTCGTCAAGATGAGTCACGACAATATTCCCGTCCTTGTCCTTCAAAAGGCCTCCGTCCATAGGAATCGGCTGGCCGTCAGCTGATCCCACGCCGATCGTATAGACCTTGACCCCCGCCTCGGCAGCCTGTTTCGCGGCGGCCACAGCGTCATCCTCATGGTTCTCGCCATCTGTGATCACGATGATCGCGCGGCTATGCTCGCTCTGCGCGCTGAATCCACGGATAGCAGTGTTGATCGCATCCCCGATCGCAGTTCCCTGAATAGGAATGGACTCAGTTGAGATGGTGTTCAGGAACATCTTGGCACTCACATAGTCCGATGTGATCGGAAGTTGGACGAACGATGTTCCGGCGAACACTATCAAGCCGATCCGGTCATCCTGAAGCTTGTCTGTGATTCTGGAAATAGCCAGCTTAGCCCTTTCCAATCTGTTAGGGGAATAATCCTTGGCAAGCATCGAGTTGGACACGTCAAGGGCGATCATGATCTCAGCCCCTTTGGTCTTGTGTTCCTTCAGTTTGGCACCCATTTGAGGTCTGGACAGACCGATAGCAAAGAAGAAAAACGCCAACGAGAACAAGACAGTCCTCACCCACAATTTATTACGTGACCAAGAAGGCATCAGTTCGTTCACAAGGGCCTCGTCTCCGAACTTGCGCAGACGGCGACGCCTGTTCCACAACCATAGCCCCATTCCGAGAAAAAAGAACGGAATCAGGAGCAACAGCAAAAGATAATGCGGTGCGGCGAAAATTATCATGGCAACCTCCTTATCAACAGTTTAACAAGAGCCTCCAACAACAGACAGATCAAAGCCATGAGCGCATAAGTGCCAAACAGTTCCTTATAGACCGGGAAGCTGTCGATGGTCGTGCGAGCCTTCTCCATCTTGTTGATGTCTGAATATATCTCAGCAAGTTTCGTGTTGTCGGTGGCTCTGAAATATTTTCCACCCGTCGTCGAAGCGATGTTGGAAAGCAGCTTCTCGTCAAGTTCAACCTTGACATTCTGCATCTGTACTCCCCATGGAGTCATCACAGGATATGGAGCCTCGCCATTGGCTCCGACTCCGATTGTGTAAACCCTTATTCCATAGGTCTTGGCGATCTCGGCGGCGGTCTCCGGGGAGATCTCTCCACTGTTGTTCACACCATCAGTCAGCAGGATAACCACACGGCTCTTGGCATCAGAATCCTTGATTCTGGCCACGGCTGTGGCAAGTCCGTTGCCGATGGCCGTTCCGTCCTCTATCAAGTCAGTGGAAATCTCCTTCATCAGGTTGATCAGGGTGGCCCTGTCTGTCGTCAGCGGGCATTGGGTATAACTCTCTCCGGCAAACACCACGATCCCCATCCTGTCGGAAGGCCTCTGGGCGATGAACTCGATGGCGATGTCCTTGGCGGCGCTGATTCGGTCCGGGGTGAAATCTCTGGCCAGCATACTTGTCGAGACATCCATCGCAAGCACGATGTCAATTCCCTCTGTGTCAACCTTTTCAACCTTGGTAGACGAACGTGGACGTGCGATCGCGACCACAATCAGCGAAAGCGCGGCGATTCTTAAAATGAACGGAATATGTCTGATTACCCCGAGCACTGTCTTTCCACCTTTCTTCCAAGGCGTGACGCTTGAGACTCTCAGATGTGGACGACGATCCTTCAGTTCCACGTACAGATAACGCAGAACCAACAGAGCCGGAACCGCAAGGAGCCAAAGCAGTTTAGGATATTCAAAGAACATTACGCCTCTCCTCCTTCTTTTTTAGCCGGAGACTTCGCTTCGGCAGCCTTCCTGGCAGCCTCTTCTTCCGCAAGTTGAGACTGATAAGTAACTGTCACAAAGCGTACCGCAGCAGGAAGCGCGGCAGCGTTCTCCTCATCCGAGGCCGAGGCCTTGGCGAATTTCACGAAATCAGCTGTCTCGAAAAGCGTCTTCATCTCCTCGTAAAGGTCAGCCGGAACACCTGAGGTCTTGAGGTCTTTGAATATCTCGGCTGTTGTCATCTCCATGGCGTCGATGCCGTAGCGAGCGTCAATATATTCCCTCAACGCATCCGTGATTCCGGAATAGAATGCCTTCTGCTTCTCCGGAACCCAGTATTTGCTGCCACGGAAATGGTCGAGTCTTCGCAGGGCGACAAGATAAGGCGGATCCTTGTGGATGACGTTGGTCTCTTTCTTGCGTCTCATAGCGAACAGCGCCCAAATCAGAACAGCCACAATCGCGACACCCCATATTCCTAAAACATAAGGGATTACCTCCGAAGCCTTGAGCGGATAGCGGATCTGCCGCTTAATGTCGTGAATCTGATAGGTGGTCGTGTCCACAGGCATCGTGAAGATGTCAAGTGTCTTTGACGCAAAGACCAGCGTGTCAATCCTGTCCACACCGGACGCTCTCACCAAGGACAGTGGCAGAAGCTCGTATTTACCTTCGTCAAAGGATGTTATGATCATCGACACGTCGATGTCGTATGACTTCGGCTCATTCTTTTTGCCCCGGATCTTGACAGTGTCCACCATGAAAGGCAGGACAATCTCCACGCTGTCCATAAATCCTTTGGAGAAATCCGGCAGGGCGAAACGGGTCCCCTCCACCACATCCTTGAGGTGGAATCCGTAACGGAACTGATCACCGATCAGAGCTGTGTCGCGCTTCTGCAAAGGTTCCAGAAAGGAATCCTCCGACTTTATCAGCATACCTTTATTTTGCGGACCCTGCTGTCCGGAGGCGGCGATGGTGATGATCATCGCGACGCAGAAAAGCGGCAACCCGTAAATCAATCTCTTCATATCTATCTCCTCCCGAAAAATGTCATCAGACCTTTGACGTAATCCTGATTGGTGGCGATGTCCACAGAATCAATCTTATAGCGGTTGAACAGCTTTCTCTCCCCATCCTCAACGGCACCGAACCATTTTGAATATTCCGCCCTTGTCTTCTTGCTGGAAGTGTTGATCCAAGCCGATTCTCCGGTCTCGGAATCCTTGACGTGAACAAGACCGACATCAGGAATCGTCTTCTCGCGTGGGTCGTGAACCTTGATCACAGAGATGTCGTGACGATTGCGGGCCACCTTAAGTGCATCCTCATAACGAGGCGATCCGTCCGGATTGGCATCCAGCATGTCTGAAAGCACGAAAGCCGTGCATTTCTTCTTCATCGCATTCGTCAGGTACCGCAGAGCCTGCCCGACATCGGTTCCGTTGGACTCAGGCTTGAGCTCGATGATCTCACGGATGATGTGCAGAAGATGGCTGCGTCCTTTTTTCGGCGGGATGAACTCCTCTACCCTGTCGCTGAAGAAAAGCGCCCCGACCTTGTCGTTGTTGATTATGGCCGAGAAACTCAGGACAGCGGCGATCTCCGCGATCAGATCCCTCTTCGTCCTCTCACTCGTTCCGAAAAGGCCGGAACGGCTGATGTCGATCAGAAGGACGACCGTCATCTCCCTCTCCTCCTCGAAAACCTTGACGTAAGGAGAGCGCAGACGCGCGGTCACATTCCAGTCCATCGAACGCACATCGTCTCCGTACTGGTACTCACGCACCTCGCTGAAGGCCATTCCACGGCCTTTGAAGGCACTGTGATATTCACCGGCGAAGATCTGGTGAGACAGAGCCCTGGTGCGGATCTCTATCTTGCGGACCTTGCGCAGGAGTTCATTGGCTGAGGAATTAGATGCCATGATTCAAATGTCTGATTAAAACCCAACTACACATAGTCCGTTACGGAACCTGTACGGCGTTGAGCACTTCGGCGATGATCTGCTCGGTCGTGACATTCTCTGCCTCCGCCTCGTAGGTAAGGCCGATCCTGTGACGAAGGACCTCGTCGCAGACGGCCCTGACATCCTCCGGGATCACATAGCCTCTTCTCTTGATGAAAGCGTAGGCTTTGGAAGCCATTGACAATGAGATGCTCGCACGTGGTGAGGCGCCGAACGAGATGAGATCCTTGATCTTTCCAAGACCGTAGTCATCCGGTGTACGTGTGGCATAAACGATGTCCACGATGTACCTCTCGATCTTCTCGTCCATATAGACATCCCTCACGACGCTTCTGGCGCGCACGATGTCCTCCGGCTTGATCACCGGATTGACCGTCGGGAACTCGCCTGTGTTGTTCATCCTGATGATCTGCCTTTCCTCCTCTTTCTTAGGATATTTCACGATGACCTTCAGCATGAAACGATCCACCTGAGCCTCAGGAAGCGGATAGGTTCCTTCCTGCTCGATAGGGTTCTGTGTGGCCATCACGAGGAACGGCTCCGGAAGCTTGAACGTCTGGTCGCCGATCGTCACCTGACGCTCCTGCATAGCCTCAAGAAGGGCCGACTGCACCTTCGCCGGGCTACGGTTGATCTCATCCGCGAGCACGAAGTTGGCGAAGACCGGCCCCTTGTGCACCTCGAACGACTCATCCTTCTGTGAATATATCATCGTTCCGATAAGGTCGGCAGGAAGGAGGTCAGGGGTGAACTGAATACGGCTGAACTTAGCGTCGATCGCCTTTGACAAAGTACTTATGGCCAAAGTCTTCGCCAATCCCGGCACACCTTCCAGAAGGATATGTCCGTTGGCGAGCAGTCCGATCAGAAGGTTCTCCACCAGCTGCTTCTGTCCGATGATGACCTTGCCCATCTCAAGGGACAGCATATCCACGAAGGCGCTCTCCTTCTGGATCCTGTCATTGAGTTCCTTGATGTTTACACTTTCCATATTATACTGTTTTTACTATTTTTGCAATCAAAACAATCCTATCAAAATGCGCTACCGGATCACCCTTTCATACGACGGCTCGTCATTCTGCGGCTGGCAGATTCAGAACGATGCAACAACTGTTCAGGAGTGTCTTCAGAATGCTCTTTCGACTCTCTTGAAGGAGGACATTGCCGTCACGGGCGCCGGACGGACCGATTCGAAGGTGAACGCCATCAACTACGTGGCTCACTTCGAGGCCTCGAATCCGGACATTGACGCAAGCGCGATTGGCTACAAAATAAATGCCATTTTGCCCGCCGGAATCAAGGTACATTCGATTGCGTTTTGTGATCCTGAGTTCCACGCCAGATTCGATGCCACACAACGTGAGTACAAGTACTTCATCCACCGCCGCCGTGACCCTTTTATGCGGGAATATTCCTACCTCTACACCTTCCCGCTGGATGTCGACAAGATGAACCGCGCCGCACAGGCACTCCTTGGCCGCCACGACTTCAGCTGCTTCGAAAAGGTCGGCAGCAGCAACAAGACCTCCATCTGCACCGTCACCCAAGCCCGCTGGGAGGCATATTCCCCCGACCACGTCAGAATCATGGGCTACCCCGCCGAGGAAGGTGACTACCTCGTCTTCACCATCCGCGCCGACCGCTTTCTCAGGAATATGGTCCGCGCCGTAGTCGGTTCCCTCCTTGAGGTAGGCCGCGGCAAGCGCGACGAATCCTGGATCGCCATCCTCACCCAAGGCGGCTCCCGCTCCTGTGCCGGCGAATCCGTCCCCGGCAACGCCCTATTCCTCACAAAAGTGGAATATTAGACGACAAGCACCGGACATTTAAGTAAACACAAGGCCTTCCATATTCACAAGCAACCTTTTCAGGTCACTTTTGTTAACGACCGCAAGCCATGGCGTGCCATCACCGCTCAGTTCTCCCACATTTTCACAAAATGCCTTCAGCCCGATGGCCATCACTGGCACTTCTACCACACCATCCGATGAATTGCTCCGCTCATTCCTCCGCAGTATTTCATGCACATCACCAGCACAGCAGCCTAACATTCATATTGCCATGAAAGCATTTCGTAAAAGCAGGCATCTTCCCCCTAAAAGGATGTCTGTTTTTTATTCCCCATACTACGATCAACCTCCTCACGAACTGATGGAACGAACTTTTCGGATAAGTCGGACTTCTTCTACGGGGTTCTGCGAGGGGTGAGGGATAAAAGAAACGGACACTGATTGCTCAGTGTCCGTGTTAGTAGAACGGCGAATCAACTTATCGAACCAGTTTATCTAGGGGTCTATGGAAGTTATAGAATACTGGCGAAAGAAAAACATTTTTAGATGAAAAGAGTTGACCATAAAGGAAATTTGATTATATTTGCGCATAGTTTTCGTTAAAACTATATGGTAAAAGCAGGCATCCTTTCCCTAAAAGGGGATGTCTGCATTTTTTTTAGCCTTACATACCGAGGGGGTACTTCAACAAGGAACGTTGGGATCAAGTCCAAAAACCTGTGTAAAAGAAAGGGAACGATCTTGCCGATTGAGTTTTGTTGTTTCGCACCAACGTCAATGAAACGCCGACGGCCAATGACGTTGTTAGTCAATTGCTTACCGCCAGTCTCATAGCGCGGGTCCGGCACTTCCGGGTTGTTTGCCGAGTTTATTCAATAGTTTGTCCGCTGAAAGCCTTGCCGGCCGGACAAAGCGCATGATTTCCGCATTTTGTCCGGCCAGAACACAATCCACCGGACGGACTGCACCGAGGGAATATGGACGGTGAGAATATTACAAAAGGCTTTCAGCCAAATGGTGAATCTGCATTGTTGGAAACCAGACCAGGCTGAAAAACACAAAGGCTATGGTACAGGATTTTCATGGGGATGAGCCTCTCATGTATTTAAGACCGGCTTTGATGTGAGGGCGTTCCGTAAATCACACACCGACATCGTGACTGGGCGGCCGTAATAAGAAGGCATTGAGACGTAATCCATAAACGGTTGATAATAATCGAGTTAACTATTCGTCTTTAGTGGATATGCGCCCAAGACGAGACGTTAACTATGTAATAATGAGTACATTATCAACCACTCATTCTGTATCAGCGAGTAACGGATGACATTTTACAAATGAGGAAGATGTCGACTTGCGTTACGTCGTGTACCTGTGCCTGTAGGCCGTAGCGGCCTACACCCTTCGCGCGCCCTATCCGGGTAAATGACCGCCATGGCCATCAGACACAGGTATCCCGGACTGAATAAGCACATGCGGAGGCATCCAACAACGCTATGCAGCGAAGAAAACGACTTTCTGGCTGCAACCCAGAGGTGTTTCAGACGTTAAGTAACCATCAGAAAATAAGCTGCATCATCTTAAGGAATCTTTTTGGTCTATATCCTATAGCATAATCACATAACAGGAACAACCTTCAGGCAGCCGCTGTCACGCAGCCTTATCCTGGAATCCGGAGATGTGTCTGACAGCATCTTGCTCAAGGCGTTGAAATCAATCATCCTTGGAGTGGCGAAAAACAGGTAGGTATATTCATTGTCCTCCTCTTCCGCGAAAGGGTACTGAGTCAGTTTGAGGTACATTCCATCAGGGATGAATATCTCGCCCGCCGCATCCACTGGGGTAATGCAGAAAGAAACCTCCTTGCTATTATGGTCAAGCCTCAATATATTGAAATAGTATAACTCATTGGTACTGTTGGAGACCACAAAACAGAACTCTCCGTCTCCAAGGCTCTCTTTCCCGATCATAAGGCCATCGGACGGATGAATCTCATGCCCTGTGGACAGGCTGTCGACATATTGCCTCAATAGATAGCACACGGTGTCCGTCAGAGTCGGAATCCCGGCCTGAGCAGAGTTTCCATCCCCACCGGCATGGGTTGTCGCCCCAAGGATGGAATATGTCGGCACAGCCCTGCGTTCCATCGCAAGGTCACTGGCCAAAGCGTCGTTGAGCCTTGCGGTGATTCTTCTGGAAGCCGTTTCCGCCTTTTCAATCAGAGTCTTAACATTCAAGACACCATCCTCTTCAACGGTGAATACACGATTAGTCTTCTTGTCAAGAATGGACACCGAGCCACCTTTGGGAATGCGGCACACATCTTTCGGGTTCACGCTCATGCGCTTGGACACATCAGACCAATCTCCGGAGCCATCTTTACGTACGGTGACATCTCCGGAGAACTTGAAGATCGCATAGCGTCCCTTTGGGGCGTTTGGCTGCAAGGCCAAAGTAAAGCACAGGACTGAAATGATAAAACTTGTCAATTTCATACTTTTCTTTTTTTACGATTCTGAATATTCTTCACAAAGTCAACAAGGCCAAGCCAGATGTCCTTGGCCAGCATCCCAAGGCCGATCATCAGTAGCGTAGGGCCGAAATTCAGATAGTTTCCATGACGTGCGAAAGCGTTGCATCCCAGTACCAGAAACAGGTAGATGAGAATAAACTGCGCGGCACGAACCACCAAACCTTCGAAAGGGACATATTCCTTTATCACCAAGACCAGAAGGATGAAGGCGAATGACAGCAATGTTGCCATCACCCAGCTCAGGAAATCGGAGGTTTCATCGACATAGCACGAATCCAGAATTGTCTGGAGAGCCCTCGCATGAATCAGAAGCCCCGGCATCCTTTCATCAATGGGAGTCAGATGGAAATCCGACGGATCGGACACACTTCCGATCAGAACCACCTTGCCCTCAACGCTTTGCCGTGCCTCCTCAAAAGGGATTCCTCCTCTTGTCAAATCCTTTGCAGGAATGAATTCGAACTCCCAGGACGGATAATTGATCACCTCCGATTTGCCTCCTCTGACCTTAAGTCTCGAATATGCCTTCGGATCCGCAACTTTGGCCAACTCCGCACAGAAACTTCTCAAAGTGTCCCTGCCGACAATGTACTCCGACTGGAAATCCCGGACGACACTGAGATGTGAATCGACGGAAAGGTTGACAACTCCCCGATGCCCGATAGATGTGTTATCATAAAAATACGAACCGAAGATGGCGGCCTCGTCTCCGATTCGCCTCAGTCCGACAGGGAAAACGAGGTTGTCACATTGTGTCAACGACTCGATCAGGCCGGCATCACCCTCCGCAGGATAATTGAAGAACACGTCAAGGCCTATGGCGGAAGGATTCAAATAATCCACATAGTCAACGACCTCCATGATGTCCTCCCTGGAGCAGCCATCAATGCTGACTATGACGATGTCATCGCTCAGTGTCCGGCTGGCCCGCCTGTCCGCGACCGTGTTATAGACATCAGTCAAATCAAAGTCTGTGGCTTTTTCCATCGGGGCAAAGGCTGAAATGGAGCCAAGGTCGTACTTTATGAAATATGACAGACCAAACGCCATGGCCGTGATAGCAAGCGCATTCAAAGGCAGACTCAGGCGCTTGAGTCTGCCGGGCATCAATCGGGTGAGCCTTTTCAATGACATGCCTTGAAGATCTTCGCTATGAATTAATCATAGACGGGGACGTTCTTGAATGAAATCCTGTCTCCTGACAACGGAGTCCCATAATGAATATAAGCGTGTAATAAATATGTAATGTTCTTCACGTCTGAAGGAACATTCTTCAACGTAATGGATCCCTTGCACTCCGGTCCCTCCGGAAACCTTGTGATTATCGTTTTATAACTATTACTATCAGTGCTGCTATCTCTAAATGTTATGTACCAATATGTATATTCATTTCCCTTGTCATCATAGATAGTCGTATAGCTGCTACTACCTAATGAAAACTTAGATATATCACCCAATCCTGTATTCGTCAACGAATAATTGAACACAACCGATGTACCAGACCAATTGCAGCTGATAATCTTGGCATCGATCCTGCTGTCACATGAAATCACTGTCGCCGAAGAATAGTCATTCACGGCATTCTGCCTTGCGGTAACCTTGACCCTAAATTCCTTTCTTCCAGCCATTATGACAAGATAGCATGTGGTCTCGTCTGTTTTCATGGCGTTCCTGTCAACAGTCAGTTTCAGATACTCAACCTGACTCGTCTTTTCATAATCCGGAATGGTTCCGTCATTCTTTTCCAACGACACCCAAGCCGGATTTCCTTCCAATTCAGCGTGATAAGCCAAGGCACCGTTATGCGCCTTCAATGTCACGGCCAATGTGTTTTTGCCACGCCCGAAATCCAGACCTTCCAAAGGACTGACCTCGGCACTGGCGTTGTAGATCGCCCTTAACGGGAAATCACACACATACTCACGCCCCGACTTTATTGTCAACTGACGATAAATCCCATCGTACCCGTCCGCCGTGGCGGTGACCTTGTACGTCCCGGATTTGAGATCATCAAACTCGAAATAGCCGTTGGAACCTGTCTTGCTGGTGACATCACCCGGGGAAAGCGTCACCTTGGCTCCATTTATCTCAGCATTAGTCTCTATGTTGAACACAAAACCACAGATAACCCCGGAATCTTCTGCCACGGTTCCATTTTCGTCGGTTGCGGTCGGTTCCAGACATCCAGCCAAAGAGACAACGCCTAAAAGGCATAAGAATACTTTTTTCATCATAGTCTATACTATTATTTGATTTTAACCACTTTTGCGGGAACGGTCTTATACTCAGGCATCGCATCCCCTGCCAAAGCCCCGATGTAGGTCGGATCGCAGACAGTGTACTTCACGCCGTCTATTGCGATATGATCCCCAGGCACATCCTGTTCAAAGCGCACGGCCGTCGCAAGATGAAGCGGATAATGCAACAGCACCACATCCAGTCCCAACAGTTCACGGACCAGAATGGAATACAGAATCGCCCTGTCCTCACAGTCGCTGTAAGGGTAGAAGAAAGTCTCGTCACCAAAAAAAGCCCGTTCCCTGCCGAACTGAGCGGCATCAGTCTTATACTCGAAAGCCGTCTGCACAAAGTTCAGCAGCATGTTGGCGGCTGTAAGCTCATCCTTGCCCGCTATTTTATCTCGTAACGCAGGGTACAGCTGCCCTTTCACCTCCTCGCTCAACGAAGCCTCTGAATAGACACCCCACTCGCTGCTGAGCGGGTAATCATTGTAGAAATTGATTAAGTTCTCATTGACCGAGACTGGAAATGACAATGCTGGATATCTCTTCGAGGCATAGACCCTTGGCTTGCCCGGTCTTTCCGTCAGATTCATAGCCCCCGTGATCCTCAATGAGAACATCCGCTCTTTAGGAGTGGAGAAATCCGTCAGAAGGATTGGCTTGCCGGCGGCAGCCTTGTCCATCACGTAATACTTGCAGCCTTGAATGTTAAGATAGGTGTAATCATACATGACATTCTTGAAAGGCAGAAGCAGCACAAGGGAATCGTCCACACTGGCGAGACGTACCATGTACCCGCATTGGGTCAGGATGTAAACCTGCAGCAGTTTCGCCTCGTTGCGCATGTTTTCAGGGAAAAACGCCTTTGTCATCTCATCAAGGAAGCGTATGTAGCCCCAGTCGCACAGATTCATCCTGTCACGCCATTGCAGGGATTCGTACACAACAGGCAGATATTTGCCGGATGAGAGCGTTCGCCATGCGGCTGCGACACTTTTTCCGTCAATTCCACGGAGTCTGAAAACATTGCCCTCGCTCAATGGGACACCGCACTCTCTTCCATAGAAGTCGAAGGAGAAAGATGGTACTCTCTCCTCCTCAGGGACTTCCATAGGAGCGAACGGTTCAGGTCTGAGTTGTTCCTCCAAATCATCAATGATCCCTTCAAAAGGAATCAAGTCATCCGAGACACCGGAATCCGGATCCTTCACATCCGGCTCCGGAGGCTCAGGCAAAGTCGGAGCGGGAATCGCAGGATTCGCAACATGCCTCTCCCATGGCTTGGCGATGTGGTCAGCCAACGCGGCGTTCACCTTGTCCCGGTACTCTTTGAACCGATCCTGTTTCCGTTCCTTGTAGTCATTAAATTCGTTCATCTTCCGTTTGCGGTATGCGTCAAACGACTGGGCTGGAAGCTCAACAGACAGAAGCAACATGAAAAAGATAGCGAGGGAATGTTTATTCATGATAGTTATCTGAATATCGGAACATTTTTGAAAGATATCCTGTCTCCTGACAACGGAGTCCCATAATGAATATAAGCGTGTAATAAATATGTAATGTTCTTCACGTCTGAAGGAACATTCTTCAACGTAATGGATCCCTTGCACTCCGGTCCCTCCGGAAACCTTGTGATTATCGTTTTATAACTATTACTATCAGTGCTGCTATCTCTAAATGTTATGTACCAATATGTATATTCATTTCCCTTGTCATCATAGATAGTCGTATAGCTGCTACTACCTAATGAAAAATCCGATATATCGCCCAACCCCGTGTTCGTCAACGAGTAATTAAACACCACCGACGTCCCCGACCATTTGCAACTGAGAATCTTCACATCAATCCTGCTGTCGCAAGAAATCACCGTCGCCGAAGAATAATCCTCCGCCTGCTCGCGGCCGGCTTTCAGCACCACACGCAGGACATCATTCCCCGCCCTGACAATCAAAGCGCTTTCCGCCTCCGATGACGACATCTTCGTCCGGTCCACAGACAAGGTCAAAGGCTCTGTCTTGCCGGAAGTTTCGTAATCCTCCAGCGAACCGGAAGTCTTGTCCAACGAAACCCAAACCGGACTGCCTTCGAGCTCGGCCGTGTAGGCGAACGAGCCATAATGGGCCTTAAGGGTCACAGTCGCGGAAGTCTTGTCCATGCCGAAATCAATCTGTCCGGATGGAGACACCTCCACATAGGCTTTCGGCTTCTCGCTGTAATCGCACGTCGTGATCACAGGGATCACTTTCGACCCGGCCTCGACATAGATTGTCGCCGAAGTCTTCTGCGTTATGCCGCTCCGGTCGATCGTCACAGTCACCTCCGCCGACTCTCCCTTGCCCAGAGAGCCGCTTAAAGGGTGCACGGAACTGATCCATTTTATCGAGGAGTAATCCTGAATCTTCCATTGCAGAGTCCCGTTGTAGGTCTCGTTGCGGAGGGTGATCTTACGGATTGTGGCGTCGGTGCCGAAGGAGAGGTTCTCCGGCGTGATCGAGAACGAGAAATTGGTCCCAGCCTTGGCGCTGATGTCCACCGGGAATGACTCTCCGTCAGTAACCACACGTATAGTGGCCGACTCATCCTTCTTGACCAGAGCCCTGTTCAGCGTGACCACAACAGCGCTGGATTTCCCGACGGCGGTCTCCCCTTTCAAAGGAGAGACTGTCATCCAATCCGGTGCGTCCATTATCTGCCACTTGACCGTTCCGGAATTACCTGTGTTCTGGATGGAGAATGAAAGCGAGGATTGCTCCGAGCCGAAGTCCAGGGAAGTGGACGACAGCTTCAGCCGGGCTTCCTTGACCTCCTTCTTGAGCGAGATGTCACACTGTGAGGACATTCCCGGAACTACCGTGACCTGACGGCTGTCAGTCACATAACCTGCCGAGGAGACCTGAACCTTGACCTGCCCTGGATCCAGGTTCTTGAATTCAAAGTGTCCGTCAACACCTGTCACAGTCGAGAGGTTCCCGGGAGAAAGCACGACTTCGGCGTTCCTCAAGGCACTTCCTGTCTCCGAGTCCGAAACAATGCCATAGACACCTCCGAAAGTGGGAACCTCATCCTCGGAACAACCGACTGTCAATAGACAACAAAACAAGCAGGTGAATATCGTGAATATATTCAAAGATTTCATTTTCAATTGGTTTTAGAAATTAATCGAAGCCGCCACAACGGGTGTCCCGTAAGGAGACACTCCTGGCATTACGGAATATTTTCCATTGCCGACAACAAGGCGTCTCGCACCGGAAGCAGCCACGGCATCAATAAGGTTATAGGCGTACAAGGCGACAGCAGCGCCGACACACACATTCCGCGCCGTGGCATAATGATCCCGCTTGGTCGAATAGCTCTTTATCAAAGAGGCATCATGGGTGCCGGAAATCTTCCTCGAATAGTCACTTCTTTGATTGTCAAAGAATATGATCCCTCCGGCCAACGCGGCACATCCCCCAAGGATAAGTCCGCCTTTCAAGCCGGCCCCTTTGTGAAACTGTCCCCAACCAGGGATGATCGCAGACCGCCAAAGGCCACTTACTCCGTAACGATCAGTGACACGGATGGACGAGAAATCTGCATGCTGCCCGTTCCTCTCCACCGCATAGACGGCATAGTAGTCCAGAACCGGAACACCGCCCCGGACCGTGGATTTCCAATATTCATCTATTCTGCGGGAGTGGATAGGCTTCGAAGCGCCGTCAGCGCGGATTTCAAGAGAATAATTGTCCACACCCGAAGAGGTCACGGATGAGTTTCCTGAATATCTCTGACTGGAGTTGTCTTCGAATATCTCCGTGACCGAAACCTTGTTGGTCCTCTCGACATTCGCCGACAGTTCCTTGAGGATGGACGAACGTGCCCCGTCAAGCGTGCCTGCAGCATCAGAATGAACCACGACAAGATAGTAGGCCAGACAATCCGCCTGAGATGCGCCGCCGATCCAGCGAGGCTTCAAGCCAGCTCTGCCTTGGGCATGCGCACATGGCATGGCACAAAGCAGAGCCAGTAAAAGAACTGACAGATTCCTGCACATTGCCTATTGGTTCTTCAATTTTCCGTAAACCTTGTCCCTGAACTCATTATGACGCTTTTCAAGCGTGGCCCTGTCGTCAGCGGATATTTTCTCTTTTACTTTATCCTCAATGTCCTTGACAAGGGCATCCTTGTCCGTGCCATATTCCATGCACACAAACACTGTGAACTGGTTGTTCTTGCCGATGTACCTGGAAGTCTTGATGACATGGGCGTCACGGACGACCTGCTGGGAGATGGAAGCAGCCAGATCCTTCGACTCGGCGGACTGGTCAGTCACGGAACGTCCACTCTTGTCATCCGCAGCATACTGGCTCAAGGATATTCCCAAATCTTCGGTGGCCGAGATCACCGCCTGCTCGATCTTACGGGCGAACATGGCATTCGCCTGCAACTCGGCTATGTTTCTGGCTGTCATTTCCTTGAAATGCTGTCCCTGTCCGTATGCCCTGACGGACGGATTCTGCTCATAAAGCTCGATGCAAGGCTCGGAAGCCACCGATTTTCCATAAGGGTTGACTTCTCCTGAAACAGTCTTCTGTGATGTTCCACAGGATGTCATAAGGCTCAAAACGGCTACAGACAATGCCACTACAATCAAATGGTTCTTTTTCATAATAGAATAGTGTTTTGATTATTATTCATAATCAAGGTTAAACGGCCATCCGGCTCCAAGGCGATGGTGTAAACAACTATAAAGAAAGTGTGGAGTCCTTTTCGTTCATCTCAAAAGAGGTTCTGACAAAACCCGGATACAGACAAACCGAAACAATCCCCCACACCTGTATCGTTGAGTGATGAACACACGCAAACAGATACAGACGAAAGGTGCTGCCGTTCATATCCTTGTATCCAATGAAACTGTCAGATTTCTTTTGAAGGATAGTGCGAAAACACTTTCATCAATATGTATGTTCCAGACACAATGTGCCTAAAACGATGCTAAGGTAAGAATATTTTCGGAAATAACAGCACCTTGAAGGATTGTTTCTTAAAAAAATATGGGGTCGTTCGGTCTAGCATACTTACCGGCGCTTCGGCAGGCTCGGCGGCCGGGAGGCTGTCAGTTGAGATTCTTGCCGTGGCAGTTGCGGTAGGAGAGGCGGCTGCCGCATGGGCATGGGTCATCAGGAGGGGTCGGAGGGACGAAAAGGCCGAGGAGCGGGTTCTTCTTGACCATCGTCCGGATCGGATCGTCCTCTGTCTGGAGAACTACTTTGAGACAGTTCTTCTCATTGGAGGAATAGCCTTTCAGCAGCCACTTCGGAAGGGTGTTGGCATAGGCGGCGACAATCTCCATGCATTCGTTGTAGTCTTCAAACGACTCGATGTCTTCCTGCCTGCGGGACACGCTTGCGAATATGGCTTCGGTGGTGTCATCCTTTCCGATCATCTGGGCGTTCATCCAGATGTCATGCTCCTCACGGACAAGTTCCTCACCGGCATAGCCCAGATTGCCAAGCATCTCTACAAGCCTCCGGCCTTCCTTGGAGTCCAAGCCAAAGACAAAGTACGGGGAACCGGCTCCAGCCTTCAGAGCCTCCTCCGGAGAGAACCTGCGCAGGGATTCTATCCCGGCATATTCATTTCTCCGGTCAAGGATTTCGTCCGGATCAAAGATGTTCGGGGCGCACATGAACCGCTCGCCGCCGGAATCGACCCGGCAGAGTTTAACAACAGGGCTTTCGTACACCATGTTAGTGAAGGACTCAAGACTGTGTCTGCCGGAGAATTCCCAGTAGTCCAGCATCTTGTCGAAAAACTCATCGACGGTCATGATGCCGTAGAGGCAGAGATAGCCCAACGCGGCCTGCTCCATCTCGAAAAGTCCGCTTTCCTCACCCTCTCTCAACACGTTGTCGATGTGAGGGGCGACCACATCATAGAATTCCTTGGGAATCCAGACCTCCCTGAAATTCTCGTCAGAGGTGTCTGAGCCAAGAAGCTTTATGGTTTCAAGGACGGATGGAAAGTCCGGATAATCCAGATAGAGGGGAACCCCGGGGCCGGCCTCGATCAGGCGCTTGAGAAGCCTCAAATCCCTTTCAAGCATTCTTCCAAGCCACTCTGCCGGCCTTTCGATTATGTACGCGCCAAGCCTGTCCACAAACTCCGGCTTGCGGACTTTCGTCGGGACATCAGCCCCGAAAAACTGGCGGATGTCCTCCAACTCGACTCTTGGAAAGCTCTCAAGAGTCTTGAATATGACGCTACGCTTCTGTTTCATGACATGAAAGAAGGTACTTGAAACTCTGTTCAACGGGAAGTGGAGCATAGGAGAATCGAACTCCTGACCTTTTGAATGCCATTCAAACGCTCTACCAACTGAGCTAATACCCCATTGGGATTGCAAAGATACGGAAAAAGTTTTAAGATGCAAATTTATTTTGCGTAATAGCAAAATAAATCCGGTCACTTCGATGCTTCGACAGGCTCAGCAACCGAAAAAGCTCAGCGACACCTTTGCGGATGGTCGCTGAGCTTGTCGATGCGAAATGTCCTGATAACTATTTCTCGTCCTGAAACTTGAGGATCGGCTGACGCGCCGCCGTGGTCTCGTCCGGCCGGGTGATCGGAGCATTGTGAGGAGCGCTCTTAAGCATCGCCGGATCCTCGGCTGCCTCAATGGCGATCTTCTTCATCACCTCGATGAAAGCGTCCAAGGTCTCGATCGACTCTGTCTCCGTAGGCTCGATCATGATGGCCTGATGGAAGAGCAGAGGGAAGTAGATCGTCGGAGCGTGGAAACCGAAGTCGAGAAGCCTCTTGGCCACATCCAACGTCGTAGCCCCTTCTCTCTCTACGGTTCCGTCGGCGGCCTTCCTCGACCCGTCGTTCACAAGACCGTCATAGACGAACTCGTGCTTGCAGACTGTCGGAATCGGAAGCTTGTAGTACTCCTTGAGGCTCTCCTTGATGTAGTTCGCCCCGAGAGTGGCGTACTTTCCGACGAGTTTAACGTTCTCACGGCCGAGGGTGAGGATGTAGGCGTAGGCCCTCAGGATCACGCCGAAGTTGCCCAGAAATCCTGACACCTCACCGGCGGTCTTTCCGCAGTCCAGAGAATTCTTGTCCGCGTCGCTCTTGCCCACACCGGCACGTCCACGAACCTTGAACTGGCCATATTCATCCTTGACAACCTTAGGAACAGGCAGGTAAGGAACCAGTTTCTCGCAGACGCCGACCGGACCTGATCCAGGGCCGCCGCCACCGTGAGGTGTCGAGAACGACTTGTGCAGATTCAAGTGCAGAATGTCGAATCCCATGTCACCAGGACGGGCGACACCGATGAGCGGGTTCATGTTAGCTCCGTCGTAGTATAGAAGGCCCCCGCATCCGTGGATGAGGGCGGCGATCTCCTCTATGTCCTTCTCGAAGAGTCCGAGGGTGTTAGGGTTCGTCATCATGATGCCGGCGATGTCATCGCCCAAAAGCGGTTTGAGGTCGTTCACGTCCACGAGACCGTCAGCCTTGGACTTAACGACAACCACTTCCAGACCGCAGACAGCGGCGCTGGCAGGGTTTGTACCGTGAGCGCTGTCCGGCACGATCACCTTGATTCTCTTCTGATCCCCGTTAAGGATGTGGTACTGACGCATGATCATCAGACCGGTCAGCTCACCGTGGGCGCCGGCGCAAGGATTGAACGTGAAATGGGACATTCCCGTGATCGCGGCCAAAGCCTTGTCCATATTATAGTAAACCTCCAGGGCACCCTGAACCGTGGACGCAGGCTGCAACGGATGCAGCCCGAGGAAGCCCTTCATCCCGGCGATCTCCTCGTTGATCTTCGGGTTGTACTTCATCGTGCAGCTTCCCAGAGGATAGAATCCGGTGTCCACACCGAAATTCATCTGGGAGAGGTTCGTGTAGTGACGCACGACATCAACCTCGCTCACCTGAGGAAGTCCAACTGCCTCAGACCTTCTGAGTCCAGCCGGAATCTCGTCAGTGGTGGAAGTCCACTCGTTCTTGCCGAGGGAATAGCCGACTCTCCCCTCTTTGGAGAGTTCGAAAATAAGCTTATCGTAATATTTCATACTCCTTAGGCCTCCTTCACCAACGCGACGAGAGCGTCAATCTCAGCTTTCGTCCTTCTTTCAGTAGCACAGAAACTTACATAGCCTTCCTCTGTCTCAAGTCCGGCGAAGAATCCACCGTCGTGCAGCTTGATGTGAAGCCTCTCGACAGGCATCAGCGGTTTGAGCACGAACTCCTTGAGGAACGGCTTGTCAAACACCTCGGCGAACTTGCCGGTCTTAAGAAGCTCATCGTGGAGATAATGCGCCGCGGCGTAGGAGCGGTCGTTGACCTCCTTGAGTCCCTTCGGGCCCATAAGCGACATATAGACAGTCACATAAAGGGCCATAAGGCTTTCGTTGGAACAGATGTTGGACGTGGCTTTCTCACGGCGGATGTGCTGCTCGCGGGCCTGAAGGGTCAGACAGAAGCAGCGGCGGCCCTGAGTGTCACGGGTCTCACCGACAATCCTTCCGGGGAGCTTGCGGACATATTCCTTCCTGCAGGCCATGAAGCCCACGTAAGGGCCGCCGAAACTCATCGGGACACCGAGGCTCTGGCCGTCTCCCACAGCGATGTCAGCTCCCCATTCAGCTGGAGTCCTGAGCACCGCGAGAGCGGAAGGGTCGCAATATTCAATGAATATTCCGCCTTCCTCGTGGATGGCGTCCGCAAAGCCGGTCAGATCCTCGACGATGCCGTAGCGGTTGATCGAAGGGACGATGACTCCGGCGACATCGTTCTTGGCAAGCTCGGCCTTCATGCAGTCCGGGCAGGTCTGTCCGTCCTTGCAAGGAACCAGGGCCAGTTCGATGCCGTGATAGCCGGCGTAGGTCTGGATCGTCTTGATGACGTTAGGAAGCAGGGAGGATGAAACCAGCACCCTTGACTTGCGCTTCGTGCAGGTCGGAGCCATCTTCACGGCCTCGGCGGCTGCTGTCGGGCCGTCGTACATCGAAGCGTTGCTGATGTCAAGCCCTGTCAGCGCGCAGATCATGCTCTGGTACTCGAAAATGTACCTGAGGGTTCCCTGCGAAATCTCGGCCTGATAAGGAGTGTACGCCGTCAGGAACTCCGAACGGGATGTGATGTAAGGAACGACGGACGGTGTGTAGTGGTCGTAGGCACCCTGACCGACGAACACCTTCAGTTTCTCGTCCTTCTTGTCCAGAGACTCGAAGAAGTCCCTGACCTCCTGCTCGGACATTGCCTCCGGCAGGTCATATTCACCCTTGAAGATGACATCCTTCGGGACATCGGAATAGAGGTCGTCCAAAGACTTCACCCCTACGCGGCCGAGCATCGCGCGGACATCATCTTCAGTGTGAGGAAAATAAGGGAAAGATGACATATTACTCGCCGATCTTTGCCTTGTAAGCGGCCGCGTCCAAAAGGGTGTCAACCTGTGCAGGGTCGCTCATCTCGACCTTGATGATCCATGCCTCGTAAGCATCCTCGTTGATCTTCTCTGGAGCGTCCTCGAGCTCAGGGTTGACCTCAACGACTTTGCCGGAGACAGGGCAGAGAAGCTCGCTGGAAGCCTTCACGCTCTCAAGAGCGCCGAATTCCTCACCGGCCTCAACCTCGTCGTCAACCTCAGGGAGGTCGGCGTAAGTGATGTCGCCAAGCTCCTTCTGCGCGAAATCTGAAATACCGATGACGGCGATGTCGCCTTCAACCTTTACCCACTCGTGGTCCTCGCTGTAACGGAGGCCTTCTACTACTTTGCTCATAGTGAATCTATTAATTTATGAATATATTATCTAAAACGCTTGCTGAACCTCTACTTCTTATAATTAGTCTGATAGAATCTCTTCTTCACAACCTTTCCCGGGAACACCTTCTTGCGGATGCGCACGGAAAGCGGAGCGCCAAGAGCGCCACATTCCCTCTTCACGAGGGCGAAGCAGATGCTCTTGCCCAGCGAGATGCTGTGGTAGCCCGTGGTGACCACACCGACCTCTGTGCCGTCCTCAAGCTCGACCGGATAGCCGGCGCGAGGAATGGCCTTGTCCGCAAGCTCGATGCCCACGAGCTTCATCTTGGTGCCGTTGGCCTTCTGGTCAGCGATGGCCTCCTTGCCGATGAACTCGTCCTTGTCCAGTTTGCAGAACATGCTGAAACCGGCGGCGACAGGAGAGATCTCCGGGGTAAGCTCGTCACCGTACAAAGGCAGTCCGGCCTCGAAACGCAGGGTGTCGCGGCAACCGAGTCCGCAAGGAACCACACCGGCCTTCAGGAAAGCGTCCCAGTACTTCACGATGAGGCCCGGAGCCGCGTAGATCTCGAATCCGTCCTCGCCAGTGTAACCGGTACGGCTGATGATGACCCTCGTTCCGGCATCCTCGAAATCCTTGAACGTGTAGAATGTCAGATTGGCGGCGTCGGCTGCGTAACCGAGAACCTTCACGAGTGTCTCCTCGGCCTTAGGACCCTGGAGCGCGATCTGTCCCCAGTTGTCGGAATCGTTGACCAATTTCACATCGTAACCCTCGGCGTGATCCTTTATCCAGAGGAAATCCTTCTCGATGTTGGCGGCGTTCACCACGAGAAGATAATGGTCTGCGGTGAACTCCTTGTAAACCAGAAGGTCATCCACGGTGCCTCCGTCAGGGTAAAGCATCATTCCGTACAGCACCTGACCAGGAACCATAGGGCGGATGTCATTGGTGAATATGTGGTTGACGAACTTTTCCGCGTCCGGACCGCTGACGAAGATCTCACCCATGTGAGACACGTCGAACATACCCACATTGCCACGGACCGCCAGATGCTCCTCAGTGATCGAAGAGTACTGAATCGGCATGTCGAATCCAGCGAAAGGACTCATCTTGGCTCCGAGAGCCACGTGACTGTCGTGCAGACAGGTAACTTTGAGTTGCTCCTCCATAATCAATTATCAGTGTTTAGTATATTATATTCAAGAAATATTAAAGCGCGAGCCTGAGCCCGAACGTGCCTTTGATGTTCTTGGCCGGCATGAAGGATCTGTTGGAGATGCGGCAGGCATCCCACCGGCTGGCGCAGCTGCCGCCACGGAGAATCCTCGTACCGCCCTCAGTGGCGCCGACAGGATTGACCTGGGAGTCCTTTGAATATTCCGCAGCGCGGTCATAGCACCACTCCCAGACGTTACCGCTCATGTCGTATATTCCCAACTCGTTGGCCTTGCGGGTCTTGACATCCTGCGGTTTAGACTTAGCATTGTCAAGAAACCACATAGCGTCATAGGCGTTGGAGCCGCTGAAGCCGTAGTGACGGGACTTCTGACCACCTCTGGCGGCATATTCCCACTCAGCCTCGGTCGGAAGACGGAACTTGCGGCCGGTCAGGGCGTTCAGTCTGCTGATGAAGGTCTGGCAGTTGTACCAGGAGACGTTCCCGACAGGCTTCTTCGGATCATCAATGTCATTAAGGTAAGGGACAGATCCCATCACCGCGTTCCAGAGGGCGACGGTCACCTCGGTCTCCCCTATCGCGAAATCGTCAACGGTCACAGTGTGGGTCGGTTGCTCATTTTCAGGAACAGAGAATGCCGCTAACGGCGCGTCGTAGTCATTGAACCCCATTGAGAAAGAGCCCCCTTTGACATTGACCATCTTGAATGTCACTTCGCCGACAGTGAAGACTTCCGGCTTGGCGTCCGAAGCGTCGATTTTCTCACGGTCAATCGTAGTTCCTTCTATCGGATCCAAAATGGAGCCTGTCAAAACCTCTTCAGTCGGCTGGGCAAGCCTGAAACCGACCTTTGCCCTGCGCGTGTGGCTTTCCACCTCCATCCTTTCCAGAACGGTACGGACGACCTTGCCATCCTTCTCGGCCGGACCTTCCGGATTGACGGCCAGTTCCATCGGCTTGAAATATTCATTACCCGCAGCCCCCTCCGGCACAGCGGCATAGCTGTCAAGGCACCACTCGGCGACAGAGGTGAAATCCTTTCCATTCCGCAGCCTCTGGGCGTATTCCCACTGAGCTTCGGTCGGAAGGATGAATATCTTGCCGGTGACCTTGTTCAGTTTGCCGATGAACTTCACGACATCTACCCAGGAAACCATATCCACCGGAGCGTCAGGGCTCTGCACAGAACTCGGGTTGCCGCCCATCACAGCCGTCCACAGAGCCTGAGAGACAGGCTTGGCACTGATGACGAAACCGTCAAGGGCGACCTCATGCGGGATTCCGTTCGTGATCTTCCTGCGGTTGTCCGCTGAAAGTCCCATCGTGTAGTGCCCCGCAGGAATCTTGACCATGTCAAACGTGACATCCCCGACGGAATATTCCATCCGGTAGTCCACTTTTCCTGGTTTCTGTACCGTTGTCTTGCATGCCGAGACCGACAAAGCGGCGGCCAAAACGACGATGAAATTTAAAAATTTATTCATTTTCAGTAATATTCTTAAAAATCACAATTCCAAATGTAATCAAAAACTTTCAATTTGAAAACACCGTCAACGAATGTCGCGGATTTTCCTGTGCAGGTTTTCAGGTAAAAGCTCAGTCAGATGGCTTCTGGCACTTTTCGGAACAAAAATCTTTTTCAAGGACGCTCCGTAAAAAGCGTCTTCACCGATGAACTCAAGACCGGCCGGAAGGACGATCTCCTCCAACGACCCGCATGCCAGAAAAGCGCCCGCGCCGATGGCCTTCAAGCCCTTGTTGAGCTTCACCTTGCCCAGCGAGAAGCACTCCTCGAAAGCCCCGTCTCCGATGGCGGCCAATCCGGCCGGACAACTTACGGAACGAAGTTCCCAGCAACCGAAAAAAGCTCCGTTGCCTATGAATATCAAATCTTTAGGCAGACGGATACTTCTCAGCCAACCGCATTCACGGAAAGCCTCGCGGCCGATGTGCGTGACTGTTGGAGGAAGGAATATCTTGTCCAGGAACGAAGCTCTTTCCTCTTCGGGAATATCCTCGCCGATCTTCCTGTCCTCGGCCATATAGGGCTGAAAGGCGAAAACCCCGTCGCAGATGACTTTCGTGCCGTCCTTGACGTGCACCTCGCCCGGATAGTTCTCCGCATCCAGCAGCTTTGTGCCGTCGGCGGAGTAATTACAACAATTGTCATTGTCCCAAACATCACATGCGCGGTCCTTTTCAGCGGCCGACGTGTCAAGTCTGAGAGCCTGTAGCCAGTCTTGCATATTCAAAAATGATTTTTCCTTCTATCAGAAAGATTTCAGGAAGTCGAGATCTTTTTTGAGCATTATCTTCGGCTCCATCAAGGCGACTTTCTGGAACAGTTTGAACTGATTGGCCTTGGAAAGATAGACCTTGTCCTCGTGCTTTCCCTTGCGCCACCATTTGTAGAAACCGATCGGGTCGTTCTCGAAAGGAATCCTCGCCAGAATCTCTGACGTGTAGCCCGGGAAGTCGATGGTCAGACCAAGCCCCATGAACTGCTTGTAGTACTGCTGGTCAGCCCTGCGGAGCTTGCTCATCAAAGGGTTATAGACCTCGAACTGATCCACCTGCATCGTCTTCTCGCGGACAATCATCCTGTGGATTCTGACCGGATCGAAGTTCAGCCATGCACCGACCCTCAACGTCTTTGGCCCCTCGTCTGTGTCAAGGGTCAATTCATCCATCGAATAATACACCTTCTCGGAATCGAGAGGATAGACTGAGCCGGTCTCCGCCATAACTTACGATTTTAAAACTGAAAAGCAAAGATAGGCAAAAAAACCTAAAAATGGAATTTCTTGTGCTTGAGCCAAAGGCCATAGACCTCGCTGACATTGCCGGCGGTCACGAAGGACTTGATGTCCTCGCGCTTGAGATATTCCATGAGGTTGGAGAATTCCTCCTGGGTAAGAAGGGACTGAACCTCATAGCCTTTTTCGCCGGTGTAGCCGCCGATGACCTCATAGAGGCTGCAGCCGCGGCCAAGCTGGTCGATGATGAAGCGGCGGATCTTCTCGTAGTCATGCGAGACGATGCAGACCCTCTTGCGCTTGTTCAGGCTGGCCGTGAAATAGTCCACGACAAGGCCGTTGATCCATGTGCCGATGAGGCCGATGATCACCATCCTGAACGGATTGATGGCGAAAGCTGTGCAGCAGATGATAGCGCCCGCCACGGACACGGACGCCCCGATGTCGAAGTGAAGGTACTTGTTGACAATCTTTGCGAGTATGTCAAGGCCGCCGGTTGATGCGTTGATGTTGAACAGAATGGCCTGCGACACGCTGAGCAGGAGCACAAAACAGCAAAGGTCGAACCAGATGTCGCCCATCACGGATGTCGTACCTGGTTCCATCAGGCTCTGGTAAGGCATCACCCAAGCCCAGAAATCCATGAGCGGACCGAGGATCATTGCCGTATAGACGGTCTTGGCGCCGAATTCCTCCCCGATCAGAAGCCAGGCGAGGACCAGCAGGATGGCGTTGATGATGACCACGAACAGGGAGACTTTGATCTGGATTCCGAAGAAAGCCTCACATATTCCCGAAAGAACGATCGAGAGACCGGAGATGGTGCCGATGATGAGTTTGCTCGGCACAAGGAAATAATAGACGGCCGCTGCGGCGACAAGCATGCCCAACGTCATGATCACGACTTCTTTCCAGAATTTGCCGGTCGCGACCAGTCCGGCTACTTTTTGAATCTTATCGTTCATTTTAGTGTTATACCAAAAAAACAAAAACCGGGCGCAAAGTTAGGATTATTTTCCCAATGCTTTCCTACATTTCCAAGTTTTCTCACATTTTCAAGACGTTTTCCGAAGTGACTGCCGATTCCGAAGTGACACTGAAAAAGAAAAATGCTATCTTTGCGACCGATTTTTTGAAGAAGGAATATGGTTAAGGCACAGGAAAGCAAGGCTAAAGGTTTCTTTTTCGGGATCTTGGCCGCGGTCAGTTATGGTGTGAATCCTTTGGGGGCGAAGTACCTTTACGAGGAGGGGTTCAACGTGGAGTCGGTGCTGTTCTACAGGTACGGGTTGGCGGCGCTTATCATCGGGGTGATCATGGTTGGGAAGATCATCACCGGAAGGAAGGTCGCTTCGACACTTCGGCAAGCTCAGTGCACCGCAAGCTCAGCGACCGGAACACCATCGGCCACAGAGCCACAATCTTCGGTCACCGAGCCTGTCGAAGCGACCGGATATGAATCCTTCAAGGTCAGCCGTGGCGAACTCTCGACGCTGATCGCACTCGGACTGCTGTTCGTGGTCTCATCATTGACATTATACTGCAGCTTCCTCTACATGGACAGCGGAGTAGCCTGCTCACTGCTATTCGTTTACCCGGTAATGACCGCCGTCCTGATGGCCATGCTCTACGGCGAAAAAATCACGAAAACCACCGCGGCCGCCATCGCCCTGTCACTGGTCGGAGTGCTGCTTCTTTATAAAGGTGACGGAGAGACCGTGCTCAGCACAGTCGGAGTGCTCCTCGTGATGGTCTCCGCCCTCAGCTACGCCCTCTACATCATTGTGGCCAACCGTGCCTCCGCACCGGAATCCGGGCTGGAGACCAGCCACAACAGGTTCTCCAAATACCTGCCACACAGGGCGACCATCCACAGGCTCGACATGTCCGCCATGAAGCTGAGTTTCTACGTGCTGATCGTCTGCGCCGTGTCGATGGTCCTCTTCTCGCTAACTTCTCCGGAACGCCACCTCATGCCTCTTGCCACAGGACGTGAGTGGGGATATTCATTGATGCTCGCCATCGTCCCGACAGTCTTCTCGCTCGTCTCGATGGGCATCGCCGTGCGCATCATCGGCTCCACCCCGACCGCCATCATGGGAGCACTTGAGCCGCTGACGGCCGTTGTGATCGGCCTCACAGTCTTCCACGAAGCCCTGACTGTCAACCTCGTCGCCGGCATCCTGCTGATCCTCACGGCTGTGATCACAATCATCCTCAGCAAGGGGAAAGCAACCGCATAGGCGGCGAAATTTGTCATCATGCAGAAAATAAGGGAAATACTCAGGATCGGTCTGCCGATCATGCTCGGACAGGCCTGCGTCATAATTCTGGCGTTCGCCGACAACATCATGATCGGGTGGCACAGCGTGGATGAGCTCGCCGCGTCATCATTCGTCAACAATGTCATGAACCTGTTCATCCTTACCGAGTTGGGATTCGCCGCCGGAATGACTCCGATGATCGGTGCGGACAACGGAACAGGAAACATCAAAGGAATCGGGATAACAGTGAAGAACGGTCTCGTGACCAACGGAATCATTGGAGGAATCAGCCTCATACTCCTCACAATCATCTATTTGTGCCTCGACCATTTCGGCCAGGCTCCGGAACTGACGCCTTACATCAAGCCGTATTTCATCATAGTCGGCATCTCCACTGTCTTCGCCCTCGGATTCAATGTCCTCAAACAGTTCACAGACGGAATCTGCCGCCCGATGATCTCTATGACGCTGCTGATGATCGGCAACATACTCAACATCTTTGGAAACTGGGTGCTGATCTACGGCAGACTCGGATTCCCGGAGATGGGTCTCACGGGGGCCGGCATCAGCACACTCGTCTCCAGAGTGCTGATTCTCATAGTGTTCGCCGTGTACATATTCAAGTCAAAAAAGATGAATGAATATGCCCGCGCGATCAAGGATGCTCTCCTTTCCCGCGACAAGATGAAGGGGGTCTTCAAGATGGGCTACCCGGTCGGCATCCAGATGGCCCTGGAATCCTCCACGTTCACGTTCGCGGCTGTGATGGCAGGTTGGCTGGGAGTCATCCAGCTGGCCGCCCATCAGGTGGTCATCACCATCTCGCAGCTTTTCTTCCTGATGATGCAGGGACTCTCGTTCGCCGTCTCGATCCTCGTCAGCAACGCCTTCGGCAGAAAGGACTTGAAGTCTGTCCGTGAATATGCCCGCAAAGGATACTTCATGACCCTCGGCATCTCCGCCACGCTGTCGGTGCTGCTTTACTGCTTCCGCTACCAGGCCGCAGGAATATTCAGTGATTCCCCTGAGGTTACAGCCCTTGCAGTGTCGCTTTTCTTCCTGCTCTTCGCCTACCAGTTCGGCGACGGCCTCCAGCTTTGTTTCGCCAATGTGCTGCGAGGCATCCAGGACGTCAAGCCGATCATGTACGCGGCTTTTGTCAGCTACTACCTCATCGCCATCCCTTCCGCCTACCTTCTTGGCTTCAAGGCAGGTCTCGGCATCCACGGAATATGGATGGGCTTCCCTATCGGCCTCACCCTCGCCGGAATCTTCTTCTACGCCCGCTACCGCTCCGACCTGCGGCGATTCGGCAGGATGATGTGACATTTGTGATGATTCATCGTCACGTGTGGTGATTTGAGGGATTAATTTGTTATTTTTGCACGTGAATAACAAACCACACGATATCATGTTCACACTGCCTACCGATCATTCAGAGATGTTCAAGAATCCCAATCCCGAGCAACAGAGGCTGATGGAGCTGATTGACAGCAGGATAGAAGACGGAATGGACAGATCGGACATCGAGGAGTCCTTGATCGGGGATTTGATGGACGAAACACTTTTCCATTTCTGCATGTCCTACGCACTCTGGAAGTTGGGGCAGAAAAGACAATCCGAATCGGAATACGATGAAGATCTGGAGAAAATGCTTGCCCTTGACTCCGTCCCGGAAGACAAAACCGAAAACGAGACGGAATCAGAGTCGGAGCCGGAATCATCGGAGCCGGAAGATCTCTCGGCCAGAGAGGTTCTGGGCAGAATGAATGAGATGCCGGGCTGGAACAACCTCAAGAGAAGGATGGAGGGTATCATCAGCCTCCATGGTGTCGCGGAAATCCGGGACGCCTTAGGGCTGAAGAAGAATCTGCCCACGATGCACACAATACTCATCGGGAATCCCGGCACCGGGAAATCCTGTTGTGTCAAGTATCTGGCGGAAATCTATCACGCCCTCGGCATGCTGCCCGAGAACAGCATCAGGCTGACCAATCTTGCCAAAGTGTCCAACAGCACCATCACCAGTGAGATACACTACGCCATCGGAGGTGTCCTCGTCTTTGAAAACGCACATGAGCTCTATCACAGCGAGAACAAGCCCATCGACAACGAGCAACAGATCGTACGTAGTCTCATCGACGAGCTGAACGACCCGGCGAAACAATCCAACTGGATGCTCGTGCTGACCGGAGAGCCACAGGGGATGGAGTCCCTGCTCGCCGCTTATCCTGAACTCAGGGAGCATTTCCAGGAACCGGTTTACATGGAGGACTTCAAGCCGGAGGAACTGTACCGGATCGTGGACAGATGCTGCGAGGAAAGGGATGTGCATCTTGCCCCGCAGGCAAAGAAGAAACTTGAGATGTTCCTCCTTCACAAGTACAACCAGCGAGGACCGAACTTTGAGAACGCCAGGTTTGTGCAGCGTCTTTTTGACGAGAAGATCATCCCGGCCATGTACAAGAGGATAGCGGACAGCGAGGATCCCGAGATCGCTGATGACTTGGGGCTTGTCGTGGCGGAAAGCATCCCTTCGATCAATGGCAGCTCTGGTGACGGAATGGCGGAACTTGATGACCTCATAGGCCTTGCGAGGATAAAGACAAGGGTCAAGGACTACCTCAACGCCGTGAGGCTGGCATCAAGGCGGATGGAACTCGGTCTCCCGACCAGCATGCCGCGTCTGCACATGGCCTTTCTCGGGAATCCCGGAACAGGAAAGACCACAGTCGCGGAGATCATAGGCAAGGTGTTCGCCGAATGGGGGATCCTGTCCGTCGGGCGGGTCATCCGCACGGAGAAAAGCCAGATGGTCGGACAGTATATAGGGGAAACGGAGTACAAGATGAACAATCTTCTGGCCAGGGCACGAGGCAATATCCTTTTCATCGATGAGGCCTACCAACTGGCCGAAGGCGGCGAAAGGGATTTCGGGCGGATAGTGATGAACTCGCTGCTTACGGAACTCGGCAAAAACAACCTTGACATGGTCGTGATCCTTGCCGGCTACACGGCTCCGATGAAAAAGCTGTTGGAAAGCAATGAAGGAATAGAAAGCCGTTTCCCGAATGTCTTCAATTTCGAGGACTACACGACCGACGAGCTCCTTGAGATAGGCAAGTTGATGATCCATAGGCAAGGATTCAACCTGACCGAAGGGGCGGAACTGAATATGCAGGCCATCATCCGGGCCGAATCCGAGAAGCCGTCCCCTCGCTTCGGCAACGGACGTTTCGTGTCCAATCTCCTGCAGAACGAGATACTCGCGACTCTTGGGGCAAGGACAGCAAAGATGGACAATCCCACCGCCGAAGATCTCAGCACGATCCTACCCGAGGATGTTGTGGTCAACAAGGCCCAGAAAGATGTCATCTTTGACGATGTGGCGATCGACGAGGCGCTGAAGAGACTTGACAGCCTCGCGGGTTTGCCAAACGTCAAGCATGCGATCCATAATTTTGTCCAATCCGCCCGCTACCTCCACTCTATCGGCGAGCCTTACGTCGGCAAAGGGCTTCTGTCCTGGAGATTCATCGGCAAGAGCGGAACCGGCAAGAGCACGGTGGCGGAGATTATGGCGGAGATCCTTAAGGGGATGCGCCTCATCGCGAACAGCCACATAACCGAGATAAAGGGTGAACGAATATTCAATGTCTCAGAGTCAGACTGTGACGCCGTGCTTCAGGAGGCGGTGAAGAAGTCTTGCAACGGATTGATATTCATTGACGTGGATGATTCCAAATTTGACGGCACAAGAAGCTACTACGGTCGCAGCGTCGAGCAGATCCGATTGAAAGTCAAGGAATTGACCATCGAGAGCGGAGGCGAATGCGCCTTGATCCTCGCCGAGCTGGACGCTCCTAACAAAAACGTGGCCGAGCAGCTCTCTGACGGCGGAGTCTATGAGTTCGACCACACTCTGGTCTTCAAAGACTTCACCCCTGACGAGCTCTTCCAGATTCTCTGCGGATGTCTCGAAAAGTTCCTGGTCAGCTTCAGTCCGGCCGCCGAAAGGCACATCAAAGGCTTCCTGAAATCCCTGAACTCATCGATCGGAGCGTCGGCCAGAACCATGAAACTCATGTCACGCACAATCTACCAGCAGGTAATCCTCCGCGAATCCGGCCTCGCCCGGCCACCGAAGTCCCATCAGGTACAGCTGGCCGACATCGAGACCTTCAAATGGGACTCCAAGAAAGGGAAGATCGGTTTCTGAATACGAATGGCCATGTCTAACATAAGAGTAAACACAACCGAGCTTCTGCAGCTCCTTGACCTGATACCTGCCAGCCACAACATCATGCTGGTCGGACGGCACGGGATCGGGAAGTCAGAGATTCTCACTGAATATTTCAACTCTCGCGGCATGCCCGTTGTCCCTCTGTTCCTCGGCCAGATGGCTGATCCCGGAGACCTCATAGGCATCCCGGCGAGAAACGAGAAGACCGGCAAGACCGACTTCATGCCCCCTTACTGGTTCCCGTTGGACGGCAAGCCGATCGTCCTGTTTCTGGACGAGCTGAACAGGGCACGTCCGGAGATTCTCCAGACCATCATGGACCTGGCCCTCAACAGGACACTGGCCGGACGCCGGCTGCCGGAAGGGAGCCGGATCATCAGCGCGGTCAACGAGGGCGACCGGTACCAGCTCACGGACCTGGACCCGGCTCTGGTCAGCCGTTTCGACATTGTGAATTTCCAGCCTACAGTCCAGGAATGGCTTCTGTGGGCGGGACGCAACGGAGTGGACAGACGGGTCATGGATTTCATCGAGGATAACCCTGTCTGGCTGGACAGGAACCCGGACATGAAAGAGAACGAGGACACCGGGCTGGACAAGACCCCGGACCGCAGGGCATGGAAACGAGTGTCAGACATCATCTCGGGAGTCGAGACGATGACTCCTGTCCATCAAAAAGCCATCGCGGCGATTGTCGGGGCAAAGGCCACCGTCGCGTTCCGAAGCAGCGTGACAATGAACAGGCTGGCCAGCGGAAAGGATGTGTTGTACAGTTTCCATTCCGTCAGGGACAGAATCGACGGCTACTCGCTGCACGAGTTGTCAACAGTGAACGACAGCATATTCAGATGCCTTGAGGTCGAGAAAGTCACGGAGACCGACATGAAGAATGTCAAACAAAACCTCGTGGACTATTTTGAATGCCTTACTGGCTCCCACAAGGAAGCCGCCGCGCATTTCGCCAACCTTTATGTCCGCCGGACCTACCCCAAGGCCGTGGCTTTCATGGCCAAGGAATGCCGGACTCTGACAATCACACTGGTCCGTTTCGTCAAAGGCCTCAAGTAGATGGAAGACCGCATTGAGAGGATCATCAAACGCTGGTTCGTCACCGAGCCCGCTCTATTCGCCGTGATCTGCTCGCATGAGATCGCCGGGAACGTCAAGATGCGCTGTCCCGTGCGCAGCGGAGGCGGAAGGATCGAATGTAATCCGGATTTTGTCCGTGAGATGTCCGACGACGCCCTGGAGGAGGCATTGAGGACGGAAGTGCTACGCATCATGCTGAAGCACCCCTACGAGCGGCGTCCGGACGGTTGCCGAGGGGAGGCGATGGTCTTCGGAAGCAACCTTGTGATCAGCGACAACTACACGTTCTCCCGTTTCAACCTGCAGACAGCAGATGGTTCAGGATTCGAGGCCGGACTCTCCTATGAGGCATATTCCCGAAAAGTCGAGAAAGCCATGGAAGAAGGCGTCATTCCGTCAGGCGATCCTTCGCTGCGGGATGTGTCGGAACTTTGGGACGACGACCCTCTCCAGATAGCGCTCGTCAACGGAGTCCTTGAAGGAATAAAGGACTGGGGATCGTTGACCGGCGACCTGCTGGAAAGTGTGAAGGCCTCATCCCAGGCATCGATCAACTGGAAAAACGTGCTTGCGGGGTTCAGATCCTCGGTGCTTTCAATGGACAGAAGGCTGACAAGGATGCGCCCGTCACGCAGGACAGGATTCGAGAACATGGGGTCCGTCCGTCGGTTCACAAGCCGTATTCTTGTCGCGCTGGATGTCAGCGGTTCGGTGTCCAGCGAGGCGCTGGGCTATTTTTTGGGCGTTGCCAACAGCGCGTTCAAGTACGGAATCACGGAGATTGACGTCATCCAGTTCGAGATGTATGTCACGGTCAAAGACAGGCTCAGACATGCCCTCAAGGAAACTTTTGCGTTCGGCCGTGGAGGAACGGATTTCCAGGTGCCGGTGGACTATGCGGCGAAAGGAGGCTACGACGGTCTGGTCATTGTCACGGACGGAGAGGCTCCCCCACCCGTCATTCCCGACAATTTCAAGGCGGAGATCCTGTGGGTCTGCGAAAGTGCGGAGGCGTACAGGAGAAATTCCGGCTGGATGTCCCGCTCCGGCAGGGTCTGCACGATGAGACTACGATGAGACTATGATGAGAGAGCGTCCAGCACGTCGAACAGGCTCAATGTGCTGAATCCCTGCCCTTTGTCATATTCATTATGGATCCGTCCGATGAATGCCGAGCAGGCCCTTTCAAGATCAAAGTTCCGCACCTTGAAGCCACGCCTTGAACGGCATGTCGGGCACCATGTGTGCAGGACACACTCGTCAAGGGCTGCGTAATCATATTCATAATCAATGAGAATCGGCCTTTCCTTGCAATGGCAGCCACCAATGGACCCGGATCTGAAAAGATCGGGCGCTTCCTCTATCGCCTTGATTATCACGCCCAAAGGGACTTCCTTGTAGATTTGGCGGTTGAATATTCCCGTGCGGGCGTAGAAAAACCTCGGATTTCCGTAGATCCGCTCCCTTTCAGCCCAGAACGTCGGGAAGTGGAGCCTGTAAACCTCCTTGAGGTTTTCCGCCGACTCCAGCACATCGGTGGCGGCCTTCTGGATCAGGCTCCTCACGATCTCGGCATTGCCTGCGTCAATCTCCCCATCGTCATCCAAATAAATCCGCGAAAGCACCAGAATGGTGTGTGAATATTGATCCGCACGGACTGTCACGTCCCCGCTTTCAAGAGCCTTTCTGGAATTGCGGCACTTGAATATGAATGCGTTGCCGTCGCTCTGCCTCCTCAGTTCCTCCGCCGAAGGATCAATCAGCGGAATGACCCTGCTGTTGGTCAGAGCGGCGGTCATGAAAAGATAGTCCGTGTAGTCATCGCTGTGCGCGATGTCCAGTATCACCTTGTCGATCATCAGACCGAAGAGACGCTAACAGATCGAGTTAAGGCTCGGGACATATTCCCGCTGGATTGTTTCGGCGAACATCGTCGAGATTTCCTTCTCGCCGAATCCAAGATTGGCTCCGAACGAATAGATGAACTCCAGTTCCTTTTCTGCGATGTCCTTGTCAGACAGCACCAAAGACATCACATAGCGCAGCATGGGACCTCTCATGCCCGGATCAATATCCAGAATGGCCGTGATCGCCTTGGAGAACACTTCGCTGACATTCGCCTTCGCGATCTCATCCAGATAGACACGCGGGAAGATCGTCATCGGGGCCAATGTGCTGATGATGTGGTTGACCTCCTCGCTTGTGACCTCGTTGTCCACTCCAGCCACTATCAGTCCGACCGAGGCTATGAAATCGGCCATGTACTCGTCGATCGGTGAGTTCCCGACCTTCATCAGGATCGAGATCAGCGGCTCCATGCCTGCTGAAAGCTCCTCCTCGGACTCCGCCCCGGCGAACAGATTCAGAGCCTGCACCCTGATCGGATTGACAGGATGTGACGCTCGGTTGAGTCCCTTGTCCTTAAGGAAATAGTCCAGATGTCTGCTGTTGTCCTCCAGCAAGGCATCCATGCTGACATTCATCTTGGCCAGATCCAGCCCGGACGCCATCTTGAAGAAAGCCGTCACGCATGCGTCCACCTTCCCGACAGCCATGTAGCCATAGCGGTCAGCCACAAGCTCGGCCAGCTGGTCATGAAGCCTGATCTTGTAATGAAGGGTCATAGGCGGCGTTGTGTTGTCCGGCGGGAACACGAACATTATCAGTCTTTTGAGCGCGCTGTCCCGGTTGATGAGGTGTCCCAGCTCATGTCCGATGACAAACCGAAGCTCATCCTCGGTCATAAGGCTGACCAGCGAGGAGTTCAGGTTCACGATGTGCGGCATCCCTTCCTCAGCGGCCGCCACAGAAAACGCGTTGACCGTCGAGTCACCCGACACATAGAAGTCAACAGCCTCCTCGAAGCCCAGTCTCTCCTTAACCTCATGGCACAGCGCATAAAGATCCCCCAGCAACGGCTTCGTGATCTTGATGCTGTGTCCCTCCATGTTGCTCCTCCAGTACTCATCCCCGCTGTTCAGCTTGGCCTTCTTGAGCACCGCCTCAACCACTCCCCCCTGCAGCGCGTCATAGATCTGTCCCCCAAGAATCTGCTCCAGTTCTATCGTCGGATTTAGATTTTTCATGTCGAATTCGTTTTTAGTGTTAATTATTGAGTCCACTTGAAAAAGTACCATTCGCCACTTTTTACCCCCGTTGGAAGTACC
>UQUJ01000002.1 GCA_900544195.1 uncultured Alistipes sp. | reverse complement strand
ACGGTGAGACTATTTCGCTCAATCCTTCAATAGGGAATTGGAGTTTTGTTTGTAAATCGCACTATTTCATTCAAAACAACAGGGTTTTGTGGTGTGAAAAATTTAGAGGCAGAAAAAGACATAGGCAGAATAATCTCATAAAGAACGTCAGCCTGAAACATGCTGACATTAAGACCCCTGCTAAGGACAGGTTACGAGCTATTATGGCAAAAGATGCAGAAGGACGTAAGTTCAATCGTATTCCAGGATATGACCGTGAGGTTAACGGAAAGATTGTACATGTAAGACCTCATGTGAGAAGCAACAGATCAGATAGTAAAGGTGAGCAAAAGAAGTAAGCCTAAAACCTGAAATGTTCTTTTAGACTAAAATATGATGCGCTGCGACGATTCCTGTTGCAACGCATCATTTATTCATAAATATTGTTCTGTGGGAACAATTCCAGAGGCAATTTAGCAGTATTTGAATGTTAAGTTCATCAACGGTGCTATCTTTTTATTTTATTCTCGTATCGTGTTCGAGTCACAATATGTGTTATTGACAAGAATGAGTGCAGCCATAAAAGCGTCAATAAAGAATATCCACATTTTCTTTCACTATAAGAGAACTTCCGTTTGCACTACACTTTTTCTCGAATCATTTCAATATAAGCTTCCAAAGAGGTTCGGTTTTTACAATTGCATACTATAAATATCAAAAGTTTGTAGTATATTTGCTTTCAAAAGGACTTTGGGAAATGGTTTTGAAAGATGATAACGTTAAGGCTAAGCCTTTTGTGAAATGGGTTGGTGGGAAATCTCAGCTTCTTGATGAGGTGAGACGGTCGCTGCCTGTTGATTTGAGCAGAAGAAAAGGCATTACTTATGTGGAGCCTTTTGTTGGTGGCGGTGCTGTGTTATTCTGGATTCTTCAGGAGTTTCCGAACATTGAACGGGCCATCATCAATGACATCAACCGAGAACTTGTTTGCACTTATTCTGTCATCAAGAATAAGGTTGAGGAACTGATCGATGTATTAGCAGAGTATCAGGCAGAATATCAAGCTATGGATGATGACGACAGGAAAGATTACTTCCTCGGGAAGCGTAGTCGCTACAATGAGCATCCGGAGAGCGATGTCGAGACTGCCGCATTATTCATATTCCTGAATAGGACATGCTTTAACGGACTGTATCGAGTCAATTCAAAAGGGGCGTTCAATGTTCCGTTTGGGCGGTATGCTAACCCGAAAATTTGTGACGCAGAGACATTGAGGGCTGATTCAGAACTTCTTAAACGGGTGACGATCCTTTGTGGGGATTTTGCCCAGACAGAGGTGTATGCCGATGAACATTCTGTTTTCTATTTTGATCCTCCTTACAAGCCTATTACGGTGACATCTTCATTTACTTCATATTCAAAGGAGGGGTTTGACGATGAAGAACAGATTCGTTTGAGGGATTTCTGCAATCGCATTGCGGAAAAGAAGGCTCTGTTTGTCGCCAGCAATTCAGATCCTACAAAAGATACAACTTCCGGCAACTTCTTTGACCGTATCTATCAAAGGTTCAGCATCAAACGTGTTTCCGCATCCAGAATGATTAATGCCAATGCGGCTGGACGAGGAAAGTTATCCGAAATAATGATAACCAACATAATATAGCACATTATATGAGGGATTTTAACGCTTGGCTTGGTGAGTTCCGCAACTCTATTGCCGATTATAAATATTACATTGACTTTCCCAAAGTGTTTGCCAATGTTGATGCGATCAAGATTGAACTGAACATTCTTAATTCATTGATCGGATCTCGAAATATCGAGGTTGATTTTGAGAATATAATCGAGCGTTACCCAGAGACTCTAAAGTGCATCCCTATACTTCTGGCTAAACGCGAGATGGATATTTTCGCAAGGGATGAAGAGGGTCAGTTTTGCTATAATTTCGCGACAAGGAACTATCCAACATCTCAGTATAAGGTCTTTATGAGAAAGACTGGACTGTTCGATCTTATGGAGAATCATCTGATTAATAATCTGGTGGACTATGTGACTGGTGTCGAGACTGGACTTGATTCCAACGGACGCAAGAATCGTGGTGGTCATTTGATGGAAGATCTTGTTGAGAGTTATCTCGTTCAAGCTGGCCTTGTAAAAGGAGAGACTTATTTCAAGGAAATGTATATTCACGAGATTGAGGAGAAATGGAACGCGGATCTGTCTTCAATCTCCAATAACGGAAATGCTGAGAAGAGATTCGATTTTGTCATCAAATGTCCGAATATGATTTATGGCATTGAGACGAACTTCTATTCTAGTCCTGGTTCCAAACTGAATGAGACCGCACGGAGTTATAAGACAATAACATTGGAGACCAGGGATTTGGATTTCTTCAAATTTGTATGGTTCACTGATGGTCAAGGATGGGTAAATGCTCGGAATAATCTGAAAGAGACTTTCGATGTCCTTGAGAACCTCTATAATATCAAGGATTTGGAAGATGGCGTTATTTCAAAGCTGATTCAAAAATGATTACACCTTTCTTCAAGTCCGGTAATAAGGATTTCACTTTGGTTAAAGGGGATTGTATCGAGCTGATGTCTCAATTTGAGTTTAAGTTTGATATGATTTTCGCAGATCCGCCATATCACCTGTCTAATGGGGGCATCAGCGTTCAGAGCGGAAAAATGGTGTCCGTGAATAAAGGTGACTGGGATAAATCTAAGGGATTTGAGGAAGACTACCTGTTCGATAAGGCTTGGCTTTCAGCCTGCCGAGAAAAGCTAAAGGGCAACGGAACAATTTGGGTAAGCGGCACTTATCACAACATCTTTTCCATAGCACGGTGTCTGACGGAACTTGGATTCAAGATTCTGAATTGCATTACTTGGGTGAAGACCAATCCCCCACCAAATCTTTCGTGTAGATATTTCACATATTCAGCAGAATATATTCTATGGGCTCGGAAGGAGCAGAAAGTGGCTCATTACTTCAATTATGAGCTGATGAAGGAAATAAATGGTGGTACACAGATGCGTGATGTGTGGACGCTTCCTGCTATAGCACGATGGGAGAAATCGTGTGGAAAGCATCCTACACAGAAGCCTTTATGCGTACTTTCGAGAATTATTCAAGCTTCCACAGAGCCGGGAGCTTGGATATTGGATCCATTTACCGGCAGTAGCACGACAGGCATAGCAGCCAACCTGCTGGGGCGCAGATTTTTGGGAATAGATATGGAGGATAAGTTTCTGGAGATCAGCAAAGCTCGAAGAGAAGAACTTGACAATTGGTCTCTTCGCACTGAGTATCTGGAGAAACTACAAAAACAGGCAAAAATCTTCGAGGATAAGGATATTCGTGTTCTCGGCGAGCCGCCTGTTTATTTTGGTGCAGGGTTGCCGTTCTAACGATGTGTCGCCACTGATACTATCTTAAAAATATCATCCTTTGCTTTCAGTGCCTCAAGGAGATTCTTGAACATATAGGCATTCGGATTGTTTGTCTTCTCTTGCCTCATCAACAGAATTGCAAGAATACACAAAAACTCGACTGAATACTCTCCTTTGCCATTGAGGTTTTGATAATTTCGTGCGATAGCATTTGCTGAGAGAAGCAAAGACTGTGCGTTGAGAAACTGATTACGTTCAGCTAAAGAAGTTATTGGAGCAGTTTGATTCCAAAGAGCAATAAGTTCATCTATAAAAAGTTGAGTAACAACTGGCACCATATGCTGTTTAATGATTATATCAACAGCCCAATGAATATGTTTGGGAGTTCGAAGCCGACTCCATACCCCATTTTCTTTCTGTTTATATTTTACGATGATATCAAACTGGGATAAAGAGCCTTGGTACACCCCTATCATATAATCATTTCCTACTTGGAATGATAGAAGTAGAGGCGATTTTTTTGATGTCATAGATGGCTGAGGCATATAATAGTTATTTATGTTGTGTAATCTAATCCAATAATGATGAAATCGAGATGTCTAAAGCCTTCGCAATCTTCTCCATATTGCAAAGCGTAATATTCTTTTCGGCACGTTCAATCATACCGATGTATGTGCGGTGAACACCGGCCTTGTCCGCAAGTTGTTCTTGCGATAGGCCAAGCGCCTTTCGGTGCTGTTGGACGCTTTGGCCAAAGTGCAGCAAAATAGGCTGTTTATCCATTTTATGTGTTGTTCTTGCTTTACTTGACAAAAGTATGAATATATACTAAAGTTATCAACATACTATAATTAGCATAACGAGATAATCAACTGATTGCCATAGCTTTTTCAGAAAGAGGTCCTCTGATTTGCGCAAGTGACGATTGCACGAATTGAGCATAGCCATACTCTGCCAACCTTGACACAGCAAATGGCAGAGTAAATGACACAGTAAATGACGATCTTCAAGTTTTTACTGTCTTTTCGGGGACTTGACAAGAATGAGTTCCTTACAATGATTCAGAAGCCAGCGTTCAAAGATTGAGATCCGATTATAGTTGATGACAACACGTTTCTCTTTATTCCATCGCTTTGTATGCTTATTGGGTGTCTCGATATCTTTTCGAAGAGAAAGCAAACCAGATTCTTCTTCCGGAGCGAGATGTATAATAAGTGTAAAAAAAATCTCTTATTCTAACATTTACTTGTAAATTATTAAATATCAGCAAGATGGAAGTGTAAAATAAGGGGCAAAATGTGCATACAAAGGCCTCACGTACATTTTCTGTCCAAAAACAATAGGGGACCGGTCTTCCATGTATGAAATAGCCATGCGTACCTAAAGCGCCATTCACTTGACAACCAACGAGTTGGTGTTTCAGGTATGAATATATTCACACACCTAAGAGTCAGTGCCCCCGGTACAGGGCGTTCTATTGGCGTTCCGGACTTCTAGGTGCGAGAAACCATTCGCACCTGAAACGGCATTTACTTGATTGCTAACGAGTTGATATTCCAGGTATGAATATATTCGCGCACCTGAGCGTTACGGCATATTATGGTATGCCGAGCCTTAGATCCGCACAATATTATGTCTGATTGGTTTTGAAGGCGCTATATACCATTAACAGATACAGTTACCTTAGTGAGTTTTTTTTGTATGCCTGTAAACGCTTGGATGTCGGCACGATACGGAGGAAGATAGTCAACTTATATATATTTCCTTTAATTTATAGAGAGAACATACACACACCAACTCTTGCCGGTTCTTCACGGCACTTGCCAATCGTGAAAACCCTTGCATATTCAAGATATTTTCACAGACTTTGCGCTGCCGGATGGGATTATGTTTCCAATCCGGGGAAAGGCTGCGATATGGCATCCCCGTGCCAAGCTGATTTTTGTAAAACGAACAACGGTGCTCCAAGATTCCAAAGCTTTTTGCAAGGAGCTGAAGTTTCTTTGGAAGACACCTGACAAATTTATTACAAATATGAGACGTAAAATGTTTTTTGCGGCGGCGCTCTGCTGCATTGTTTCCGCGGTGATGGTTTCCTGCGGGAAGGACAATCCTGACACTCCCGAACCGGAACCGACACCCGATCCGGAACCGGAAGTTCCTGTTACACCTAAAGATACCGTTGTCTATGCGGTCGGACAGGAAGCCGTTCCAGGGAAGGGTTACTACTATGCGACAATCTGGAAGGACGGCAAGAGGATCCTCCTCTCCGACGGGAGTTATGACGCTTTCTGCAACGGAGCCTATGCTGACGGCGAGACTATCTACATCGCGGGCTGCGAGGCGACAGGTGACCTTGTGGATGACGGTTACTATGAGCCTTATCACCAGAATGTCGGCGTGATCTGGAAATTCAAGGCAGGTGAGGAAGACAAGGCGGAAAAGACCGTCATCAGCGACGGGAAGTATTCCACATCCCCGATTGCGGTGACTGTCGCTGACGGGAAGGTCTATGCCGCGGGATTCGACACTCCTGACTATGACAGGCGGGCCATCCTTTGGACAAACGGTCAGCCTCAATACCTTACGGACGGTAAGACTGACGCGTTGGCGTACTGCATCTATTCCGATGGCAAGGATGTATATGTCGGTGGATATGTGCAGCCGGCCAGCAACAAGCAGGGTGGCATTGCCACCATCTGGAAAAACGGTGTGGCTCAGAGCCTTACAAGCGGCAACACGGTAGCGAAGGTGAACGCCATCTGCATCGATGGCGGGAAGGTCTATGCGGCCGGATCCGAGAAAGAGTCAGGCGGAAGATGGAAAGGCGTTCTCTGGATTGACGGTGTGGCACAGGACTTCACCGACTACGTCGGAACAGAGGTCACCGGCCTCTACGTCAAGGACGGAGAATATGTCATCGAAGGGAATATGACCGAGACCAACTCAGCCGAGGACATCTGCCCTTACATCTGGACATCAGCAGGCGCACAGAAAGTCGCCGAAACGACTCTCTGCCAAGGCGTTGGTCTCGCTGTCGCAGGAAATGACATCTATGTGGCCGGTAACGAAAGCGCCGGCTATGACTCTGAGTACAACCCGATCAACATCGCCCACCTCTGGAAGAACGGTGTCGAGCAGGAGCTTGAGGTCGAGTACAAAAACGACTTCTCCCTCTGGGGTGTCATCTGCGCCTATGTTGAAAAGAAGTAATCTTTCTGAATATCCCAACTCAGGCTGGCCGGGGGAACTTCTTCGGCCAGTTTTTATTTTAGGGAACTATGTAGGCTGGAAGTATCCAGCTCACCATTCCATTGCCACGGCCAGTTTAAGTTACTATATAGGAGATTGAATCGGGGCCTTCGTTGAAAAGGAGATCCATACTCGCCTCGGCCAGTCCTATTTAGGTTTGGTTACTATATGTTTTTTTTGTTTTATAGTACTGATGTTTAAGTAATTGCGGCCTGTCGACATCCGATGCGATAATTTGTATGTCAAGGGCTTAATTTTCATCGTAGCCATACAATAAACTAACAGACAAGGAAAGGAAGAAGATTTCGGGCCTATTCATCGGGTGAAAAAAGTGGCTTTCTGCACCCGACCCCAATTTGTAATGACTTTTCGGGTGTCAAACGCTCCTTTTTTCACCCGGAACAACAGCCACTTGGATCTGAGTCGATTATACCACACGCCAAGGTTGGTGAATGAGAATCAGGAATGTTGCTTCTTGCCTCTTAGTTCATTTGGCACACCAGAAGAGCACTTCCTATACCATACGGTGTGTCCCGGTATATTTGATAAACAGGAAGGCCTTCGGCCGTATATTTTTCTGTTCAATAAAGCAAATGGAGATCATTCTTCCAAGTATGAAAAATCATACGTACCTAAAACAGCATCCCTCTGACAAATAGATAGTTAGTGTTCTAGGTGCGAGTATATTCACACACCTGTGAGTCGGCGGCCTCGGTGTAAGGCGTTCTATTTGTGTTCAGAACTTCCAGGTGCGAGAAACCAAACGCACCTGAAACACCATCAACTTGATAACCAGGGGGATTGTTCTTCTATGTGTGAATATGTTCTCGCACCTAAGCGTTATGGGCATATTATGGAATGGTCCGCAAAGCCACAGTATATTATGCATAGCTAATCTTAAAGGCACTATATGCCATTAACGACACTGTTATCTTTGTGAATTTGTCTGCTGGCAATCATCTGGACGTTGGTACGATAAGTGGAAAGATAAGTCAACAGATATATAATTTCCCAAGGAGAATGGATGTGTAGTCCAGTTAAACGAACGCTCCTTCACAGGCGTTAACTTGTGTAAATCACGCTTTTAGAAGGACAATGCTCCCTTCACGAGCGCATTCCTGTCATATTCACGCTTTTGGAGGACGTGAGTTTAATTTAGGAAATAATATATGAGCTTGACTGACATTCCACATTATGGAGCTGAGACTCAGACACACACGAATATTACTTTCAACGGCGATTATGCAACACAGCAATGCACAATTTGTTCATTAGCCACAACTTGGCAAAAAGGCAAATTGCATGGCGAAAAGCCACTAATATCCTCATATCCAACTCAGGGAAAGACTTACTCAAAATTTCAAAGCGAGTCCTAAACCGTAATTCTGTACACCAAGGTTAACTTCAATATTTCTCTCGGCAAACCCATTAGCGGAATTGAAACTCCTTATGGATTTCTTTATCATAGACGAACCCACTAAATCCAGAGGAAGCCCCAATAGAACCAATCCAGCACAGATACCATATACAGTACCGTCTTCATCAAGACCTCCACCTACGGCAGAACCGACAAGCCATCATAAAGCGAATCCAGCACCAACACCGATCATAATGGAGCCTGTGGTCTCAAATAAGCGTCCAGATTTGTATCGACGGTAATCTTCAGGTGATAAATATCGGCTGGCATCAATGCAGACACCATTTATACTAACGTCTCCCCGCCAACTATTGTATGTCATCTGACCATCAATAAGACTCTCGGATATGTCGTCATTCGCTCTGAAAACTTCTTTCTGACCATTCTCATATGCAATGGAATACACATCTGATTTCGGCGAGGCATAAATCACATCAACGTGTTTGTCCACATCCAAATAACGAATATAATAGAGGCAACAATTTGTTTAACCAACTAAAACTACTATCTTTATGGCTGTTAATAGCAATATGATAAACGACCGGGACACTTACCAGATAGCCTACGCCAAGGAGTTCGGGCGAGAGGAAGGGATCAAGCAGGGACTGGAGCAGGGACTGGAGCAAGGACTGGAGCAAGGACTGGAGCAAGGACTGGAGCAAGGACTGGAGCAAGGCAAGGTTGCCGAACGGGAGGCAATAGCATTACGTATGATAGGGGCAAACACACCTATCGAGTTCATCGTCAGTTGTACCGGCCTTGACAAGGCTGCTGTGGAAGCGCTTGCGCGAAAGACGAAGTAGTTAGTATGACAAGCAAGGATTACAGGGATTTCGCGGTGGAGCAGATGGGGATGCTGGAGGGGATTTGCACGAAGCCGATGATGGGAGAGTTTCTGCTTTACTGGCAGGGGAAATATTTCGGTGGAATCTACGACAATCGGGTCCTGGTCAAGAAGACCAAGACCAATGAGAGGTTCGGGATGCCGGAGGCGATTCCTTACGAGGGGGCAAAGGCGACGTATCAGGTCAACATCGACAACCGGGAGGAAGTGGCGGAGGTCATCAAGGCGACCTGCGAGGGGTTGAAATAGACCGCGGCGCCAGAAAACTCTCTACAAAAAGTCTGACGATTTTATTATTAACGAATATTCAGGAATATGTTGGAGACAGGAACAAAGGCACCGGAGTTCATAGGTGCGGACGAGAATGGCAACGAGGTAAGCCTCAATGATTTCAAGGGGAAGAAACTTGTGCTTTACTTTTACCCGAAGGACAGCACTCCGGGATGTACGGCGGAGGCTTGCGACCTGCGGGACAACTATCATCGCTATCTTGCGCTTGGGTATCAGGTGCTTGGAGTCAGCAAGGACTCACAGGCCTCGCACCGGAAATTCATAGAGAAATATTCTCTGCCTTTTCATCTGGTGTGCGATCCGGAGTGCGCCATTCTGAAAGCTTACGAGGCTTGGGGGCTCAAGAAGCTCTACGGAAAGGAGTCATACGGGACATTGAGGACTACCTATGTGATCGATGAGGACGGAATCATCATCGATGCCATCGGAAAAGTCAACACCAAGGATCATACTACGCAGATTCTCGGTTCGGAGAAATAGCCTACATCACCTCGACGCCGGCAAAGGAGCATTCGGCGATGAGGTGGATGGTGTGGGAGCCGGTCTGCTGACAGAAACGGTCGGCGGTCTTGTTGTTCACGCCACCGAAGGCGGAATTGGAACGGACATCGACATTGACATCTTTCGGGACATATATTCCCACACCTGCAAAACTTGCCTTCACCCGAACCTCCACATCTTCATTGAATATGGCGTTGCGGAGATCCAAGCGGACTGAGCCGAAAGAGGCTTCTATGTCCGCCCCGTCAAACTCCTCAGCCTCGACACGACGGTTCTGCTCGCCAAAAGCCGATGAGATCTTCAGGATATTCCTTCCATCGCGGGAGATGATCGAGCAACCTCCTCTGGAGTCGTGGCAGTTCCAACTCTCCGGACGGCCGCTCTTGGAAAAAATCAACATAATGCCGAAAGCGATGAATATGATCGCGAGGCACAGTTTCCAGAACACCGACCAGTCAATATAGCCTTGCGCTTGAAGCAGCAGTATCGCTCCGAGGGCTATGCCGCTGAAAGATCCCCAGTTAGGATGGACGATCAGGTGTGCGGTGCAAGGCAGAATAATAAGGAGTGTCCACCAGCCACGGAAGAATATGTCGAAGCCGATCACTCCGGTGACGTTCAGAATCCACAGCACGCCTATCGCGGCTATGGAGAATCCCAAAAACTGTTTCGCTAACTTTTTCATACATTAAAATTAGAAGCTGTTTTGAATTGTTTGTTTGAAGATTTTTCACCTCAAAGAACATTTCAAACAATTCAAAACAGCTTCTTAATAATTCTTATCTGAATCACAGTGGCAAAGGTACTACGGAAAACTCTTGTGGCTATGGGTGTGACAAGGACAAAAGGCTCATAGTAATTATCTAATGTTCAAGAACATAACAGTCAAGACTATGGACAATGAGGTACTTCGACAAGCTCAGTGAGCGGATAAGAATATATTTCTGTTACTTGAAAGATAAATAATTCTATATCTGACTTTAGAAATAATGTATGACGTCAGGGGAAAAGGCAAATGGCGACCTTGTACGTGGATGATAGTGAATATTCCGTTACCTTCGTTCAGATAATTCCTTACGAAACGCTTTCAGCACGATGTGACCTGGAAACACTTGCGTTTGGTCTTCGGCTGAAAAACTCGTACTTGGAGTGAGGACTTTTTCAGGCGAAACCTCATCTCGGCTATCTCAGAGGCATTGGACCATGAAGGAGTTCTGTAAAAATCAGTGGTGACAAGCAAATCCAGTTAGTTCTGAGTCCAGCAGTCACTCGCCAAACAATCAGAACGTGGCGATGAACTCGTCGATGGAGGTGCCGTCCGGGAGGGCGGAGGCGACACGGGCCTTGAGACGCTGTTTGCCCTTCGTGACGGAGGTCGGGGATATTCCCATCATGGCAGCCATCTGCTTGCCGGAGAAACCGAAGCGGAGCAAGACGGCGATGCGCAGCTCCGCGGCGGTAAGCCCCGGAAAAGAAGACTTGAGTCTCTCCGTGAAACGGTTGCATACATCATCCAGAATCTTCTCCAGCATTCCCCACTCGGCATCGGACAGATAGCGCGGGTTCTGCTGGAGCGACATCACCAGCTTGTCCTTGAACATCAGCACCGAACGCAACTCGCTGCGCTCCGACTCACTCTCGTGAAGCAATGTCTTGCTCTCCCCTATCTCGCTGTCCTTCCGCTCGATGGCCTCGTCCCGATTCCTCAGCCGCCTCCTGAACATACGCACGATCAGGTACAACGCCACTATCAGGGACAACACCGCAGCCACAGCGGTGCCTAAAATACGGCTTCTCGACGAACGGATGTCCGCCTTCCCGGCCTCTACACTGTTCTCGATGATCCTGTCGTTCTGCTGAGACGCTTCCAACTGGCTCTTGATCTCATTATGGATGGTCAGATACTTGACGGCATTCTCTTTATCATCAAGCAGATCGCGATAGACAATGTAAGAAAGCTGTGAACCTGAAAGCTTCGCTATCAGATCCGAAGCCTCCATCTCCTTTGCGGCATAGAACAAAGCCGAATCAGGAATATTCATTTTACGGAAAGCATCCGCAAGGACAGCGTAACGCACACGGGCCTTTCTTTTTCCTTCCCTGAAAAGCCTTTCCTGCGCGCGGACAGCGGTCGAGGCGCATTCCAAAGCCTTATCGAATTGACCGTTACGGCTGTAGCACGCTCCGAGATTGTAAAGAGCACGGGCATAGTCATTATCATCTCCCTTGGAGATCTCCGCCGCGCGGTTGGCATATTCAATGGCCTCAGAATAGTCCCGGTCCGCATCCCCAAGGAACAACGAACGGTGCGACAGATTGATAAGAGCCGTCACCTGAAACGCCAGCGAACCCGCCTTCTCAGCCTCCTCCAAACCTTTCTCCAGATAAGGCAAAGATGCGTCATACCACTTGCGGTCATTAAGCACGACAGCGTAGCGCAGGTTGATCATCGCCGCAAGCATATGATTGCCAGAGCCTTTAACCTCTTTTGCGGCGAGAAGCAGATCATTGGCCCAATCCGCCTGATCCCCCGATTTGTTGTCCTCGCGGACGACCGCCCTAAGATAATACGCCTGCGCCTTCCGGTCACGGTTGCCGTATTTCAGGAAATAATCAACCCCGACATTCATCACCCCCTCGTCAATCCCTGGCTTGTAGGCGTTGTACTCCGCGAACGTCTTCAACAGACAGTAGGACGCATAGAGATAGCGGCCGGAGGACTCCGAATAGGAAGCGGAATCCAGAATGATCAAAGAACTGTCAGGCCGGGAGTCCAATAGACTCTCAGCCCGACTCAAATCCTCAGGGAGTCTGGCTCCACGGCCGCACGAAGAGGCCACACAAGCACAGGCAATGAATATAATCGCAGGAAACTTTCCCATCATAACTTTTCACAAGCATGTGGTCATCCGCTGGTTAGTCCAATCGGCGTTTGCCTGAACACAAAGTTAGGAATTATGCGGGAATATTCCTATTTCCCGCCAAGACCCTTGCCGCCGCCGATTCGGGAGGCTTCGTCGATGCTGCCGACTTTGCGGGCGCGGGTCCGCTGGGCTTTGCCGAAACGCACCTGCCAATTGCGGTACCTGTCCTTCTGGAGGGACCGGGCAAGAATCCGGAACGGAACACCGTCCCGCGTCAGCTTGTTGTCGATGTTCATGTCAATGTCCATGTCGTAGATTCCCTGATAGGCGGAGACGAATGTGTTGGTCTTCGCGGTCCTGTAGCTCAGGCTTCCGTTGACGTTCTCTCTCATAAGGAAACGGCCGGTCTTCCCGAAGTACATTCCTCCGTCATCGGTTCCGATCTCGCCGTTGAGCCCGGACAAGGCGTTGCGCTTCGTCTTGATGTTGATGATACCTCCCTGTCCCTCAGCGTCATACTTGGCGGAAGGATGCTCCATCAGCTCGAACTTGTCGATTGAGGATCCCGAGGTTGACCTCAACAGAGCCTCCAGACCTTTCCCGTCAAGATAGGACGGACGGCCGTCGATCCAGACCTGGACCTTTTTTCCGTTCAACGTCACGTTACCATCTTTGTCGATAGTCACACCAGGAGCCTTCCTGATGAGGTCCAGGGCATTGCTTCCCTGCGCGAACGCGCTTTGCGAAACGTTCATCACCAGCTTGTCAATCTTCATCTCGATCAGTTTCACCCGCTCGGTGACGGTCGCGCCGGCTATCATCTGAGTGTCTTCGGACATATTCAAAGGCTCGATCTCATTCAGTCCGGAAACAATTTTCACATTCTTGAATATATCCTTGTAACCGATAAGCGAAGCCTTTATAATATATTCACCGGGGGCGGCCTGAAGGGAATATGCTCCCTTGTCGTCGCAAGTGGCGCCGGCGGCCAGCGTGCTGTCAGGTCTCATGAGAGCGACGGTCGTCCAACCGAGTGTCTCCCCGGTTGACTTGTCACACACGATGCCTTTAATCTCCGCGGCATTCTGTCTCGCCGCCGAAGCTGAAGCTTCCCCAAGGATCGCAGCGATGGCGATCACAACTAATCTTAGAAGCTGTTTTGAATTGTTTGTTTGAAGGTTAAGAGCAAGCTCTTTCCCTGCTGCTCACCTCGGCAATCCGAACAAGTTCGATTGCCCTCGGTTCGGGCGCTGGGTTGAGAGTGAAAAACTTCAGTTTCGACCGCTTCTTCCAAGGAAGATAGCGGTGCTATCTGACTGAAGAAGCGGGAAGAAACTGAAGATTTTTCACCTCAAAGAACATTTCAAACAATTCAAAACAGCTTCTTAGTCTCATCATTTTCTTCTTCAATTTTTCACGGTGCGAAGTTACGATGGGAGTTTCATCATCCATCACATTCCAGACGGACATATTAAATTCGCAATTCTCTGAATATCAAAGACTACAACATAGACAATTCCACCATGCAGTGCCTTTCCGCACACAAATTGACGTACCTTGGTAAGCGGACAAAAGATAAGCGGCAGAGAAGGGTGTACCGGTGCAGTCGCGAAAATATTCTTTAGATGAATAATTTCTCATCAAAACTGTTGTTTATTTGTCAAAAAATATTGAAATTGCGTGTGGTTTTTGGTACTCTTCAGGAAACTGTTCTATGAGTTTTTTTTCCTGGACGCAATCACATGACATAAAGCTAAAGACATGACATTCAAAAAGTTAACCATTCGGTTTTTCTGTCTTTTATTGTTGGGAATGCCGCTGGCATTCTCTTCCGCATCTGCAGGACCGGCCAGACCCGGGGTCGTCACTATGAGGCAAAGTGACGGCACCACGATCAGGATCCGCGTCCATGGCGACGAGTTCCACCACTATGTCACAACGGAAGAAGGATATTCTCTGGCCGTGGACTCCGACGGGGATTGGGCTTTCGCCAGACTCGGGAGTGACGGTCTTCTGGTTCCGACATCCGTCAAGGCCAAGCCAGTCAGCCGGCTTACTGAATCCGAGCGGATGATTATTGGCTCATCACTGCGCAAAGATGTCCGGCCAACCGCGCTGACCGCACTGCAGAAAAGGCTGCTCGAATCTACGCGGACATATTCCCCGCTGACGCGTTCCGGCGAAACCTCGGATTGCGTTCCTCCGCTTCTTGGCGGGACTTCATGGAAAGCTGTCGGAGAAAAGAAAGTGTTGGTGCTTCTGGCGGAATATCCCGACCTGCCGTTCACGGAAGGCAGCAACGCCGCATTCAACAATTTATTGAATTCCAGAAACTACACAAAAGGTGGAGCCACCGGAAGCGTCTGGCAGTACTATCATGACAATTCAAACGGGATGTTCAGCCCGGAGTTCACCGTGGCGGGGCCGTACAGACTCTCCAAAAACAGAGCATGGTACAAGAGCAGACCGGAAGAGTTGGTCTCCGAGGTTGCCCGTCTGGCCGACCCTGATGTGGATTTCAGCCAGTTCGCAGAGAATGGAATGGCTCACGACATATTCGTGTTCTATTCCGGAGGTGCAGAAAGCAGCGGCGACCCGAACGGCATCTGGCCGCACCGCAGCACGATCCGCAACCTGTCGCTCGATGGGGTGACAATCCCCGGCTATGCCTGCAGCTCCGAGCTTGAACCCGCCTCGACAGGGGTGAACATTCTCGCCGCGATAGGCTCTTTCTGCCACGAGTTCGGACACATTCTTGGGTGGCCGGACTTCTACGACACCATCGGCGGCAACGATACCAAATGCGAGGTCCCGGGCTATTTCTCGCAGATGTCCTATGGAACCTACAACAACGAAAGCCGCACACCGCCAGCTCTGAGCATACTCGAAAGATGGATGATGGGATGGGCGGAGCCTGAGGTGCTGGAGACTTCCGGCAACTACACATTGCCGGCGGTCACCGAAGGCAAAGGCTACCTCGTCAAGACGGAGACAGAGGGTGACTACTTCCTGCTGGAATGCCGCGGGGCAGGAAAGACCGTATGGGACAAGAAAGAGTATCTTGACTACTACGGACGCGGTTCCGACTGGGGGCTTCTTGTCTATCATGTAATAAACGACAGAAACAGCTGGCTCGGAAACACTGTGAACACCGCAAAAGGGAACGAGCGCTACAGGATCATGTACTCCGACCCGAGTTCCAAAGGCGATTACGCCCCTGTGTACCTGCCGACCCATTGCTTCTTCCCGGGCGGCAGGAAAGTGACAGCCATCTACACCGGCACGGAATCCGGTTTTCTGGCGGCGAGCGGCAAGAAAACGATGGTGGAACTGCCTTCAATAAGACTGAATGTAGCGGAAGGCTCCGTGGAACTGTCCGTGAGCGAGCGAGACGGCGACATCAGCGAAATCAAATCCACCGCCTTCCAGCACGACATTCTGCTCGGTTGGAAAGATGATGTCTCCTCATCGTGGTCAGTGGTCTGGAGAACCCCGGGGAGCGCGGAGGCCGCCGGCAGCCTCACAGGGCTGACCTCCACGGAGGCGCACATTCCTCTTCTTAAGGATGGCCAGGACTACGAGATCACGATCACCGGCGACAAAAACACAAAAATGACTTTGACCCTGAAGACAAAAAAAACAGGTAGCGGTTTCCCGAGAATAGGGCTTTCCAATGCCAAGCCGACATCCGGGGACACCTTCCTCATGATGCTTGTGGACTGCGGCGAGGTGAGCGACATCCAATGGACCATCGACGGAGCGAAGAGCGACGGCTACACCAAACTGGGCAAGGGCGAGCATTATGTCCAGGCCGTTCTGACAACGCCGGACGGGGGGAAGGAATATTTCACCAGATTCATCAACATCATACTATAGCAAACCCTTGAATATTCATAGATTATGAGATCATCTCTTAAATTGCTCACCGCTCTGGCGCTTGCCGCCACACTCCTTGCCGGATGCAAGGGCGGCAAGGAAGAAGACCACTCGCGGGACGAGTTCTCCGCCACCGTAGGATTGGGAATATACAAGGACGGCAATCCTGTGCTCACCTTCCTTAAGAACACGCACCAGTACTACTGCAACCCTCGGAAAGGCATCCTGCGGATCTCCGACAACGAAGGAACCAAGGACGTAACCGTGAAACTCAGCGCCATGCCATCGTCTTCCTCCGGCGTTGACGGCACAGTGTCCGGCAACATGGGCGTGGCCGGCTTCAGTTTCAGCGGACTCCAGGTCGTCAGGACCGACAGCAGGACAGTCTGGCTGTGGTCAGACAAGGACAAGGTGGGGTTCATCCTCCCGTCAGCCGGACTGCTATCCGCAAGATAGAAATTTCACAACCTGTCAAGCATCAAAACAGATTCTTACTTTTCCTTGAGCCAGACTCTCATCGAGGTCTTATCACTGCGGTTGTCCCAGCTATAGCACGGGATAAGGCTTATCCGATCATCAACACTGTCCCTGGAGACCAATGACACGATGCCGCCCAGAGTCCCGCCGGATATGCGATCCGTGTCAAAGACGGACTCCGTGCTGACTGTCATGTCCTGTCTGCCATCGACGTAGGCATAGAGACCACCACCAGTGGCGAAAGACTCGGAGGTACTCCATTTCGGAATCCTGAGCCTTACAGAGAATATCTTCGGCCTGTCCGGATTGACGGCAGCTGTCTCTTGCCGGTGGCCTGACAATAGGCGACAGCGGCCTCGTAAAGGTGTCCCATGTTGTACAGATCATGCAGCAAATACAGTCTATCTGTTCGTTACAGGGAACTCCGTTATGCGCAAAGTCGTGCATCCGTAAGGGATAAGGACGATATCCTCTTCCTCCGGGAAAGTGCCTTGATAAAGCGTACTGAACGGCATAGGACCGGCTGATCCGTTATATTCATGCCAGAACGGCACCCTTTTCCCCTTCGCATGGATTTCCAAAGGTGTGTTCTCCTGGTTCCAAGGATACCCAGACACCTCCCTGCGCACAACCTTGAACGCACCCTCCACATTGTCTATGTCCTTGACCCGAAGGCAATAGTTCCAAGGAGTGGTCGGAAGGACCTCGTAGTACCAATCGCCGTGCTGCCCGTTGAACTCTCCGTCAAAAGAGACTTTTTTCCATTGCTCACCTATGCGCAAGGCATACACAAGAGGACCTCTTTCAACAACGGCCGAATTTTCGTACCAGCGGCTTACAGACACTTTCATCGGCAGGGTCAACTCAATGACATCTCCACTTTTCCATTGTCTGTCAATAGTGGCCATTCCGCCTTTGCCTGGAGTCTCGCATGCCTTGCCGTTGACTGTAAGCACAGGCGCGTCACACCACTCCGGAATTCTGAGATGGACAGGGAACGAAACCTTGCGCTTTGCGGACACCGTTATCTTTATAGTCTCGTCAAACGGATAATTGGTCTCCTCTTTGAGAGTCACTTCCTGACCGTCGGCCACCTTGGCGGTAACATGGCAAGGGGCATAAACCATAGCCGCAAGGCCATTGTCATCCGAAGCGAACCATAGATGCTTTGTGAACTTAGGCCAGCCTTGGTGCATGTTGGAAGTACAGCAAGGATAGCCGCAAAGGATTCCGTAAAGCTGGTCTGTACCGTTATAGCTTGTCATAAAGTTCCTGCCACTGTTCTTGGAAATCTCAATCTGGTTGAGTTGCTGGTAATACTGGCGAGCATCATAAGCGTCTGTAGCCTGTGTCGGAAGAGCGTTGAATGTCACCCTCTCCAGCAAGTCAGCCCAATCAGTACGGCCAGTGATCTCGATCATCTTCTCAAGCGAGAACATCATCTCCACCGCCGTGCAAAGCTCCGACCCTTGGGTAGGGTTGCCGGAATGAAGCAACTCATCGGCTCCATAAAGTCCGGTCGGCCAGCCGATGGTTCTTCTGATGTCCGCCAATCCTATGTCAATGGCGTCCAGACAGGCTTTGTCCTTTGTCTTTTGGTATCGGATAACAGGCTCCTTCATTCCTTGCGCAAGGTTGACGCAATGAAGCGTGAACAAAGACGTCAAGGTAGTCCTGTCGGACAAGCGCCCTGTCCAATCAGCGGTCTGGGAAGCGATGGTGTCTCCGAGTTCCAACAAAAAACCGTCACCCGTGATGTTGTAGAGCCAATAGACAATGTAAAGGTTGTCCCCGCCTCTTTCCTGCCCCCAGTATGTCCAGTTATTGAGCGGAGTTTCAGTCAGATGCTTGTGCTGGTACTTAAAATACTTGGTGAGGAAAGTCAGCACCCGCTCATCACCAGTTGCGTCATAGTACTGTTTGAGAAATTTAAGGACAACCATTCTCGGCCACCAGTCCTTGGCATTCGATCTTTGAAGCCCACGCTCGAATTCCAGATCGACTGTAGGCCCGAAGCAACCGTCCTCGGTCTGACTTGCAAGCGCCCACTCAACCCATGGCCTCGCCTTTGTCTTAAGGGCTTCGTCATCAAGAATGTACGCAAGCGGAATAAGGCCGTCAATCCAGTATGGCCCCCTTTCCCACATGTCTCCGTCGCCTCCAAGCCATCCGTTACGCTCGCCCATCACATGAGGGTAAAGCACGTCAAGATGTCCAGTCAAACCTGTGGCCATTCTCTGGAGCTGGTCTTCCAGCCACCCGTCAGCCTTGACGCTGCCAAGAGGCAGCTCCACCAGTGGTTTGTGAACCAGCGGCGCCCTGTTGTTCCGGTATAGGGACGAGCCTTCCTTTCCGGAGGCAAAAGTGCAGAAAGTTCCAGCTATCATAGCAAGAAGCAGTAATCTATGTTTCATTTTACAGATATTATTGTATAATCGTTATTTGTTTTGTCACAGACTTTTCTTTCGTGTCAGCGAAACCGACCGCGACATCATAGACATCCTTTTTGGATATGACAAATCCGTCAGAGCCCTCAACCCGGCTGATGCCTCCCGGAGCGTAAACCGAAATTGTGTCTTTGGTTCCAGGGAGACCCTGGATGGTAAGGACAAGGTTGCCATCCACTATTTTCTGGAATATGATGTTCGAGCATCTCCGCGCGTCGCATGGTTCCGGCATCCGGTAATGAGGCAACGGAGCAGCCTTTTCCTTACACTTGACAACAATCTCGCTGGAGCCTTTGACCTTGACATGGAACCTGATCGTCGTGTACTCCCTATCAGCCACCTCCGAGAAATCCGTTCCGACTCCGTCCACACTCACAGACAGAATTTCCGTGCCTATTCCATAAGATGGCGCCATGGTGACATCCAATGGCTTGTCCGATGTGACCTGATAGCGGATTTCCCCGGCGGAACGTGTCATCGACATATTCAATAGTCCATCGCCCACACGGAGATTTGAAACCCTGATCCACTCCCAGTCAAGAGGCAGACGCGGAGCCAGCTCGGCAGACGCGCCAAGAGCGTCAGGACGGAAGCCCACCATGCCCTCCAGAATCGGCTGCACGGTCATTGTCTCAGACCAACACTGGTTTCTGGTTATGCCGTTGGAGCGGTATTCCTTTCCGTTCAAGACCTCCGGAATCCGTCCATGGAACTCTCCGTTGTAGGCAAGCAGGTTGTGCATGATGTGGCCGAATCCCTGGATATATCTACCGAACCCGAACTCAGCCAGAGCGACCGAACCGGTGAACAAAGGCCAGATGTTGTCCTCGGAATATGCCCCATAGCTCTCCAGGCGGCATGTGTCAGCCACCGATGAGACACCCCAGTCTCCGCTTATGCACAGATCGGAGTATTTCATGGCAGTCTCCCTGGACTTGGCATAGTCCAGGTCTCCGAAATATATGGACGATGAAGTCAACGCCAGAAAATCCTTTGTGAACGTGCCATCCGGCATCTTGCCAAAGTTGAAATAATGACGGGACTCATTCCAGTAATCCCGGTCGATGATGTTCCTTATCTTGTCGGCCTCAGTCTCATAGCGTTCAGCATTGAGTTTGTCTCCGGTCAAGGCACAGATGTCCGACGCCTCGTAAAGCCCTCGGCAGTACAAAGCCGCCACGACCAGTTCAGTCACGGAACCGTAGAACTGTCCTCCCTCAAGCCATCCGTGTCCCACATTCGTGTTTTCCGGAAGACCGTCGCCATTGGTGTCCGTGGAGGCGCAGAACGCCAATGCCTTGTGCACGGCTCGGATATTCTTTTTCACGAAATCCATGTCTCCGCTGGCCTTCAGGTACTTGCCCATAAGGACCACGAAGAACGGAGTCGCGTCGGAAGCGTCATAATGAATGGATCCGCTCGTGGTCGCCTCATGGTAGATCTTGCCATCCACCCGTTGGTACTTGACAAACATCTCAAGGACATTACGGACAGTCTGGAAATCCCCCATCTCAAGGAATGCCAAAGCACTCCATTCCGCATCACGACCAAAGAACCAGGCATATCCTGGTCTGCCACTCACTTTCTGACCTCCATTCCAACCGCGCCGCGAGGAGGAATATCCCGCAAAAAGCCCTTTGCCCATTCCCGGAACATCGACATTGTACTGCTCCGAGCTGACGGTTGCCCAGTAGTAACCTTCATTGAATATGGAATCCGGAGTCTCAACGGCTGCGTGAGAGGCTACATAATCCTTATAGAACGAGTCACTTGAAGCGAACGCTGAATATGGTGCCTCAGCAATGGCCTTGTAATCAGCGACAGCCTGCCTGTCTCCCTGATCACCGGCCGCGAACAAGACATCAAAACACCTTGTCCCTTTGACATCAAGGCACACGCTGGCATTCACCTGACGCAAATCCGTCGGCACACCGACAGGTTCACCGGAATCGTAGCCGAAGCCGTCGTACTGTCCCACCGAGGCAAGCCGCGCCGGGACATTGAACCCGACAATGGACACAAACTCCCTGTCGCTGTCCGATGCGACAAAAGCGTTGAGTCCGTCAGCCCATCCATAATGAATTGTTCCAAGAGCGTCCGCGGAGTACGGCCACATGAAGCGTAGGTTTGTCTTGAAGTCCACATGGATTTCCTCAACCGAATCATCATCCCACTCATAATGGGCAACCGCGGACGGTGAATCCACAGGACCCGTTATCACTTCCCTGATTTTGGCTCCGCCAGCCGAATATTCCCTGATTATTGAATTTGCCCGCAGTTGGATGTCAGTCTCCTCCGCCCCCAGAAGACAACAACTTCCGGCTGTCTTGACAAAAACACGGTAATCCCTCAAAGACATGAATGGATGTGTCCAGATCTCGAATATCCCGCCATTCTCCTTGCAGATGACAGTCGCCCTCTTCCCTGCGATGTTCACCTCATTTCGTGTCGCCTTCCAATCAAGCGCATGGGGATCTTCCGGAAGAGTCCAACGCGTCGGTCCGGGAATATCCACACTGTCATATTCATAAGCATCCTCCGATGTCAGCGGTCTTTCGGAACAGTCCCAATAACGAGGAGTCTCCCCAGACTTCAATGTGCCGGCGAGATACCCAACGCAATTCCTCGTGAAACGTTCGAGCAGACATCGGTTATAGTTCGGAGCGCCATAGTTCAGCAATCCTCCGACCGCCAGAATGTCACCCTTTCCGTAAGGGGTCTCCCAAATGACTTTCTCATCGGGATGGTAGTAGATATATTCCCAGAATATTCCTATCACTTTGGCTCCGTCCGCAGCAGGAGCCACACCCTTTGGAAAACCAAGAACCCGGCATTTGTTGTCGTTGTGCCCATGCCAGACGTACGCCCCTCCGTTCATCCCGTCAAACAATGGATGGGAACGGAATGAATGGAATCCGACCTTGCGTCCAAAGCCGTAGTCCACCGCGTCGTAAGTCCAAGCGGAGATCGGAGAGTCCTCCACTCCGGATTCGTTCAAAAGCCTGACGGCATCCATAGAAAGAATCAGCTTTCCGCCTGCTCCGACATAGGACAACAACCTTTCAGAAAGGGTTCTCTCAGCCTCCGTGAAATCCGAGCTGTCCGGCCTGTGGAACCAGACGACATCGAACCCGGAGAGATCGGATTCGCAGCCAGCGTCAATGACGGAGCAAAACACCCCGTTTTCCAAAGATAGCATGGAACGCAAGGAATCAATCTGTTTCGAGTCATGATCGCCCACAATTAGAGCCACTTTCAAATCCTGTCGTCCGCAGGATGAAAGCAGTGTCACCACAGCGGCGCAGATAACGGCAAGAAATCTCCTGAACATAACAGACCTGTCCAATCAAATTTGTATAAGAGAGGCGCACCGGCAGCATGGTGCCGGCGCACCTCTCAAACACCATTATTAACAACAAACCTTATTTCAGCTCAATCCACTGATAGGTGGTGCCACTGTTCATCAGAAGATAATATGTCACCGCCTTTGCAGTCTTTGAATCCTTTGTGACAGTGATGTAATACCATCCTTTCAGAGCCTCGGCTCCTTCTCCACCCTTGTTGAATTCATCAAATGTGAACAAAGCCTCGCCTTTGGAGTCACTGTTTTTCGTCAGAAAGACGTTCCTGTCTTCGTCACGGTCGGACTCGGTCCTATAGATTTTCACAGTAGCACCTTCCACAGGCTGGGTCATGTTCTCATCCGACACCACAGCCACACAGAAATTCCAAGGAATCTCACGCTCAAGAAACTCGAATCTTCCGCTTCTGTCACATGAGCAGAACAAGGTGGCGACCAAAGCCATCAGGCCGACAATTATACTTTTATTTTTCATTGTTCCCGTAATTAAAATTGATACTCCTTATACTCGTCCCTAGGCCCGCCGAACGTGTAGTCCTCAAGTCCGTAGAAGTCAATCTCTACCTTAGGGACAGGCAATTCACGATAGGATCTTGTGGTCAGCTGGAACTTGTCCACCGGTGTCCTGCGACGATTGTACCAACCAGTCGCCGAGCTGGCGAAGCAGCACTCCACGAACATCTCGTAATAGACGGACTCTATGATCTTATCCTTTGATGAAGATGCGTCTATGTCTGTCATGCCACCAACATTCTTGTGAGTGAGGTTGACAAGCGCGGCGGCTTCGGCAAGCTTTCCGTTGTTGGCCAGAGCCTCGGCGTAGATCAAATCAGACTCCGTCTTGGTGAAAAGATAAAGTGTGCCTTCCCCGCTCGGCTGTCCGGTAAGGGAGAAACGGTTCTTCTCACCCATATAGTAAGAGCTGTACGAATTGTTGAACTGCGCGCCGCTGCCGGTCGTGACGACATCGGTATAGACAAAATACTCAGGGTTGTTCAGACGCGCGTCCGGGCAGTTGACCACCTTTGGCATAGGACCGTCCTTGGCGAAACTGTAATCCTTAGGGATAGGCCAGACGGCACCTTTGTCATCCGGAGCCATCATCGCGATGATTCTCATGCTAGGACGTACCCACTGGCTGGTATGATAACCAGCGACAGCCTGGGACCAGCATCCGTATGTGGCCTCATTGGCCGGCATCTCGGCGCAAATGTCCTCGGTAAGGGCGTTCCGGGCATATTCCAGAACCTTTTTCCAGTCTGGAGTGTCAGCCTTGTTGGTCCTTGGATAGTAAGCCAGAAGCCTTGCCGCCATAAAGTTGGCCACCTGCATCAGTTTCGTATTGTCTCCCACCGCATTGCCGGGGAAGGTCCCATCGAAGTTAGAGAATGTGTTGTTCCGGCAGATGTCGATGCACTTGTCCAGATAGCCAAGAGCGGCGTCTCTTATCTCAGACGACGGCCTGATGTCATCTTTCGTGATGGTCTCAACATCAGTGTTTTCTGTCAGCAGGAAACATTTGTCAAAGCAAAGAGCCATCTCAGCATAAGCGATTCCCAACAGGAAATAGTTGTTGGCGTACAACTTGAAATTCATGTCCTTGCCACCCTCCGTATAAACAAGGTCCCCCTCATTCATTTTGGACAGCATGCTGCGGACAGTGTTTATGATGCTGTAGAAATTATACCAACGAGCCTTCGGCGCCGAGCTTGACGGATCCGTGTTGGCCAGCTCTGGCTTCTCGAAACCGGAGTACTGATAGTAATATGTCTTCATGTCCCAGTTGCCTGCGCTTGGTGTGAATATGTCAGCGTTCGTGGACATGTTCCATGACGGCTCCGTGTCATAGCCAAGCATGTACTGCCAGTAGTTGACATAGGCCCCTTTCACAAGAGACGGGTACTGGTTGATGTCGCCCATCACGACATTGATGTCAGGGGCATATTCGTTAGGAATGTCCATGTTGGAGAAATATCCATCGCAGGAGCTCAGACAAAGCGCGGCCGCGGCGGCCATTACCAATGTTTTAGCTTTCATGATTTCTGTCTGTTTCATTAGAATTCAACGGTGATTGTACCGGAAACGGTACGGATGTCAGAAGGATACTTCGGCGTGTCGGTGCCTTCGAGGATGGATCCGCTGTAGGTGTCCGTCTCAGGATCCGGGCCAGAGTATCTGGTCAATGTGAGAAGGTTACGCCCGATGACGCCCAGTTTGACCCCCTTAAGGAAGCCGATGCCGACCTTCTCAAGCTGTTTCGCGTTGAACGAATAGTTGAGCGCGAACTCACGCAGTTTGATGAACGAAGCATCCTCAATGAAGCTTTCACGGGAATGCTGGTTGTTGTACTTCAAAGGCTTGCGGTTCTCCCAATCCCTTTCGGACATATCCCAGAAAGCCGCGTTGCGACCTGCGAAGCTCATGTACAGACGAGTGTTGTTGTAAAGCAGACCGCCTTTCTGTCCGGAAAGCGTGAAGTAGCACATCAAGCCTTTGTACCTGAACGTACTGGTGATGTTGGCGTTGAAGTCCGGAAGCATATTGCCGACACTCACCTTGGCGTTCGAGCCGTTCTCGTCAAGGACGCTCATGTGGCGTTCCTCGATGGTGCCGACCTCCTTCTTTCTGACCACAAATCCATAGTTGTTGATGCAGAACACATCTCCCACACTCTGGCCAGGCTTGATCTCCTTGCTGGTGCTGACCTCGTCAAGAGACCTCGCGAACTTGGTTCCGTACATCTCGCCGTACTTCGAATGCGAGGCGATCAGAAGAGCGCCGCTTCCGGTATAGAAATCAGGACGGCCAAGTTCTCCGATCCTTTGTGTCAGTTTGTCCCATGTCAGGTAAACATCCCAGCTGAAATTCTTCTTCCTGATGATGTCCACACCGACAGAAAGCTCATAAGCATTCGTGAAGAACTCACCGATGTTGAGGTACTGGTACTCAAATCCAGTGACTCCGGAGACAGACATGGCGTAAGGCATGTCAACATTCTTCTTGTGTGAATATGCGAAGTCAAAGGTCACCCTGTCGAACAGACGAGCGTCAACACCGATCTCAAGTTCCTTAGAGAGGGCAGGCTTAAGATTCCTGTTACCGAGCTGAGAGCCGCCGTAAAGAGAACCATTGCTCATGCTATAGACCTCATACTTGGCTCCGTAGGCCGGAAGGATACCAGCTGTTCCGTAGGAGACACGTGGCTTGAGAAGATCCACATGAGGAATCTTGAACGTCTTGGCGGCATTCCATGCGGCCGACACACGGTAATATGTCTGCCATCTTGCGTCATCTCCGAGAACGGAGGACCCGTCACGGCGCACAAGAGCGTCAAGCATATATTCCTCTTTCCAGTCACCCTGAAATACTGCTGTCATACTGTTGGAAACGATACGGCTTCCCCATGATGTGATGTCAAGGGTTTCAGGATCAGCCTGATCAAGAGAGATTATGTCCAATCCGGAAACGGCAAGCTTGCTTCCACCTCCGCTGAAGCCACTGCTTTGAGTGTCTTCATAAAGGTACTGAAGGCGGACGTTGGTGTTGAAATCGCCGAACTTCTTTGTGAAGAGGGCACTCGCCTCGACGTTGTGTTTGAAAGCGTTGGATGTCCAATTGCTCACATCTCCCGTGGAACGGTCTGTACCGTCAGGGCTGTTGACTGTCAGGCGGCCCTTAGGCACAAGCGATGTCTGATACTTCTGAGAATAATCTATGCTGTAGACAGCATTGAAACTCAGCCAGTCTGTCGGTATGTAACGCAATCCGTAGCTTCCGAGAAAACGGTTTCCTGTGCTTTCAGCCCGCTTGTTGGCCACATCATAGAGAGGGTTGATGTTGTTACGGGTCGAAACCACATTAGGATTCACCTTGTAGTCGGTGCCATCAAGGTTCTTGGCAAGGAAATCCGCACCATAGTCTGAGTAATAGACATCGTCGAAATTGATCGAACGTTCGTCGGTTATCGTCCTCACGAAAAGGTTGGAGGTGTTGAATGAAACCTTGTCGGACAGCCTTGCGTCCATGTTCACACGGAAGCTCGTACGATTCTGACCATCAAGCAGTTTTACGACACCCGGGTTCTTGGTGTTCTGCACGGATGCATAGTAGTTGATGTCTCCGCTCTTTGACCGTCCTGTCAGGCCCAATGTGTTGGAAGCGTAGAAACGCGGAACGAAGATGTCCTTGTACGAATCATGTCCGGGCCATTTGTTGTCCCAGATCGTGTCATCCTCCATTGTGGTGGTAGGAAGTCCGTCAGCGCCTACCACATAGCCGTGGGCGGTTGAACGTTGTGGGCGGAATCCAAGCCAGTTAGGTCCTTCCTCCGTCTTTAACGTCACCCTTACAGTGCCGTTTTCAAGGCTGGCGCCACGTTTTGTGATGATGTGGACTACACCACCGGCAGCCTTGGATCCATAGAATGACGCCGCGGCGGCACCTTTGATGACCTCTATGTCCTCGACATCCTCCATGTTGATGTCCTTGAGGGAGCCCTCGGTCACAATGCCGTCAACGATTATCAATGGTTGCGAATTACTGTCAAAGGAAGTACCTCCACGGAGTTTGATGACCGGTTCCGAACCAGGATTACCGTTGAGATAGGAAATCTTGACACCCGGCATCTTACCCGCGAGGGTCACGGCGACATTGTTGCCGGTTACCTCCTGAATGGACGCCTCGGAGATTTTCTCGACCGTGAAAGGCAGAGTTGCCCTGGACGTACCTCTGGCCACACCGGTCACGATGACATCAGCCAACTGCTCGGCCGAATCCTCAAGAACAACCTTCAGGGACGAGCCATCCACCACAATCTCCTGAGTCGCATAGCCAAGGGCGGACACAATCAGAACAGTGCCTTTGCTTGAGTTAATTGTGAATTTACCGTCAACATCCGTCGTCACACCTTGCTTGGTGTTCTTGATGATAATGCCGACTCCCGGAACAGGTTCGCCGTACTTGTCAACAACAAGACCCGTGACCTTGACCGACGCTTTTTCCTGACCGGCCGTGGCTGCGGCACCAATCATCGTGACCGGAGACATCGCCGAGAGACCTGCCATAAGCATCAATGCACACAGATAGCATCTTTTTCTCATACTTGATAGATTTATACTAATTGGTAAAAGTTTTAACTGCACTATCATGCAATCACAACCGCAAAGGTAGCCCGCGACGCATTCCGAAGCGGGAAAAATCGTATCAAAGAATCACAAATTCTTCTCAATCGCAATAATCCTTCGGCAAGACACCGAATTGCTTCTGGAAGCACTTGGAGAAATATGACGGGGAACTGAAGCCGACAATATACGCGACCTCATTCACCTTATAGACATTCTCCTTCAAAAGCTCCGCGGCCCTCTTAAGGCGGCAAAGACGTATGAAGTCATTCGGAGAAAGTTCCGAAATCCCTTTCAGTTTCCTGTAAAGGGTAGCCCTGCTCATATACATCGCCTTCGCGATGTCATCGACATCCAATTCCGTGTCCTCGATGTGGTCATAGACATAGTCCATGATCTTTTTCATGAACATCTCGTCGGACTTGGAATGAGCGATGGAAGAGACCGGCTCGGTCGGAGAATGCAGGAACGTGTCGCAAAGACGGGCACGCAACCGGAGAAGGCTGTCGATCCTCGCCAGAAGAATCTTGGGCGAGAACGGTTTGGGAATATAATCATCAGCTCCGTTGTTCAACCCGCTTACCTGCGTATCCGGATCAGTCTTTGCGGTCAGGAGTATGAAAGGAATGTGACTATAGTTGATGTTCGCCTTGACCTCGGCGCAGAACTCCATCCCATCTTTGCCTGGCATTATAAGGTCACTTATGATCAGATCCACCTTATTGACAGCCAAAACCCGCAGGCCTTCATCACCATCCGTAGCGGTCAAGACGTTATATTCCCCAGTCAATGTGTCTGTCATCAGCACACGGAACTCCGCATTGTCGTCAACCACAAGGACTGTCCTTGCATCGGTCTTATTTGTCCTGTCAATCGGTTCCGTTCCCTTGCCGGCAGCGGCATCCCAATCCGAAACGACATCGCTGTCAAGCATGATGACATTTTTCTGCCTCAACGGAAGCTCAAGGACAAACGTGACATCGTCCGTGGATGTGTCAAGTGTCAGACTTCCGGAATGCATCTCCGCCAGATTCCTTGCGAAAGGCAAGCCTATTCCTGTGCCTTCGCTGTTCTTGTCAAGCTTGACAAAAGGCTCGAAAATCCGTTCCTTCTCCCCCGCCGGAATACGGTCACCATCATTCGACACAGACAAGGTGAAGGTCAGCCCGTCCTCCACCAATGAAAGAGAGATCAAATGTGCCGCATGCTTGAGGGCATTGCTCAGAAGGTTGCTCAAGATTTTTGTAAACACTTCCCCATCCACATCAGCCATCACTTCATCCTCCGGCAATGATGTTCTGAGTTCAATCCCCTTTATCGCTGCTGACGGAGAAAATCTGCCGCAAGTCTCCCTTACAAGTTTGACCAACTCTATCCGACGGAAATTCAATTGGCTCACGGCAGGATCAATCTTTCTGAAATCCATCAGTTCATTGACAAGTTTGAGAAGACGGTTGGCGTTCCTGCGTATTATGGAGAGAACCTCATAATTCTTGTCATTCTCCCCGATATTGTTCATAACATTCTCGATCGGAACCGTGATCAGAGTAAGAGGAGTCCTGATCTCATGAGTGATGTTCGTGAAAAAGTCAATCTTGGAATTATAAAGTTCCTTCTCTTTCGTCCTCTGTATCCTTTCGAACACCTGATTGTTCCGCCGTTTATAGTACAGTACAATAAGCCAGACAGCCAAGGAACACAGGGTCATCGCCATCAGCACGAACAGGACTCTTGCCCAGAATGTCTTGTACCAAGGAGGCAGCACCTTGATGTCCAACGAGTTCTCAACCGGAGGCCACAGTCCATCCATGCTTACGGCCTTGACCGTCAACGTGTATTTCGCGGGCAGAAGGCGCGAGAATGTTATAGTCGCCGTTTTGTCAGCCGGAATCCACTCCTCGTCGAGCCCCTTTAGCATATAGTAGTAATTCACATCCTGACGCTCTGAATAGTCTATGCCGGTGAACCCGACACTGAACACTGACTGGTGAGGATTCAGAACAATCTCATCGGAAGCCATTATCGATTTACGCAGCGGCGAGCCGTCCGCACCTGGATTGACGGATTCATTGAACAACAGGAACTTGTTGAAAAGAATGGTCGGTGGCGTAGAAAGACGTCTAAGATGATCGGGATCAAAGGATGCGATCCCCTTCACACATCCGAACAAAAGCCTTCCATCGTGCAGTCTCACGCCAGACTTATAATTGAACTGATTGTATATCAATCCATTCTCACTATTGACCGTGATGATCTGTCCGTTGTCCGGGGATATTCTGAACAACCCCTTGTTGGTGCTGCCCCAGATGTTCCCGCCCTCATCCTCAAGAAGTTTGTAAATCACCCCGTTGGGAAGACCGTCAGATTCATCATAATGCGAGTCAAAAGATTGTTTCGTTCTGTCAAAACGGAAAACGCCTTTTCCTTCAGTCCCGACCCACATGTTCCCCTCCTTGTCCAGCAGAAGGATTATAGCCTGGGTTATTCTGTCCCGCTCGTCACAGTCAAAGCCTGGATTGTCCCACACATCGTTCCTCCCGTCATACCGGAACACTCCCTGACCGATGGTGGCGAACCAAAGGCGTCCATCAAGATCTTCAGAGATATCATTCACGGAAGATGTGATCACATCCTTACGGACATGTTCGAACCGTCCGGACATGGAGTCATAGCGGCACAACCCCTTGATCGTTCCTATCCAAATGGAATCATCAAAGCCTTTGTAGATTGAATATACGCTGTCATCAATCAAAGAGCCCGCCTTTCCGTCATTGACGAAATGGCGATAACGTCCGGTGTTCACATCCAGCACATAAAGGCCGTCCATGTAGGTTCCCACCCACAACTCCGAATCTCCCACAAGAGCCAGGGCATGGACATTCGTGGCGTCAATGAATCCGCTTGAGAAAGTCTTCGTCCGGCCGTCGTAGAAATTCAATCCGGCATCCTCGGTGGCAATCCAAAGATTGCCGTCCCTGTCCTCACACATCTCGCTTATGCTCTTGCCTTTAAGATCACCAGGCATGTCACCGGGGCATATTTTCGCGAACTGTGAGGTATATTCCGAATAATAATTGATTCCACCAAAAAACGACCCGACCCACATTCCTCCTTCCGAGTCCTCTGCTATGGAATGAATCGAGTTGTCGGACAACGAGTAATCATCATTCGGAGAATGTCTGAGATTGTAAAGGGATCCGTTCTCGCAAACATACAATCCGTTTTCTGTGCCGACCCATAGCTTTTTCCCGCGGTCAATGTAGATGTCATGAATGATCGTCTCTGTTATGGACTGCCCGTCCTGAGACTTCCACCTGAGGAATGTGTGGCTTCTCAAGTCAAACATATACAGACCTTTCTGGGAACAGCCGACAAGCAAGGTGTTCCTGTCCAGCGACGCGATCTTCCAGATGTCACGGAAAAGCGGATCCTCTTTCGGGCCGAAAAGCCGTATCTCCCCTGTCGTCGGGGAATATCTGAACAGTCCCTTCGAGTTGGTGGACACCCAAATGTTGCCGTCCCCGGCAAGGCACAAGCTCCTTATGTACCTTCCAGCCCTGTCGGAGGCGTCAAGCAACGGAACAGGGGTACAATCACCGTTCCGGTCAACCTTGAACAGGCCATAATTGGCCACCACAACCCAAAGATCCCCGTTACGATCGGTCGCCATGTCCCTGACAAGACCGGAAACGGACTCGCCATCCTTTCCTGTAAGCTCGACCGCGCTGAAAGCCTCGGCAACCGGATCATACACGGAAAGCCCTTCCCTGGTTCCGACATAGATCCGGCCATCCTCACTGCGATGAAGACAAATGGTCACGTTGCTCCTGAGTCCGTTCCCGGCAGAAGATCTGTTGAATATGCGGAATGAATCCCCGTCATAGACGCTGACACCATCCCCGGTAGCGGCCCAGATCCGGCCGTACGAGTCCTGAATTATGTCATAGACAGAATTCTGGGACAGGCCACTTTCAACGTCCAGACATTTGAAATAGAAATCACTCGCCATGGCGGTCACTGGCATGAAGAGCAACAGTGACAGCAGCACAAAGGCCTGACGCAGAAGAGCTTTCAAATCATCCATTGGCGAAAGGCAGGAACTTTCAAATGTCAATATTCCAGCTTGAAGTCATCTACCCAAAGAATCGAGTCCGGACTGCCGGTGAAATAGTCTCCAAGCATGCTGGCGGCGCAGGAGACTATGATGTGCGTAGGGCGGCGGGAAGTGGAGACATATTCAAGAGGAATCTCGACCTTGGTCCACTCCATGTCGTGATCCGTGACGAATCTGCCGTAGGCGATGACGTTCGGCCCCTTTGAGTCGAAGAACGTCTCCTTCTTCGTGGTGTTCACCTCGACAGGACAGTCAGCCGTGCCGCCATATTCCTTGAAATCCCAGTCGCCGAGAGCCACCCAGACAATGCCCCTGTCGTTATCTCCGACCTTGACCACATCATCCTCCGGATAGCCGTCAAGGGTTTTCTTCTGGATTATCCCACTCTTGTACTTCAGCCAGACGAAGAGTTTCCTCGGACGCAGGGTGAACGGCCGTCCAAGATGGATCACACCGCCGGACGTACCGAGAGTCTTTGCATATTCACCGGAGAACACATTCCCCGCCGCAAATTTGATAATCACGTACTGCGACGCCATCTTCAATGAATATTCCCCCTCAACCTTCTCTGTGTCATCCGGTTTTGTGATGGCAAAGCTTGATCCGACAGTGGTGGAACCCTTGTTTCCGCTTCCCCACCATTTGGTCTGGAGAGCAGGATCCGAGGAGGCAGGATCGTAGAACGAGAAGTATTTGGAGGACTCGGCTTTGCTGAATGTCTCGAATCCAGAGTTCGGCAACTGAGCCTCCGCATCGGTGGTGAACTTACTCACATCCGTGACTTCATCTCCGCTGAAGGCCACACACTCATATTCTGTCAAAGGTTCAAGTCCACCGGTCATAGCGCTGAACGAACCTCCGTCCGACGTGACATTCTCTACATTCCTCCAGACAGACTCCCCGGATTTTCTGATCCTGAATCCGTTGTCGCCGCCCTCTATTCCGGAAGCCTTGAGCCATGCCACCCTTGTCCACACGTCAACACCAGTCATCGAGACGGTTGACTCGACCTGTTCCGCATAGAGGGTCCACTCCTCCACAACATTCCTGCAGGACACCTTCACCACCACAGGATTCGTGAAATCATGCAGTGAAGCGGCGTCCGGGAAATATTCCGTCACTCCCTCCGGGCCAAGTTTCATGGAGACTACGCTCAGATTCTCCAAAACCACACTGGAAGGAATCTTGAATATCACCCGTCTGTTATCGGCATCTATCACGGCAACTCCGGATTGGCCGGAGACTGTGAAGTGACGTTCTATCGGCTGTCCGGCCTTGACCGTCCAGTCAAAGTCCCTCTCATAAAGATTCAATGTGACATGGTACGGCGACGAAAGATCCTTTGTTCCTGTCACCACAGCCGAGGCGGTGACGGCTTCCTCATTGAAAGAGACCTCTGTAATGTTCACACTGCGGATGTCTGTGGCCTCCTCAAGTGTGATCAAGACCTCACGCGCATCCTTGTTGATGCTGACAGACTTGGCGCCATCGGCCTGAAGAGACGTTATCTCGGCGGCCACATCCGGATAAGGGATGTCGTTCCTGATGCAGGACACAACGGCGAGGACTGCCATGAATATGACTGAAAAGCTGTTCTTCATAACCTAAATGTGGAAACTTAGCCCGAATGAAATGTCAAGGATGTCCAGCATGAAACGGACCTTCGAGAAATCCCTGGTTCCAACCACCTCTCCCTTCTTATAATAATCAATATGGTTGTAGGTGGCGCCTCCGATACCTATGGCGACATGTGTGCTGATGCTGTTCGTCACAAAAATCATAAGTCCCGGGTGAACGGCGATCTTGACCCTGTTGGCGGCGGAGTAACTGTCAAGGCTTTCCTCATTGTATGAGAATGAAGTCCGCGTGTATGAATATCCCAACGACACATCGGTGAACACACCGATTCTGCTCCGCTTGTCCAAAGCAGCGTATGCCCTGTGAAAAATCTCGGCCTGAACCGTACGTGAAGCCGCCTGGATGTCACTCAAGGAGACAGCCAGATCATCGCTCAACATCGAAAAGTCAGCATTGGAGATTCCTCCCCTCGCCGATGAATATTTTGCCCTCAGGCCTACCGACCTGTTGTTCTTGTAAGTGTAGTCCAGATAAGGAGACAACGTCATCATTGTCCCGTTGGCATCCAAATGCTGAAGCAGCATAAGATACTCGCTGTCTGTGCTGGACAGGTCAGCGTAAAAGAACTGCACTCCTGCGGAAAAGTCCCCCTTTGGCATGAACAGCCTGTCCGGTCCGCGCTTTTCCACGACGGAAAGACTGTCTCTCTCCGCTGCCCGAATTCCAGACACGGAAAGAAAAATGAAGAATAATATCGCTAACTTTTTCACCGCCTACAGGTAATAATAGAGGCTGAATCCCACAGCAAGCAGGTTCACCTTGAAATTGATAAAAGTAAGACTCCTGTCTCCTTCCGCCACACGGTTGTGGTTCTGGTCGGTCCAGTCGAAATGCAGTCCCAGCATGTTCACGCTGACATCTATCGCAAGCCTGTCCGTGACAAATGCCATAAAACCGGGACAAAGATTGATCCCAAGAGAGTTAGATGTCTCGTACGAAGCGTTCACCTTGTTGCCGTGGCCGTCCAGCACCTTTCCCTGACCGTACGAATATGACAGCCGCAACTCGTTGAAAAGCCCAAGCCTCTTAATCTGTCCTACTGGAATATAGTAGCGTCCTATCCCCTGGATCTCGAAGGCATGACTGATCTTGTGGAAATCAGACACTTCCAGATTGATGTCCTCGAAATTCATCTTGGCGGAATCCAGTTGGAACATATTCCTCTTGTAGCCGACACGGACTCCCACTCCCATGTTGTCCTTGAACAAATAGCAGAACGCGGGGCTGACCGAAAGCGTGTAGCCGGTGGACTTGATGCCGTTGACAACCATAAAACGTGAGTTGTCATTGTTGTGAAGCATATAACTGGCCCCGCCACCTATCATCCAAGTCCCTTTCTTGATGAAGCAAGGCTGGGAAGAAAGGTCAATACCCCTGTCCAGTTTCTGACCTTCGGCGCTAAATGTGCCAAGAATCAGAAACAGGACTGAAAGTACTATGCATGAACGTCTATCCATTATTCGTAGAGAAGTTCCATTCCGTCAAGCCAAAGCTTGCTGTTGTCATAGCCGGAGAAATAGTCACCGTACATGCTGGCTGCACAGCTGATGATGATGTGGGTCGGGTAGGTAGTCTGGCTTCTGTACTCGACAGGGATTGTCACCTGTATCCAGTCCTTGGCCGGATTGGAATCGTCAGAAGAAACGATCTTCTCTCCGAAAGCTATAGTGGACGCATCCGTGCTGAAATCCACGAAAGTACTTGGGTTGGTGGTATCAAACATGACAGGGCTGTCGGCATCTCCGCCGTACTTTTTGAAATCCCAAGTACCGAGAGCAATCCTGATCGAGGCCTTGTCATAATTGCCTTTCTTACCGTCCGCCGGGACATTGCCGGACTCACGGTTGATGATGCCACCGGAATATTTCATCCAGAATCTCAATGCCGTAGGCCTTGCGGCGAACGGCCTTCCGAAGTAAACTGTTCCGCCAGTGGTCCCGATAAGATTTCCGAAATGTCCGCTGAAAAGGTTTCCGGCGGCGAACTTCACGACAACCCAACGTGATTGGAGGCACACCGACTGCGAGCCTTCCTTATAGTCTGACGCGTCAGGATAGCAGATCACTGAACCTGAACCGACAAGAGTCGCTCCTTCATTACCATTACCCCACCATTGCTTCTGAAGTGCAGGGTCGGGAGATGCAGGATCGTAGAACGACTTGTACTTTGAGCTCTCGTCATTGGATGTAGTCTCGAACCCTCCGTTGGGAACAGGCACAGCCTTGTCGGTCGTGACATCGGACGGAGCGGCGAAAATCTCCTCCGCACCGGACTCCATGGATGTCAGCACGAGGCGGTATTCATAAGTCGTGGATGGATTCAAGCCTTTGATCTCCGCGCTGAATGTGCCTTCCGACTCTCTGACAGCGGCCACAGGTGTCCAGTCCTGAGTGTTTCTCGCGCGGACTTCGAAGCGGACCTTGTCCTTGTCGTACTGGGCCTCATCCACATCGGCATGAGCCGTGAAGTGACCGGCCCAGATCTCATATCCGGAAGACCGGGCAATGCCGGTTGACGTTCCTTCAAAGATGATGTCATCGTAGATGTTGTTCGTGGTGTCATCCACAATAAGATCAAAGGCCAGAATGCCGTCTTTCTCCGTGTACTTAAGACTGAGCCTATACCTCCTGCCGTTTTTCACATTCTTGATCTCTCCGGATTTAGCGAACGTCTTTCCGTCCTTTTTCAAAGTGCCAGAAAACGACCACATGAGCGACGGTTCGAACCCGGAGGTGATGAAAAAGCCATCCTTGCCGCCTTCAGCCGCGTCATAGACCAGTTTGGCCGAGGTTTCACCATCCAATCCGACAGTGCAGGAATAACCATCCTCGAACGCCTCTGTGACGGACGGGTCAAAAGTCACATTGGAAATCACGTTGCAGACCTTTGCAGTGACAGTCACATTGCCTGAGTCTCCGGCCTTGACGGTCACGTTTGAGGAACCCTTGTAACTCTTCTGCTCCCATGAGGCGGCGGCAGGGTTCTCTTTGGCAATCTCACCGGCCACGACATCGACACGGTAGTCATCAGCCGGCAGATAGATGGTCTGCGGCATCTGTGAATATACATATTCACGAACCTTGCCTGTGAAATCAGCCTTGTAGATGCTTACCTTGGCGGAGGAAAGGAGTTCGTCCTGACTCATAGCCGCCTTCGTGGCGGACTCGCCCATCCTTACGTCCAGACTGAACGCTCCTTTGGCAGCCGGTGTCTCATCGTAGTTGGCGCACGCTCCAAAAGCGACAGCGGAGAGAGCCAATGTTATGATTGTGAGTTTATTTTTCATATTCCTTCCTCCTACTTCACTTCAAGGGTGATCGGGATACTCTTGCGGCAGCCCTTGTTGTCAACCACGTTCATAGTGAATGTGTGTGTGCCCTGGAAGGCCAGGAGAGGGGTCTGCGCGCCCGACAGATCGAAGTCGATCTCTGTCTTTCCGGAAAGTTCAGAGCCGTGAGGGAAAGGAACTATGTCGAAGACACCCATAGCAGCTTCTGAAGGGTTGATAAGATCAAGGGTAGTTCCGCCTACCGAATTCACGGAATTGATGAAATCATCATTCGTGGAGGCGATGTCAACGGTGAACTTACGGACACCGTTAGGAATCTTCGCCGTCATCGTGAGCGGGAATGCCCCTGTGGCCGGCACAATGATAGTCTTGGCAATGTCGTAGGAACTTGTGCTGACAAGCTCGATGCCTCCGTCACCGGTCGGAGCGTCAGGATCCTTACCGTCACCGTCTTCCTTTGCAGGAACATCGTTTTCCAGTTCAGCGTCCTCGACCAGGCCGTCAATCTCGATCGAGAATGAAGCATTTCCGGAAGCATCCACCTTCTTCAAGATCCTGACCACGTGCCAGTCCTGAGCCTTCACATTAGTGATGGGAGCAAGCATCCTCTGGGTCTTGCCATCGATCGAGCCTTTGAACATCAAAGAGATGGTGGCCTCGTTGCCGTTCACAGCAAAATAGCCCAGGCGGTGATCGTAGGTTGGATTCCCGTTTGAGTAATCAAGTTTGTACTCCAAAGGGTAGCCTGGCGTCAATTCCACCCTGGCGACACCGTCACCAGAGACAGACTTAAGGAAATCGTCGTTGTACTCGACAGTGACGATGGCCTGAAGAAGCTTGCAAGTGATCGAGCCGAGGGTCGTGGTCACACCAGCCTTGATGGTGAAACTTTTGGACGCTCCGTAAACCGGAGCCGTGAACTTAGCTTGAGGGACTTCCGCACTTGTCGAACGTGCATCAATGCGATAGTCACCTGCCGGAAGCGATATGTTCGCGCTGCCAAGCACTTCCCTATAGGTCTTCTGCCAGACAAGCCTGTCTGCATTGTCGTAGAGGAAGAGGACATAGTCATCCCCCGCCGTTTCGGCACGGGTTATAACCTTGTTCACATCTTCCGAGACCTCGATGGACAATCCGTCAAACGACAGGATCCCGTTCCTGTTGCCTCCTCCGTAATTGAAATTGTCCTTCTTGCAGGACACCGCCATAACACTGATGGCGGCCATGAATATGCAAATGCTCTTTTTCATCTTTCTCAGTCGTTAAGATCAACTTCCGTCAACTCGGCTTCCTCAACCGCTTCGTCAAATGAGATGGTGATCGATCTCCCGCCCACGTTTGACACATCAAACTTGAGGGTGTAGCAGGTTTTCGGAGAAAGAGGGCGAAACTCCTTGCCGGAGAAAGCCTGAGTCTTTCCTCCCTGGCCTGTAAGGTTTCCGGAGACGGAGATCATGTAGGCATCCACAAAAGCGGCCCTGGTCTCCGTTTTAGAGAATGGAATCTCGGTGCCGCCACCGGTCTTGACAGTAAAGGAATAATCCGTGTAGTAAGCCTTGAAAGCATCTGTGCACTCCACTTTGACGATGGTGTTCGCAAGAGTAACCGGAATGGCCACCGTAGTCGTCCCCCCTCCCGTGACGGAGAAAGACTTCACGCCCGTGAAGCAAGGCTTTCCGAAGCCCTCTTCGCTGGCAGAGCCATAACCTGCCTTCACGGAATAGTTGCCGGCCTTGAGCTTTTTCGATGCGGCGAACTGCTCCAGCAATCCATTATAAATCTCATCTCCGCTGCCGTTGGTCAGGACAATCGTGAATTTGCCGGTCTGGGGCAACGTGGTGTAATCCGACACATTGCTCTTTGTCACCACATCCACATGGCCGTCAGTGGCGACGGAGAACAGGACGTTCCCGTCAGCGGTGTCCTGATGCCGGGAACACGACGTCGGCACGAGTGCCAAAGCCATCATTCCAAGCAGTAATCTGTTAATTTTCATATTCATTGTCACTTTTTGATCTTCACTTTTATGTTGTCTATGTAGAGCCAGCAGGTGTTGTTGTTGGCTCCCCAGTCTTTATCGGGCATTGTTCTCCAACTCAACCTCAACGGAGCACCAACACCCTTCAATAAGGTATTTGCCGTATGGTTGATATTTGTATATGAGCCAGTTGTCTCATTAATCTTGAACGATTCCGGAAACGTACCAGTCTCATCGCCACTAGAGGGGGTCTTACTTGTAGTGATATAACCGAAATATACGGTTTGGGCTATTTTCGGAGTTCCCTCCCTGCCCATAGAATAATCATACGTGATATCTAGGTTCACAGTCTTACCATCCTTCAATCCGGAAAGGAATGGAGAATCCGCCCTGGCAGAATAGTTGGCCAATCTAGTTTCCCTACGACAAGCGATTCTGATTGCGGTTCCAGCCTGCGCTCCAGCCCTGGCAGCACTCCAGCCACCTTTCTCTGGACTCCAAGGATTCTCAGCATTGATGGTATAAGGCGCAAAAAGATGCGGTGAAAAACTTCCCGGACTTGACCAACCATACTCATCATTCGAATTGAAGCCTTCCACCCAGCTGAAGTCCTCAAAGAACAGATAAGGGCAATTCAACTCACATTCTCCCCTGATGGACGAAGAAAAGTCGCCTAATGTCACAGTCTCCGAAACGACAGCGCTTTCCGACTCATAGGTCACGGCAAGCCGCTTCGAGGACAATCCCTTGAAGAATGCTTTATCCTTAGTCCGGAATACGTACGTGTCACCAATTCTCACAAGTCCGTCATTGCCACCATCTATTCTCAACTCAGACGACGACAATCCCGGCCACACAGCATCATCCGGCAAAGTAATCCTGATGTCTTGCACATCCTCACCCAAATTGTTGGATGCGAGCATAAATTTCAATTCATACTCAATAGGCTTCGCCTCAGTCATTTTTAACGGAACCTTAGTAGTATGCCCGGCCGCGAAATCACGCCCCGCCAATGAGAAAGAGACCGACGCGCACTTATTCTCCGAATAGGCGTCAACCGTAATCCGATCCCCTGCAGAATATGCCATCCGAGGAGGGAATATGCCGGCGACAGCCACTTCCGTCCCGTCCACCGACTCGTCGATCGGATTCCGAAGTTCCAATGTCAACCCGTTCACTCCTTCGCCGAAGCTGACCGTGGAAGCGTCCGTGACATCCACCGAAACCTTGCCCGCCACCGCCTGAGGCATAGTGACCTCAATTCTCTTCACCGGCTCGCCCAGCACGTTTTGGCCTTCAGGAATATAAAACCTCAGGAAATGCAGCAGATGCCTCATCTTGACCCTCAAAAGATTGTCATCATCCACAGGCACACCCTCCCCGACAGCCGAGAGAGCAGGTCCGGAGACCGGCCCGGCCACAAGAACATCAACCCCTCCGGAGGCGGCCCCATCCTGAACGTCCGGAACTGTAAATGTGGCTGTCGTTCCGCCCACCGATTCCGGAACAGGATATGTCATGTAGTATGAATATATTCCATCTTCCATCGGCGAAGGCAGAGTGCTTGTGAAATAAGCGGCCGAGTTGTCCGGTTCTCCTGCCGACTGATGCCCGGCTCCGGACGCGAGAAGACGAAATGTCTGATTGCCAAGGGCAAACGCCCCCGCTGAGGATTTTGCCCAGACCGCCACTTCGTCGCCCGTCTTCCACACAAAGCGTTTGGTCTCCACATCGTATTCCGTTCTCGTCCTCGGGGTGTTCCCGACAGCGAAAACGACATTCACCGAGGATGGAATCACCTCATATTCAGTGGATTCAAAGTCACCGCAACCACACAGCGCGACTCCAGCGGAGACAAGAATGATTCTTAATATAGTCTTCAAATACACTACTTTTCAATTTCCGCGAACAGGCAGATGCCGCCGCACTTATATTCACAAATGTAATGTTTTTTAGCCATATACAAAAATTCATCAGATAATGTCACGCATCATCTGACTGATTCTCTGATCATCCGCTCTATCTCTGACAAGTCAGCGCGAGCGAGTATTGTTCCGTCAGGAGCGAGCAGCAGGTACGTAGGCACAAAGGTCACGCCATAGAGTTCCGCGGCCGATTCCTCCGTACCAAGGATATTCTTCCAAGTCAAGCTTTTTTCCCTGACCGTCTCCTTCGACTGCCCTGCCTCCTCCCAGAGGGGGACACCAATGACATCAAACCTATTTCCTCCAAACTCCTCGTACAATTCCATGATATGCGGGAACGCACGGCGGCAAGGACCGCAACTGGTCGACCAGAAATCCAACAGAATATATTTTCCTTTGCCGGCATAATCTGAAAGCCGAACCGTGTTTCCAGCCATGTCAATTCCCTCAAAGTCTTGGAACCTCATTCCTACAGAAGTATTATAGACCGCCTCTATGTCCCTTTTCAGTTTGGCTGTTCTTGGCTCCGCCAGCATATTCGGGGCCAATGTCCCCGCAAGCTCAAACCGCGTCTTAGGATCCGTGTTACCGAAATTCGTCAAGAAGAACAATGCCATGTAACCCACAGCGTTGTCACGATTGGCATGGATAACCCTTTTATATTCATTGATCATCAATGTGCTGTCCTTATAGTTTCTCCGGCGGAACGACATCAGAGAGTCCAGCGCCACGGTCAATGAATTAACCTTGTCGCTGCTGACCGTACAACGTCCGTCAGGCCGCCTGCTGATGGTCAAGGTGCCGCCTTCAGGCACGATGGTCACCTTGACATGGCGCCCCATGCCTACATCGTATGACCGGGTAACGTCAGTCGGTAGTTCCACACGGAAACGTCCGTTCTCAACCGGAACACTCACACTCTCACCGCTCCGGTAAAAGAAGTCCACTTCCTTAGGCGCACCTTCCGGTCCTAACTCTCCCTTGACCACCGTCTTGTCCTGTGCGGTCATTACAGCGCAGGAAAACGCGAATACAGTCAAAATCACTACTGTTCCTCTCATAATTATCCAATGAATATGTCCGTTCACGCTCCTGCAAAAACCATACGATTAGAAGTACAGCATTGATAGCCATGGTATGCCAAGCACGCCCAAAGCCTTATACAATTCTGTCGCCAGGCGTTCTGTCTTAAGATTGCCACGGGCCTCAGGCGCATTCTTGAAGACTTGTGCGACCACCTCGCAAGCGTCGATCTCCGCACAGTCTGCGCATGTGTCGTAACCTTTTTCACTCACGCACTTGCGGACCGGACAAAGATCGCTGCAATAGAGATACTTCACGCCATCCGTCCGGCATCCCATACAGTTGATATGCTCGGGCTTGATAGGGGCGTCATTCGCCTCGGCCCATTGCTTGGCAGTCTTTTTCCTAAGCGCGTCATCATTGTTCACCGTGGCCTTGCGTGCATCGCAATTCTCACAGTCCAATCCGCAGCATGCAATCAAATCCTTCATATTTCTTAATATTTTGTTTATGCAAAATTAGATGGAATATCTCGGATTCCCGCAACGCATCCATAGACAAAGCATTTAACCAAACAACTGTTTTTCAGCACATTGTGATTCCACGAGGTGGACAAATGAACATTCAGAAGGAGATACTGCCACATCAATGGCATCTCTTTCCTTGCCCTCAAAGGCTGTCACTCAGCGACCGGGCAGGAAGATAAATGAAAAAAAGCTGACCTTTTGAGTCAGCCTCTTTCATATTATATCTTGCGGAGAGGGAGGGATTTTATACCATTCTACCATCTTCTGTAACTCGTTGATATTCAAGTGCCGTCTTTGGGTGTTTTCGCTTATTTTGCACGAAAAATGGCGCAGAACTGGCGCAAGACAAAACGTCTTAAAACACTGTGTATGAATGACTTTTGTTACACAATTTAACTATTTTAAGAAATCTATCGACTCTATTTTCTACTCCACTCCTCAAATCGTTGAGGAGATTATGGCATTACGACACTCGCTTCTTACTTTAAACAAGTCGGTTGCCATTGTTTTCTGTTTATCTTCTCATTGCCTTTGTATTATGTTTATGAATTGCCCTTATGAAAGGGGGATAATACTTCATCATGACCACTATCTTACCATAATTATTCAAATGCCTATAAGTCAAATATGGCTCTGAAAGTTGTATCTTTATGTAGCATCATTGATTTTCAGGATGTTACATAACTTTTATAGGCATCGAAATATGTAGCCTACTTGTAGCGTCTTGTAGCACGATGTAGCGTTATATCCTATTATTGGTACAAAGTTAGTATAAAACAATTAGAATTTAGAATAAAGATAAATTCCTTGTGTTTAACACTAACTTTGCATCAAAAGATTTTATATTAGAGGCTACAAACAAAGTCTTTTACCTTTGCTTGGTATTCTTCCTTGGTCATACCTCCAGTCTCTATCATTATGTCAAGTACATCGCCAAGTTCGTCAAAAGCAATATCGTGATGATATTCTTTAGTTGTCCCATCCTTCTCTCCATAGATACGATAGTAGTCTGAACCTTCATCCAAAGCAATATATACCTTGCCTTGAAATTGGAAGCCATTCACCTGCATGACAAGAGCCGCCATAGTGAAGTCTTCGCCATTGACATTCTTGACAATTTGGGTGGCATACATCTTAGAGATGCTCCAACTATTGATAATGTCTATCGGCGTTGTATGAAGGAAAAACTGCCTTGTAAGAGTTAAAAATGTGACCATTGACTCATTTTCTTGCCTTGAAATTTGCGTGTTCAAAGGAATAAGGCTAACTTCGTGGTCGTTAATAATGTGTATTTACACAAAATAAACGAATAGAAATATGGAAATCCGTAGAGATAAATATCTGGATCTACTTATCCACGGTTGTGGGAATGGGTTGATAAAAGTGATAACAGGAATGCGCAGATGCGGCAAGTCATACCTGTTGTTCACCCTTTTCAAGAACTACCTCATAAAACAAGGAGTGAAAGAAGACCATATTATAGGGGTAAATTTGGAGAACCGACTGAATAAAAGTTTGAGAGACCCCGACGCATTACTTCAATACATAGATAGCCGTCTTTCATCAGACGGTCAATATTATGTTATGCTGGATGAAGTACAGATGGTCAGCGAGTTTGAGGATGTATTGAACTCATTCCTAAGCATAAGCAATGTGGATGTGTTTGTTACTGGCTCTAATGCAAAATTCCTGTCTAAGGATGTAATCACTGAATTTCGTGGACGAGGGGATGAAATACACGTGCGTCCATTGACCTTCAGAGAAGTAGCAGATTTCCGTGATGACTATTCGCAAGATATGATTCGTGAATATATGCTCTATGGAGGATTGCCACAGGTCGTTTTAGAAAACGATGTCAACAAGAAGGTGAGTTATCTGGAACAGCAGATGGAGCATACTTATTTGCGTGACATAAAAGAGCGATATGAAGTTCGTCAAGATAGCGATTTGTCAGAACTGGTGGACATCATGGCATCATGTGTGGGTGGTCTGACCAATCCTCCAAAGATTGCAGACACTTTTAAAAGTGTAAAGCATAGTAGCATTTCGGTGGATACCATACGTCTCTACTTGGAATATATGGAGGATGCGTTCGTGTTGGAACGTGTTACTCGTTATGACATTAAAGGAAGAAAATACATAGATTCGCCGTTTAAGTATTACTTTGAGGATTTGGGACTGAGAAATGCCCGATTAGGATTTAGGCAAGTAGAACCAACGCATATGATGGAGAATATGCTCTACAACGAGCTTCGTGCTATTGGAATGAAGGTGGATGTAGGACAGGTGTTTACCGAAGTGAAAATCGAGGATGGATCCCGTCAGCGCAAGACGCTGGAAATCGATTTCGTCTGCAACCGTGGCTATGAGCGAGTATACATCCAATCGGCCTATGCGATGGAAACAGAAGAAAAACGAGATCAAGAACTGACCTCACTACGTAAACTTCGCGACGGATTTCGCAGAATCGTAATTGTAAACGGGCTACAACCTACCTACATGAATGAAGAAGGCGTGTATATTATAAATCTTATGGATTTTTTGCGCGACCCGGAGAAATACATGGAGGAGAGAGTATAAAATCACAATATTCTTAAACTAGTAATATTTTGTTATGTCTGAGTTTATCAAAGCCATCGGCATATTTTATAAGAATGAATAAAATGCCATCAATACGTATTTAGTCAACCAGCCCACCAAGACCATGACAAATCTAAACTCACTGATTGCGACATTACCTTTGCTAGCTTTAGTGGCGTAATATAGGATTGAAGCAAACGATAAGATACATGGTGGTATATAAAACATCGAATAATATGACATTGGAAAAAATCTATAACAAATGGCTATCCATTCAGCCACTGTCTGAAGCTGATCAGAACAAACTCAGTATGAGGTTTACTGTTGAGTATAACAACAAATGCGTAATAGCCGCCGAACCTATAAGAATGGAAAATATGGTGTTGCCAACTGGGAAAATCCACTGACCCGGTATAATAAATTATATGAGCCATTTGATCCCATGAAAGGGCAGCGTAAAAAGCATAAAAAAGCTTCTGAAATTCCTTTCAGAAGCTTTTGCGGAGAGGGAGGGATTCGAACCCCCGGAGCCTCGCAGCTCAACAGTTTTCAAGACTGCCGTAATCGACCACTCTACCACCTCTCCAAACTTATTCCCTCAATTGAGGGAGTGCAAAGGTATATATTTTTTTTTGTTCTGCAAAATATGCTGGAACAATTTTGCAAAAAGCTCAATTATGATATTGTTCCGGGCATATTCAATCATCGGAGACATACCGCTCGGCACTTGACAGACTCAATGTGCCGCGGGAGTCAACGACCGGCAGAATCATTTTTTCTCATCCGGTTTCTCCTCCGCACGGGTGAAGAAACGGTTCTGGAAAAAAATCAGATAGAAAGCGCCAACCGTGACGCAACTGTCAGCGAAATTGAAGACAGGAGCGAAGAACAGAAGGCGGTCTCCACCCACGAACGGAACCCACGACGGCCAGAAAGTGTCTATGATCGGGAAGTAGAACATGTCCACGACACGACCGAACATCAACGGAGCGTAATCGAAGATCACACCGTAGAAAAGGCTGTCGATGATGTTGCCGAAAGCGCCGGCGGTAATCAATGTGAGACCGACCAAGACTCCGGTCGGAACCACTGGTCTGCCATCCGGCAGAAGCGCAAGCCGACCATCCCCACCCACAGACTTGCGGACAAGAGACGCTATCCACCAACAGAGCACACCCGACAAGGCGATCCGGAAGAATGACAGCAGGAACTTGCCGACGGCGCCGCCGAACTTCATTCCGAAAGCCATTCCCTCGTTCTCGATGAAGAAAATCTGGAACCAGTTTCCGATGACGCTGAAATGCTCACCTATCTGCATGTTCGTCTTGACCAGGATCTTGATGACCTGGTCAATGACGACAAGTATGACTCCCAGAATCAGGAGTTTCTTACCCTTGGAAACCTTCACTAGTTCTGTCCTTTTTTAGCAAGCATCTCCTTGGCTTCTACAGTAAGCGTGGCATGAGGCACCAAACGCAGCCTCTCCTTCGGAATAAGCTTTCCTGTCTCACGGCATATTCCATAAGTCTTGTTCTCGATGCGCACAAGTGCGGCCTCGAGGTTCTGGATGAACTTGTACTGCCTCTGCGCGAGCTGGCTGGCCTCCTCCTTGGAAAGCTGGTAGGCGCCATCGTCCTCGACCGTCTTGAACGACGGTGTGGTGTCCTCGATGTCGTTGCTGCCGTTGTGCATAATCACCCTTCGCAGGGTGTTATACTCTTTCCGGGCCTTGTCAAGCATATCATTGATGATAGTACGGAACTCTTCAAGTTCCTCATCACTGTAACGCACCTTCGTCGTTTCGGCGGAAACCGCGTTGTCTTTGATTAACTCTGACATAGTGTAAATTGTATTTAGGTCTAAAAACTATCGCGACAGCACCATCTTGACCGAACCCTCGTCCCACTCGACATCAGCCGCTCCTTCCGGAGCATCCTTGCCAAGTGTGACAGAAAGTGCGAGTGTCTGGGCGGCGATATAATCCTTGTAGCCTTCAAGAGCGGCGGCGATGTCGTCATAGACGGCACCATCGGCGAATATAGCCACGCCGATCTTGTCCGTCACCTCGAATCCGCTGTCCTTCCTGAGGTTCTGGATCCTGTTGATAAGCTCGCGGGCCACGCCTTCCCTCTTCAACTCTTCCGAGATCTGAATATCAAGGGCGATGGTCAGCTGACCTTCAGTGGCGACAAGCCAGCCAGGCATATCCTCGGACGAGATCTCATAGTCGCCAGGCCTAAGCTCAACGACTCCCGAAGGAAGTTCCACTGAATATGCCAACCCGGCTGCCTCGGCGTTCTGAATGGCCGAGATGGTAGCCTGATCGAATCCTCCGAAAGCTCCGGCGATCTCTTTCATCTGCTTGCCGTAAACCTTTCCGAGGGTCTTGAAGTTCGGCTTGATCTTCTTGGTAATGATGCCGGTTGTGTCGGAAATAAACTCGGCCTCCTTCACATTCACCTCATTGAGGATGATGGACTTGACCTGTTCAAGCTGCTCCCTGACCTTTGCGGAGATCACAGGGATGATGAGCTTCTGAAGCGGCTGACGAACCTTGATGGAAACCTTGCGGCGAAGCGCAAGCACCATTGAGGTGGCCTTCTGGGCCAGATTCATTCGTTCCTCCAGATCCGTGTCGATGACAGCCTCATCGCAAGCCGGCATATTCACATAATGAACCGACTCAGAGCCGTCCGGAACGAGATCCAGATAGAGACGGTCCATATAGAACGGAGCTATCGGGGCTCCGAGCACAGCGACATCCACAAGCACCTCGTAAAGGGTCTGGTAGGCGGCGAGTTTGTCCTCGTCCATCTTGCCTCCCCAGAAACGCTTCCTGTTCAGACGCACGTACCAGTTGCTCAGGTCATCACACACGAAGTCCTGGACCAGACGCCCTGCTGTGGTGATGTCATAATCCTCATAAGCCGCCACCACCTTCTTCTTCAATGTGTTGAGCAGCGAGATGATCCAACGGTCAATCTCCGGCCTCTTTGAATGTTCCACCTTGGCGGCCTTCGGATCGAAGCCGTCCACATTGGCATAGAGGGCGAAGAATGAATATGTGTTGTAAAGCGTTCCGAAGAATTTCCTGCGGACCTCATCCACACCAGCCTCGTCAAACTTCAGGTTGTCCCAAGGCTGGGCGTTGGTCAGCATATACCACCTGAGGGCATCGGCACCGTACTTGTCCAGTTCCTCGAACGGATCCACGGCGTTGCCGAGGCGCTTGCTCATCTTGTTGCCGTTCTTGTCCAGTACCAAACCGTTGGAGATCACGGTCTTGTAGGCAGGAGTCCCGCTGATCATGGTGTGGATGGCATGAAGCGTGTAAAACCAGCCTCTGGTCTGGTCAACGCCCTCGGCGATGAAGTCTGCCGTGCAGCCAAACTTCGGAGAATCCAGTCCACGGAGACCTTCCTGAGCGTAAGGCATTGCGCCGGAGTCGAACCAAACATCGATAAGGTCTGTCTCACGGGTCATCTTCTTTCCGGAAGGACTGACAAGGAATATGTTATCGACATAAGGCCTGTGGAGATCAATCCTGTCGTAGTTCTCCTTGCTCATGTCCTCAGGATCAAAACCATTGTCCTTAAACGGATTGCTTGTCATGAATCCGGCTTCCACAGCCTTGTCGATCTCGGCGTAGAGCTGTGCGATCGTGCCGATGCAGATTTCCTCCTTGCCGTCCTCGGTGCGCCAGATCGGAAGCGGAGTGCCCCAGAAACGGCTGCGGCTGAGGTTCCAGTCCTGGATGTTCTCAAGCCACTGGCCGAAACGTCCCGTACCGGTGGACTCCGGCTTCCAGGTGATCGTCTTGTTCAGAGCGACCATCTCGTCCTTGACAGCCGTGGTCTTGATGAACCATGCGTCAAGCGGATAATAGAGGACAGGCTTGTCGGTTCTCCAGCTGTGAGGATAGCTGTGGGTCTGCTTCTGGATCCTGAACGCCCTGCCGTCCATCTTCATCATCATGCAAAGGTCGATGTCGAGGGTCGGAGCGTCAGCCGGAAGAGAGTCATCGAAAGCGTTCTTCACATAGCGGCCGGAATATTCCTTGTAAGAAGGATCGACGTGTGTGCGGACATATTCAGGATCAAGGTCTTCGATCGGGTAGAAGCGTCCGTCGTGGTCCACCTGGGCCTGACGCCTGCCGTCCCTGTCCAGAACCATAATTCCAGGCACCCCGTAGTTGGCGGCGACCTTCTTGTCATCAGCGCCGAAGGTCGGAGCGATGTGAACGACCCCGGTACCGTCCTCGGTCGTGACATAGTCTCCGGAGATCACCCTGAACGGCTCCCCTTCCTCGATCGGCCGGAACCAAGGAATCAGCTGCTTGTAGCGGATTCCGACAAGGTCAGCGCCCTTGAACGATCCGTCGAGCACCTTGTAAGGCACAAGTTTGTCGCCCGGCTTGTAGTTCTCAAGCGGGATGTCGGCGGCCTTAGGATTGAACCACGCGCCCACCAAGTCCTTGGCCAGCACGTAGATGGCCTCCTTCCCAGTGTAAGGGTTGAAGGAGAGGACACGGACATATTCATACTTCGGTCCCACGCAGAGCGCCGTGTTTGAAGGAAGGGTCCACGGGGTTGTGGTCCATGCGAGGAAATATACCGGGAAGGCCTCCGTCCCGAAGAGCGGCTGCGACTTTCCGTCCTTGATGACCTCGAACTGCACCGTGGCCGTCGTGTCGGTCACGTCCTTGTAGCAGCCCGGCTGGTTCAGCTCATGGGAGCTGAGGCCGGTGCCGTCGGACGGTGAATATGGCTGGATGGAGTACCCTTTGTAGAGCAGTCCCTTGTCGTAAATCTTCTTCAAAAGGTACCACAAGGTCTCGATGTAGCGGTTGTCATAGGTGATGTACGGATCGTTCATGTCAACCCAGTAGCCGACACGCTCGGTCATATTCACCCACTCCGCCGTGTACTTCATAACCTCACTGCGGCAGGTCTTGTTGTATTCCTCAACGGAAATCTTCGTTCCTATGTCGTCCTTGTGTATTCCAAGCTTCTTCTCCACGCCGATCTCCACAGGAAGCCCGTGTGTGTCCCATCCGGCGCGGCGGCTCACCTTGTACCCGGACTGAGTCTTGAAGCGGCAGATGGCATCCTTGATGGAGCGCGCCATTACGTGATGGATTCCCGGCTTGCCGTTCGCGGAAGGCGGGCCCTCGAAGAATATGAACTCAGGTGCCCCTTCCCTGACCTCAAGGGATTTCTCGAACGCGTGATTCTTTTTCCATCTGTCGAGAACCTCATTCCCGACAGAAACCAGATCAAGGCCTTTGTACTCTTTGAATGTCATAATTTTCTTTCTATTTTTGCATCTGAAAAAACGTCTGTTCGCTTCCAATGCAATTAAGTTTGCAAAGATAGTGATTTCCGCGTTTTTTATCAAATAGGTGACTGATGAATATAATAGACATAATAATTCTTCTTTGCTGTGTTCCAGCCATATTCCGTGGCTTGTCCAAGGGGTTCATCGCCCAGATGGCCGCCCTGGTGGCTCTGGTGCTGGGGGCATGGATGTCATTCCATTTCTCCAATGTGGTGGTCGAATGGCTGAAGCCAGTGATGGATGTCTCTCCAGCCGTGCTTCAGGCGATCGCCTTCACACTCATCCTGCTGGGCGTTTTCTTCGTCCTCACGCTGGCCGGCAAAATGATTGAAGGCATAGTGAGGATCGTGATGCTTGGTTGGTTGAACAAGCTTCTCGGGGTGGTATTCGCCCTGTTGAAAGTTCTCCTCGCGATAGGCTTGTTCATACTCATCTTCGACTCCGTCACCACGGCGCTGGAGATCGATTGTTCCAAGACTGTAAGCGGATCCCTCTTCTACACCCCGATCAAGGACTTCGCCGATGTCTTTTTCCCTTACATGAAAGAATTGATATTCAATAAATAATGAGCAGAATTATTCTAATAGAGACTTCCACGTCACTTTGCTCCACAGCCCTTGTGGAGGACGGGAGAATCGTCAGCGAAAGAATCAGCGGCGAGCCTCGGGCGCACGCCTCAAAGACAGCGCTGTTCGTCAGCGGGATGCTTTCCGAAAAAGGTCTGAAAGTGTCCGACTGTGACGCTGTGGCCGTCAGCAAGGGACCGGGGTCCTACACCGGGCTGCGCGTCGGAGTCTCGACAGCCAAAGGTCTCTGCTTCGGCGCCGGCATCCCGATGATCTCCGTCGGAACTCTCGACACACTCGTCTGGCAGGCGCTGGACGGGAATATGCTTCCTGAAGGCTGCCGTTACATCATTCCCATGATCGACGCCCGCAGGATGGAGGTTTACACGGGAATATTCACGCCTGACGGGAAACAAATCTCTCCGACCGTGGCTCAGATAATCGACGCAGATTCATTCAAGGATCAGCTCGCCGAAGGCCCGGTGCTGTTCATCGGGGACGGCGCGGACAAGTGCAAGGACACTCTGACCAGCCCGAACGCCAGATTCATCCAGTGCTGCCCGAAAGCCTCATCGATGATGCATCCGGCCATTGAGGCCTTGGAAGCCAGAAGGTTTGAGGATGTGGCCTACTTCGAGCCGTTCTACCTCAAGGAGTTCATCACGACAGTAAGCAAGAAGAAAATAATTTAATTCAGGCATTTATTATGAAAATAGGTGTTGCCAGCGACCACGCTGGATTCGAGTACAAAGGAAAGATCGCGGCGCTGCTCAAGAAAAAGGGCCACGAGGTCATCGATTATGGAACTTATTCAACGGAGAGCTGCGACTACTCCGACTTCGCTCATTCGCTCGGCACAGCCATAGACAATGGCGATGTTGAACTCGGAGTGGCTTTCTGCGGCACAGGGAACGGAATGGCCATCACTCTGAACAAGCATCAGAAAGTGCGCGCCGCCCTCTGCTGGGGAACTGAGATCGCGCGCCTTGCAAAAGCTCACAACAATGCGAACGTGATCGTGATGCCGGCCCGCTTCATCTCCTATCAGATGGTAACTTCAATCGTCAACAAGTGGTTGGAGACCGAGTTCGAGGGAGGAAGACATGAGCGCCGCATAGAGAAGATCCCACTTTGCCGATAAGGCATGTCACAAGACAACCTCTTGGAAATAAAGGCGTTAATAGCGGACAATAATTTCCTTTCGGGTAATTACAAGCTCTCTGAGAGCATCGAGGATTACCCGGAAGGGATCATCATCCCAATCGACAAGCCATACCGTTGGACATCAGCCGACGTCATCCGCAAGGTCAAATGGGCGGCCAGCAGACATTTCCACAAGAAAAACCTGAAGGTCGGCCACGCCGGCACACTTGATCCGCTGGCCACCGGCGTGCTGCTCGTCTGCATCGGCAAGGCCACCAAGCTGGCGGAAGCCCTTCAGAAAGAGGGTAAGGAATACCTCGCCGGCATCTCGTTCGGAGCCACAACCCCTTCCTACGACCTGGAGAAAGCCATCGATCAGGAATATCCAACCGACGGAGTCTCCGAACAGTCCATCCGTGGCGTCATCCCACGATTCCTCGGCGAGCAGGAACAGATCGCTCCGCTGTTCTCGGCGAAGTCTGTGGACGGAGTGCGGGCATACGAACTGGCCAGAAAGCAGTACCTGGAAGCCCACATAGACAAAACCGAAGTGATGACGGATTTCGACCACACAGTGGCCGAGACACTTAGCAAACAGATCATCAATATCTCCGAAATGGAGCTGGTCTCATTTTACCCCGAAGGAAAGGTTTCCGAAGCCGCACTGCAAGATGAAGACATGAGGCCTAATCCACGGATCAACGTTGTTGACACATCCGCATTGCATCTGCCTCTGGCCGAGATACGGATAGCATGCAGCAAAGGAACCTACATAAGAGCCCTGGCCAGAGACCTTGGCGAGGCATTGGGCTCCGGTGCGCACCTCAACTCTCTGGAACGCACCAAGTCCGGAGGCTTCACAGTAGAGAACGCGTTGTCAATCAAGCATGTAACTCGTATCCTTTGAAACCTCGACAACACCCTTGACCTTTTTGAAATATTTGGTGGCCTCATCCAAAGTCTTTCCGTCAGGAATCCTTATCGTCAGCGCGTTGATGATGCTGTAGTCATAGATGACATCCGCCTCGTACTTCGCGGCGGCTTTCTTGAGCGGTCCCTTGCCGACACCCTCATCGTAATAGATTATCAATGTGTTTGGTGAATATGCCAACCCAGTCTGACGCGGTCTTATGGGAGGGACATTCCCGATTGCCGGGATGTCAGGGGAGTCATAGGAGTCAACCTTTGCCAACTGCTTCTCGGTACGGCTGATCGTACTGCAACCTGCGGCCATGGTGATGGCCGCCGCCAGAACAAACGATGTGTCTTTAACCTGTCTTGTCATTCCACAGAAAAATCTATCGGTTATCCCTTACAAGATTGAAGCCAGAAGACGCCCATTCGGACATGGATTCTCCATCGGCATAGACCAGATAACCCTCCAATTCATCCAACGATTCTATGAAACGCTTCGCCTCATCCAATCCTATGACCATGCAATATGTGGCGTAGGCATCGGCCAGAGTGGCATCAGGGGCCACAATCGTGGCGCTGAGCAAGGTATGGTTCACAGGATATCCCGTCCTCGGATCTATGGTGTGTGAATATTTCCGCCCATCCTTGATGTAGAACTTTCGGTAGTTACCGGAGGTCACCACACCACAGCCGGACCCGTTCCCCTGCCATATTCCCACAAGTCCCTTGCCGCCAAGTTCCATGTTCCCGTCCTCAGGTCTGTCAACTCCGATTGTCCAAGGCTTGCCGGAAGGGTTCAGACCCTCGCTATAGATCTCTCCGATGTTCACAAGCATATCCCTGACCCCTAGCGAGTGAAGATATTCTGCGATCTTGTCACAGGTGTAGCCTTGCGCGATGGCGTTGAAATTCAATTTCGGGCATATTCCTGGAATCAACGGGGACATATTCCCGTCAAATTTATCCATCCCGCAGACAGCCTTGAGACTGTCCACGACTGCGGCAGACGGCAGCGAGTCGTTCGTGAAGCCGAATCCCCAGGCATCATAGAGCGGCCCGGAAGCCATATCCAGCGCTCCGCCGGTCTCATCATAGAGCCTTTTCGAGATGGTGAATATCTCCCTAAACATCTCATTGGGAACCACCGGCACGCCGGCGTTGAAGCGGCTCAACTGCGATCCTTTGTTGTAGCCGGACAAGGTAGTGTCCACCAACGTCAGAATGGAATCTACCGACTTCTTTATCTCATCCATGCTGACCATGGCACCGCCATGATTGAATTTCACCGAATAAGTTCCTCCCTGGGCATAGCCCGTCAATTCTTGATAGTCCACCTTCCTGCCGCAGGAAACCACGGCAAGGAAAACGGCGAAGCACACATGCAGGCTTCCGAATATTCCTTTAACAGCTTTCATTACTGCAATTATAGGCATTTAGATTTAATAATGGGACATCATTGGACTAGTTTTTGCTTAATGCCTACCGTTTTTGCGTTTTTTATACGATATTTGTATTTTCAATCGAGAAAGATGAAGATAGATAGCATTGTTCTGATAGGGATGGCCGCGGCGATGTTCGCGCTCCCTTCCTGCAAGAAGGATAAGAATGAAACCTCGACCAAGGAATACCTCAAGGGAAGCCTGACTTTCACTGTTCCTTCCTACGTCACCAAAGGTGAAGTCTTTGACCTTACCCCAAATGGTGTCTCGCATCCCAATACTGGTTCCGCCAAGGATGTCGGTTTCTATTGGACCAACTCATGGAGTTCGGACAAGGACACGACCAAGACGGAGGATGACAAGAAAGGGGATGGATCCTACAAGTTCACAACCCCGTCAAAGGTGGGCACGTTCACTGTAAGTTGCGTGGCTTTTGCCAAAGGATATTATACGGCATCCAAATCAGTGTCGTTCAGTGTGGTCGATGCCGCTCTTGATTCTACAGTCACTGGTGCTTATTCCAGCAAGGATCCGGTCTTTGTTGACTCCAGGGATGGCGGGTCATACTACACTACCACTTTCGATGGCAGAACCTGGATGAGGAACAATCTCTATCATACAGGCGCTGGAGTCTCATTCGAAAACAGCGAGGCGATGGATGCTGTTTTCGGTCGTTTATACACTTGGAATGAAGCGATGAACTCATGTCCCGAAGGGTGGCGCCTACCTTCCGACGCGGAATTTACGGCGATGGCTAACGCTCTTGCCCCGGCCGGGACAACCTTCGTGGAGAAGGATGCGTTCACAGGTGTAGCAGGAGACTTGATGGCTAACGCCAAATTTCTGGGAACGAGGATGTGGGAATATTGGCCACAGGTCAAAATCACCAACAAGACCGGATTCTCAGCTCTGCCTGTAGGCTACGCGACTGATTCCGGCAAATCCCCAAAATTCACTGGCATCAATAATTATGCGGTGTTCTGGACATCAGATTCCGAAAGTGAAGAGACCGGCTTGTGCAGGTATATTTATGTAAAACAAAATGATGTGCTTGTCGGTGCGAGGGACAAGGAATCTTTCCGGGCCTCCGTCAGGTGCGTCAAGGACTAACTGCTTCCGGAAACTTTACGGCAAAGCGTAACGGCTCTAACGCAGATCCGTTACGACATAAGAAGAATCAAGAGTCTTTTCGTCGAACCGGAAAGACTCTTTTGATTTTCCGGCCTCCACGAATTTCAGATTCGTTATCGTGAAGTCCGACACGGAACCGTCATTCAAGGTGACTTCTGCTCCGGTCAGAGTCGTGGTTCCGCTCTTGAAGAACAGTTTTAATCCGGCGATGTCCATCGAACCTTTACCTTTATGTACCGGAGACAGGACGGATGTGTCCACAACCGTTCCTCCAAATTTGGAGCTACCGAAAGAGACTTCTCTGAAAGCATTGTCAATCGAGGCTATCATAAGCGCCGGATTTGTGGCATAGTTGTCGTACGACTCGTCAACAGATTCAACCAACGCCTCTTCCGAGATTCTGTCAATCGTCCAACGGGTCACACCGTCGCACCAGATCTCAAGCCCGTTTCCGTCCACAATGAACGAGGTCCCCTGAACCTTCACGCTTCCGTTACCGGTCATCTTCGCCTTCTTGGACGGCATCGTGAATGAATAGTCAAACGAGACCAGCGAGGCGGAGACCTTGCTGACAAAAGCATCCAACGTCTTACTTTTGGCGAAAGTGACCTGCGGCAGCGCAAGAAGCGCCACAGCGGCGGCAATGAATATTCTCGTGATCGTTCTCATACTTTTCTGTGCGCATGCACAAGTCATGCCTTTCGGTGGATTACTGATTCTTGTAGGCGGCTATGATCTGATCCAGCTCATCAAGACTCGAGACAAGAACCTGACGTGGCTTGGAGCCTTCCTGAGGGCCTACAATCCCGGCGGCCTCCAACTGATCCATGACACGGCCGGCCTTGGCGTATCCCATCCCGAGACGTCTCTGAAGGTCGGAAGTGGAGCCTCTCTGGCTCATAACAACCAACTTGGCGGCCTCCTCAAAACGTTCGTCAAGTTTTGTCATGTCAACCATGCCACCGGAGCCTTCTTCCGTGTCGTCATCGACAGGAGGCAGGTAAAACGGAGTGTTGAAGCTCTTATTGTGGCCTTCCTGCGAACCGATGTATTCATTGAGCCTGTTGATCTCCTCGCTGTCAATGTAGGCGCACTGGACGCGTTCCATCTCGACTCCGGCATAATAGAGCATGTCGCCCTTTCCGATCAGTTTCTCGGCTCCCGGAGAGTCAAGGATGGTAGAAGAGTCTGTTCTGGACACAACCCTGAAAGCGATTCTGGTCGGGAAGTTCGTCTTGATGAGTCCTGTGATTACATCCACGGACGGCCTCTGTGTGGCAAGCACGACGTGCAGACCGGCGGCACGGCCCTTCTGGGCAAGCCTGATGATGGACGTGGTGATGCTGCGGGACACAGCCTTGGCGTCACCGCTGCCACCCACCGACATCGTAAGGTCGGCATATTCATCGATGATTGTGACGATGTACGGCAGAAAACGGTGTCCCTCGTCCGGACGGAGCTTCCGGTTGCGGTACTTCTCGTTGTAAGTCTTTATGTTCGGCACAGAGGCCTTGCTCAAAAGCTCATACCTCTGATCCATCTCGATGCACAGCGAGCGGAGTATCTTGTCAGCCTTGTCGGCCTTCTTCACTATGGCGTTGTCCCTCTCCTCCCGCTCGTCATTGCAAGGAAGGACAGCCAGATAATGCTTCAGAAGATGGGCGTAGGCCGAGAACTCGACCATCTTAGGGTCGATGAACACCAGTTTCAGTTCGGACGGATGCTTCGCGTACAGCAACGATGTCACTATGGCGTTGAGTCCCACAGACTTACCCTGTTTTGTCGCTCCGGCAACCAAAAGGTGCGGGGCATCAGCCAGATCGAAGACCTTGACCTTCTGCTGGATGGTGTAGCCGATGGCGACCGGAAGCTCAGCCTTGCTGGAACGGAACGCCTCGTCGTTGAGCACGGCACGCATCGGGACGATCGAAGGGTGGTCGTTGGCGACCTCAATGCCGACAGAGTCCGTCAGAGTCACGACACGGACTCCCCTGGCATGAAGATGCATGCCGAGATCCTCCTGAATCCTCTTGAATTCAGCGATCTTGACACCCGGCGCAGGATAGACTTTATAGAGCGTGACGGTCGGGCCTACAATGGCTTTCACATCGTTGATCTGAATCTTGTAATTCTCAAGTGCGTTGCGGATCCTGTTGTTGTTTCTGACAAGTTCCTCGTCGGAGACTTCATTCCTATTTGATGAATATGAGTCCAGCAATTCCAGCGAAGGAAACTGGTAATCAGGCAGTTCGTCACGGACATCGATTCGCGGAAGCTCCTTCTTGATGTCGGTGGACAACTCACCGCCTTTGACCACTTCCATGGATTTTTCCGTAGCCCCGGTGGCTTCGGAGGTGGTTGAACCCTGCTGAGTCATGGTGGCTTCGGCAAGCTCAGCCACCGGTCGTTCCGGTCCCCGAACCTCTTTTTTCCCTGGTTCCTGAGCCTGTCGAAGGGACGGCTCCTGAACTTGTCGAAGGGACGGCTCCTCCGGATCACAATCCTCTGCCACCGGTTCCTTCTTCCGTCCCAGTGCCATAAGCCAGTCCGAGAATTTCCCGGAAGCCAGAACCAGCCAGACAACCACAAGAAAAGCCAGCATGAAGCCCGTAAGAATGTTCCCGAAAACAACCGAGGTCCATTTCACAACCGACTCTCCACACTCCCCTCCAAGTCCTCCTCCGAAAGCGTTGCCAAGTCCTGACAGATCAGAGACAAATGCCAGAATAAAGGACGACAGCATCGCTCCGGTGACAGTCAGAAGCGTCGTCTTGACCATCGAATAATGCCACCTGTGCAGCAACAGACGGACCGAGACAGCAAAGAGAATGACCACAAAGGCCAGACTTCCCAGTCCGAACCACCTGCGCACAAGCAGATCGGCCCATCTGTAGCCCATCTTCCCGGCCATGTTGCTCACCTCAACAGAAGTGTCCCCCACAGCGGAAGACAGCGAACTCTGGTCAGTCTTCCAGGTGAAGAAATAGGAAATTGTCGCCAGCAATGTGAACACTGCCAGCAACGCTACAAGAAAGCCGGCGGTTTTCGTCAGCCTCGCCTTGTCTTCATCATCCATATTTCTCCAGAACTTGAACATTATTTCCTGTTCTTGCGATTGCCTTTCTTATTGTTCCTGCGGTTCTGTCCCATACCAAGGTTCAGACCAGGACGCGAGAAATTGGAATCGAATGAAATCTTCGAAAGCTCCAGATCCGCAGGGACCTGAATCCTGTAGCCGGAAAGTTTCTCAATGTCAGCGAATATGGTCTCGTCGGCCACGCTGTCTTTGTTCCATATCAGGTACTGCTGCCTCATATAGATCGCCAGCGAGCGCAGCATCGCCCTCTTGACCTCTCCCTCAGGTTCCCCGGCAATCAAGTCTATGATGCTCTCTATGTTCCGTCCGTAATGTCTGGCGCGTACAGGAGCCTTGTCGATCGGAATGTTCATCGGCGGCACTTCCATTGCCTCAGGATGCGGAGCCGGATATGGGGAATCGATGTCCAGATCATACCCGGCAATCATGTACAGATGATCCCAAAGCTTCTGCTCGTAGTTTTCCTGCATGTGCACCTGAGGGTTCAGGGTCTCCATCACCCCTACAACCGCACGGGCCTGCTCGCTGCGCTTGTCCCTGTCGGGAATCGCCTTTACCTGCTCGACCATATTCAATACGATGCGGCCATATTCAGGCATCTGAAGTTTCTCCCTCTCTGTGTTGTAGTAGAGTTTTATTGAGTTGTCGTTAGCTTCCATATTCATTACAATTTGAGTTGAAAGGCAAATATACGAAAATTATTCCACCTCATCGGCAAGCACGTACCATATTATAGGAGTAATCTCTGAATATCCCATCCGGCGGTAGATGTCAGCATAACGGGCGACCTGACGTCGGTACCGACGGTTTCTCTCTCCAAACTTGTAGTCTATGACCGTCACCTTGCCATCCTTGACCAAGACTCTGTCAGGACGATAGGATTCTCCGTCAGTGTCAATCAGTTCAGTCTCATTCAAGACTTCAGTGCCGTCGGCAGGGAACCACTCCGGATGTGCGGCGATTCTTTGGGCAAGAATATTCAGATACTCTTCCTCCTGTCCGGCATCGATCTCGCCGGCCTCAAAGGCATTCCTGACGGCATCAGGCAAATCAGACGGGACGATTACTTCCGAAAGGATTCCGTGCAGGACAGTGCCGTTGAGCCTGGCATCGCTCCTTGCCTCATCACAGAAGAAGTCTATCGAGTCGGCGCTGAACTTCAGTCTTCCGCGCTCGCGGACATCGGAGTCCTCATCTTCCAATGACGGATTTAGCGGATAGGACGGGTAACCCGGTATCAGTTCGGAGATGGTGTCGGCCTTCCGTTCCAAAGCGCTGTAATCGAACATGCCACCTTTTGAGAAGACGATTTTGTCTTCGGCTTCTTCCTTGGCATAGCCCAACGCCTCTCCGTAGCCGTACAGATAGGCATAGAGAATCTGCGAAAAATCCGAGAAGTCGCACGGCAGAGCCGTCGCTTCGACAAGCTCAGCGGCCGGATGAGCCGGATTCGTTTTTGCGGTCGCCGAGCCTGTCGAAGCGACAGATTTAACTGAAGCGGCCGGCACAACCGCGTCAGCGATCTTTTCCGGTGGATAGGACGCGATGACCGTCAGCCCCTTGACAGGTCTCGTCAAAGCCACATAGAACGTGTTGATGTTGTCCACAAACTGGAACTGCATCTCTCTCTGGCTTCCCTCACGGAACAAGGAATCCTCATTCGACGGCTTCCTCAACGACACGTTATAGACACCGTCGGCGATTCCATCAAGCTCGGTTCCCTCCACCGAAGGCCGGGTCCAATGCTTCTCGCTGCGGAAAAGTCCGATCTCCTCGGCGAACGGGAAGATCACATGCTGGAACTCAAGCCCTTTCGACTTGTGGATGGTCATTACCCTGACCGACTCCGGGTCGGAAGGCGAACTGATCTTGGGATCAGCCTCCTGCCAGGCCTTCAGGAATCCATCTATGGCATTCCCGTTGACGGCGACATAATCCTGCACGAAATCCATCAACGCCTGGGCGTACTGGGTCTCAGACTCAAACAGTTCCGGATCCCGATTTTTAAGAATGCGCAGGAGCTGCTCACAAAGATCGGACAGAGACAGGCATGACAACTCAGCGACATTGATGTCCAGTTCTCCGGCAAGGAAAGAGCCGATGGTGTCGTCCTCGTTTCCTACAGAGGAGAGAAGCGACACGACCTGACGGGCCACAGCGGAGGATTTCAGATGCAACGAGTCATCGGAAATGACGCTGACGCCATTGTCCATCAGGAACATCGCCACATCCGAGCCATGCTTGTTGCTCCTGACCAGCACCGTTATCTCGCCATATCTCGCTCCGGCCTCATGCACCTTGTTCACAGCGTCCAGAATCTCCTGCATCTCACCGTCCTTGTCGCAGAAAACGACCTCGACACTTCCGTCAGAGCCGTCTTTAGACTTCACAAGCTGCCCCGCGTCCGAATATATGTCATGAACCTTGAAGTCCGATTCCTCACATGACATTCCATCGAGAACCAAGGAAGCATATTCAAAGAAACCGTTGTTGAACTCGACTATATTCCTGAGGCTTCGGTAGTTGCTGTCAAGGGTCTCCACTTCGCACCGGGTAAATTCTCCCTGCACCTCGCGCGCCATCATCCGCCAGTCGGAGCCGCGCCAGCGGTAGATGCTCTGCTTCACGTCACCCACCAGAAGGTTCTCCTTTCCCTGCGCGACACTGTTCTCGATGAGAGGGCGGAAATTGTCCCACTGAATCCGGGACGTGTCCTGAAATTCGTCCAGCAGAAAATGCTCGAACCGCACTCCCAGCTTCTCGTAGATAAACGGAGCGTCCGTGCCATCGATTATATTCCTCAGAATCACATTGGAATCGTCCAGACTCAGCACATTCTTCTCCTTCATCAGCGCACGGAACTCTCTGTCCAGATCTCCGGCAATTCCCAATTCATTCAGAATCAGCGATATTTTAAAAGCTGTGGCATAGACCTCATACTTTTCAGTGAATATCCCGCAGTACCTTTGAAGCAGCGGCATCAACCTCCCCTCCACCGACGCGAACCTCTTCAAATCAGCCTTTCTGAACCACTTGCTGAAATCCTCGCTGTTTCTGAATATGGTCGCGGACGGGTACGCCGGCTCATCCCCAGGATCCGACACGGCGCATACATAAATCGAATTGAAGCACTTCCGTGAAAAATCCTCATTAGCCAGACCTTCCTCTCCGGCAGCGCCGACAAACGCCTTGGCGGCCTCCCTCACCTCATTCACGAACGAAGTCATCACTCCGGAGAGCGCCTTCTTCATCCTCGCCAGATTCTCCTTTGAATATTCTTTCTCCTCGTCAATTCCATATTCCTCGACAGCGGCCCTGTGCTCGTCCGACTTAAGGGTCATCGCGACTGTCTTCAGGTTGTTCTCCAGATTGTAGCGCTTGCCTTTCTCCAGATCATCCATCACGCTCTGTGTCAGCCATTCGAGAAGATCTTTGTTGTCCTCCGAAAGGGAGTCCAGAACCCTGTCAACGCTCTCGGAGACAAGCGACTCCCGGTCCAGTTCCACCTGATAGGTGGCGAACTGCCCGATCTCCCGGGAGAAGGCCTTGAGGGTCTGCTGGAAAAAGCGGTCGATCGTGCTGACGGCAAACGCGCCGTAGTCGTGCAGGATGTCGCACAACACGGTCTCCGCACGCCGGCGAAGTCCGTCCTCGGAGTCGAACATCGGGACAAGTTCATCATAATAAGGAGAATCCTTCGGCGAAACCGCAAGCAGATGCAACTCCTTCAGAATCCTGCTTTTCATCTCGTCGGTGGCCTTGTTGGTGAATGTCACCGCAAGAATATGCCTGTACGAATATCTCTCCTCGTCCGTCAGCAGAAGTCTTATGTATGTTTTGGCCAGATTGAAGGTCTTACCCGATCCGGCCGACGCTTTCATGATTCTAATCATTTCATTATATTCCTAATCACCTTCAACATCATGATTACCTTCCGCAAATCATCCTGAAGTCACAGAACGAACAGGTCTTCTCCTCGTCCGTGCGCCTGAACGGAACGTCAACCGAGGCGATTTCAGAGAGGAGGTCGTGGAGCCTCCCCTCCGTCAGTCTCATGAACGTCTCACTGACAGGCACTTCCTTGACAGGTTCCGTGAACATGTTCGCCGGCGGGTAGATCACATTCACCATCCTCTGTCCCTTATAGTCCTCAGACTCCCGGCAGAACACGTCGTAAAGGAAAAGTTGCAAAGCGATCTTCGGCCTCCCCTCGTTGCTCGGCCCGAACAGAGCCTCGACAATTCCCTCGGCATTCTCATCGGTGATGTTGACATCCTTGTCCTCGACCTTGCCGGTCTTGTAGTCCACAATCCTTATCTCTCCCGGCCGCAGGCTGTCCATCCTGTCCACATAGCCGATAAAGTGGAATCCGTCAATGTCCTGAAGAAACGGTCTCTCCAGACCCAATATCTCAAACCCGTCATAGCCGGACGATTTGAGAAGTTCCCGATCCCTTTTCAAGGTTTTGATGACATATTCAACTATCACATCCTCCACAACCAGATCACGTCCTGTAACCTCAAGGGAGTGGAGCTGTTCAAGAATCAGACTCCGCACTATTCCCTTTATCGCCGAGCGCTTGCGCAGCAGCCCGGCAAGATATTCACCAGTCACTTTCCTCCCTCCGGCCATTTCCGGCGAGTAGAGTCTCTGCATCATGCCGTGATAGACATCGCCCAGCATTCCAGCGTCCAGATCCTCGGAAACTTCGTTCTGCTTTCGAAGCTTCTTGACCGTGGCGTAGTAGAATTTCGCCGGACAGTCAAGGTAATTCTTGAGCGCCGAGGCCGAAAGCCTGGCCTGCCTTATAGCCTCGACATCCTCTTCCGTCTTCGTTATCTCCTTGGGAGAGAACTCCCCCGACGCGCTCGCCTTTACGAAGCTGCGCTTGATCGGCACACCGAAATGATATTCAAGTTGTTTGATGTAGCGACTCTCCTCCCCGTTCTTCATTCCTTCCGTCCTGGAGTCATAGACCAGCGTCACCTTCTCCGCCCGTTGGATGAGACGGTAGAAATAGTACGCCCAGACCGCATCCTGAAACTCGTAGGTCGGCAGACCGAAGCCCTTGCGCAGTTCCGGAGGGATGAACGACGAGCTGACGCTCCTTCTCGGGAACATTCCCTCATTGCATGACAGGATCATCACCTGGCTGAAATCCAATGCTCTGGTCTCCAACGGCCCCATGATCTGAAGACCTTTCAGAGGCTCTCCGTTGAACGGGATCGACACCGGACCGAGAAGTTGGTCGAGAAGCCGCACATAAGTAATCGGAAGTACTTCAAGCCCGGCTGTCTGCAATTGGCTGATGGCGTTGTAAGCGGCCTTGGCAAACTCCAGCTCGATCGCCATGGATGAGTCGTCCGCCAACTTGGGTGCAAGTCCTTTGACCAACGTCTTCTGGTAGTCAGCAAAAGCTGTGATCTGCTCCTTTGACGCCACTTTCGGATCAGTCACAGCCGGTCTGAACAACAGATCGAAAACCGGAATGCCGGAGAGATCCTCCTGCGGGATGTAGTACTTCATGCCATCCTTGATCTCCTTGATTCTGACTCTCACGGCGGCGTCTCCCCGAGTCACCTTCCTGAATATGCTCGAAGAGAACAATGACCAGACCTGATTGTGGTAATAGTACCATTTACCGTCCTTCTGCCTCAGGTGCATCTGCATGGCCGAGACCAAAGTCATGAAATCGAAGAACGCGCTGCCGCTCATCGGATAGCCCATAGTGACATTGATGTCCTTGATCTCCTCCGGAATGGAGTTCAGCACTGGAATCAGCAACGACTCGTCCGGAAGCACGACCGCGCACCTCTCGTCCTTGACCACCGACGGAATCAGTTTTGTCTGACCAACCGAAGACGGGACGCTTATCACCTCGATCTCTGGAGTTTTCAACCCTTCCGGATCCATCTCGAACGCTTGTGGGAAATCCTTGACATTCCGGGACATGAAGAAGGATGACTTGTTAAGAGGGTTTCTCACCATCTCTCCGGAATAGTCCCAGCAGAACTCAGCGATCCCTGCGTCCCTCATCCGCCTCATAACCTTTTTCTCGCACTCGTTCAGAGCGTTGAGACCCACAAAGACATATTCATCCACATCCCCGAACGTGGCTTTCAGCACATCCACCGCCGACTCCGAGTCAAGCCGCGCCGCGAGTCCCCGGTAAACCATCCCTTCGTAGGCGAGCCCTTTGACGGAAAGCCTTTCCCGGAAGTTGTTGTAAAGCGGCAGAAGAATATTCCAAATCTGCAGGAAGCGCTCCTTCACATTCGGGTTGTCCGAGTTCAGGTTCACCGTCAGCCGCCCATCGCTGCTGAAATGGCTGATGAAGCTCTCGATCGCCTTCCGCTGGTTCTCAGTGAGGTATGAATATGAATCCTGAATCTCCTTGAACTCAGCTATGTTGGCGAACAGCTTCGCCGGATCGACCAGATATTTGTCAACATCATCGAAATCCCCCAAAATCACGTCTCCCCAGAAGATGAACTCGTCCAGAGTCTCATGCTTAGGGTTAAGATCCTTGTAGCATTCGTATAGATCCAACAGCAGGTTCACCCTGTCCGCCGGCTTGTCCCCCGATATTCTAAAAAAGAAATCATTGATCGTCAGCATCTTCGGTGCCACAATAGGGGTTCCGTCCTCCATCACCGCCTCACCGATGAACTTCGTGAAAAAGACCTGGCTCCGCCTGTTCGGGAATATGAAGCAGGTCTTTGAGATCCCGCCCGGCGCCATATAGTGATCCGCCACTTGTTTAAGGAATGGTGTCATATCTGGTTATAGTTTATATTCATCCATAGTTCTCCAGCAATTTCCCGCCCTGACATATTCATTAATCCTTATCATTAAAGCTTGCTCAGAAGATAACTATCCTTTCGCCTCATTCAGTCCTTTGCGTCACAGCCGGACGCAAGCTTCTTCCTAACGAATATAACAAATATATTTTTTATGGCAAAGATAAGCGTAGTTTGTGCCAAAACTCTTCACAAGCAAGAATATTTTCAAAGTTTTCGCAAATATTTTTCAATTTTGAATAATTCTATTTTGTAAATCCAAATATTGGCATTAACTTTGCGGCATCAAACGATGCTTTATCGTTTTATTTTGTTTGACTTAGTAAGCGTTAAAAAATAAGTTGGCAAAGAATTGGCGGTATTTTCGAGGATAGATGTCTTTTGGAAGAAGGAGTGTGCCGGTGGCACTGATGAGAAAAGACATATAGACCGAAAAGACAATCAAAGATTAACAAGTTATTTTTTAAGGATTACTTAATTTGTATCTTTGTTGTCTGATTTGTTAATTGACTTTAGAATTCAATAAGATATGGCATTGAAATGCGGTATAGTCGGACTTCCTAATGTCGGAAAGTCAACTTTGTTCAACTGCGTGAGCTCAGGCAAGGCTCAGAGCGCCAATTTTCCTTTCTGCACGATAGAGCCTAACCTTGGCTCCACCAACGTTCCTGACAAGAGGCTGGAGGTGCTGGCCGACATGTGCAAGCCTAAGAGCGTCGTGCCGGCCACGGTGGACATCGTGGACATCGCCGGTCTCGTCAAAGGTGCCAGCAAAGGTGAAGGACTTGGAAACCAGTTTCTTGCCAACATCCGAGAGACTGACGCCATCCTTCATGTGCTAAGATGCTTCGAAGATGAAAATGTGGTTCATGTTGACGGAAGCGTGGATCCTGTCAGAGATAAGGAGGTTGTGGACACCGAACTCCAGATCAAAGACCTTGAGACCGTGGAGGCCCGTTTGGCCAAAAGCCAGAAACAGGCCACGACAGGAGGAGACAAAGACGCCAAGAAGCTCGTGGCTCTGCTGCTCCGCTACAAGGAGGCCCTTGAGCAGGGAAAATCGTGCAGGACAGTGGAACTCCTCAATGAGGAAGAGGCCGCGATGGCCAAGGATCTGTTCCTGCTGACAAACAAGCCGGTGATGTACGTCTGCAATGTGGACGACACTTCGGCTGTCAACGGCAACAAGTACGTGGACGCCGTCCGTAAGGCAGTCAAGGAAGAGAACGCCGAGATTCTGGTGATTTCTGCGAAAACAGAATCCGAAATAGCCGAGATGGACTCCTACGAGGACCGTCAGATGTTCCTTGAAGAGATGGGACTGAAAGAGTCAGGTGTCGTAAGGCTGATTCAGGGAGCCTACCATCTGCTCGGCCTTCAGACCTTCTTCACAGCCGGCTCAGACGAGTGCCGCGCATGGACAATCCACAAGGGTGACAAGGCACCTAAAGCCGCCGGAGTCATCCACACGGACTTCGAGAAGGGATTCATCAGGGCAGAAGTCATCAAGTACGATGATTTCGTCACACTTGGCAGCGAAAGTGCGGTAAGAGCCGCCGGCAAGCTCGCCACCGAAGGCAAGGAATATGTCGTCCAGGACGGCGACATCATGCATTTCCTCTTTAACGTCTAAAAAAACGTGGCAGACAAGTCCATAAATATCAACAACATAAGCAAGTACCTTGTGCGGATTTACACACAAGGTACTTGCTTTATTAATTGACAGACAATCAGTTGTCTGCCACAAAATTCATAGTGATTGTAGCGGTGTAGATTTTACCCTCATCCGTACGGACTTCCACTGTTATCTGATGCTCACCTGAAACAACAGGTTTACTCTCAAAATGTAACCTGAACAACGGATACGGATTGTCATAACCGAGCAGAATCAAATCCTCCGCTGTCACATCTGACAGCATTTTGTCTATAGGATGACAAGTAAGTTTTTGACCTTCAGATATTCCCAAATAACCTGCAAGTTTTGCGAGAGTCTTTGAAACATTATCCTTTGAGTAGTTGTAGTAGTCTTTATAGCCGCTGGATATGAACTTATAAGGAGAAAACGCCACGAACCTACATAAGTCATTAAGGCTTTCACTTGCTGGATGCTTTTCGTCATAATCCTTGTCAGATGTGACTTTTATAGAGTCAAAATCCTCCGATAGAAATGTCTGAGCCGTAAAAACATAACCATTAATTACACTTATTTTCTGATTATATGAAAGATCGTTGTGCTTACGACACAAACTTTCATATTTATAGGCAAATTTAGAATCTTCTGCCAAGAAATCATATTCGTTGCTAAAACCTTGTGAAGGATTTACCTCAACACTCATCTTGTCAGAAGTTGTCTCTAATTTCAATCCTTGAATATCAATATACGTTGCTACATAAGAAGGACACTTCTTCATTTTCGCAAAATCACACCCTACCACACATAGTAAAGATAGAACACCCGCAACTACCTTAATTAGTCTTGATTGGTTTATCATAAGTAATGTGTTAAATGCATACCAATATTTTTCTTTTACAGGATTTACAAATATACAAAACGTTTTTTATTATACAAATAAAGCGAATCATATCAATTATTATCATCATATTCGCAACAGTGACCTTCCCTAAGAATGGTTGACACTTTAGAGGTTGTTTACCTGATATACTTTACAGCATCTCTGAACTGGTTTACATCCGTCCTTCGATTCAACTGTTTCTCTTTACAGATTCACTGATTCAGTTTACAGTGCCACCTTTTGCGAGGACTTTCCTCTCAGGAAACTTACGTTGTAATCATTCAAATGTCTACATTAAGAATATCACAATGCTTAATAAAGGCTTATTTCGTTAGTTTATAATTGAAGCACAGAGCGGTTAGTGAACTTGTCCAACTAACATCCCTTCGACAGGCTCTCTGCCTGCAATCGCAATCAGAAAGCGTGGCACGCAAATCTATGAATATCAACAATCTAAGCAAGTTCGTGGTGCGGGATTCAACACCACGAACTTGCTTTATTCATTGGTCTTCAATTAGTTATCCGCCAAGAGCCCGTTGCGACAACAACGACAGGCAGGTGTAAAAAAACGGCAGGTTCAACAACTGGCAATTCTACTACAGATAGACTTTGTTACAGACAATCTCTGCGACAGGTAGAACAGCTGCAACCGATACACTGCGACAGATGGAGCCGATTGCGGACTTCTACTCGACAGTGTTAAGGATGGAATCCCAGTCGGAGATGCCGAGGGTGGTCTTGTACTGATCAAAGACGGTATCCTCTTCGGCCGTGCCGGCGGCCTTCCAGACGTACCAGACAGGCTTAGGGGTAAGATTTGAGACACTACCTTCAGCGAAAGTGCGAAGACCTATCCTGAGGCCTCCTTCGGCTTTGTTGTCAGCCCAGTTGTGCCACTGCATGGCATCGATGCCGTCAAGCTTTGAGATCTTCTTCCAAGCCCAGGCTCCACCAGCCGCCTGGAGAGCAAGATCTGTCTGCGAGTAAGAAGGTGAGTTCGTACCCTGCTCTGACAGGAACAGCACACGCTTGGTGGTTCCCTTGTAAAGATTCTCCTTCTGCTTGATCCATGCATCGATTACCTCCAGATTCTTGAAGGTAATGTACCTCGTGGTCATTGAATATGTCGCCTGCGTGTCGTTCACCCAGAAAGAAGGCTTTGTGAGATCCTGCGGATAAGGATGATAGGCCACACCCCAACGGAAATCGCCCTCGGCGGAAGAATATTCAACCGTCTTCTCCAGCATCATCTTAGGAGCGAAGCTGCCGTCCGCCTTGGCCCAGCAATGGGTGTAGGAGCCAAGCACCGATGCGTTCTGGTCGTACTGACGGGCAATGTTGTAGCAGATTCTCATCGACTTGATGTAGCGGTCCAGATAGCGCATCATCGGCTGATCACCCATGTTCGTCCACTCATTGGCGAAATCCACCTCGTTGTGCATGATCCAATGCGAGATCCTGTTGCCCTGTGTGCAGTGAGTCGAGGCCATGTGCTCAAGGGCGGCGGCGTAGAGATTGAACGCCTTTGCAGTCGTCAGGTTCGGCATGGTGTAGTTGCCTCCCTTATTCTCAGGATCCTTGAATATGGAGTTCGTCTGGCAGAGGATGATGGCGGACACCACGAGATCCATTTCTCCGGCCCGGCGGGAAATGCGGTCAACATAGTCCTTGAAGGCACCCAAAGAATAGTTCTGGCCGCCATAGGAGTAACCGGAGCCTTCTCCCTTGATGTACTCATTCAGGACAACATTCATCGTGATGCTGCCCACGTTCATCTCCTTGCAGTCACTGAAATAAAGGTCTATGTCTCCAGCCCCAAAACCTTTCTTGTTTCTTAGCGGAAGAGCCGCGGGACTGGCTTTCGGAGCCACCTCGTCGGCATAGCGGGCGTGGGAGTCCAAGGTCTGCCTGTCACCGTCCACCTTCACGACGACCCATTTAGAGAACACCTTGTCATATCTTATTCCCTCGCGATTCGGAACAATCCTGTCCACGGTGACAGTGAAACCACCGCCTGACAAGTCCTGAGTGTAGGGATATTTCTCCAGTTCCGTCACATCCTGCCAAGGGGTTATCTCCGCAAGCAAATATGTGCCGGAACCACCGCAGTTTCCCTTGATGATAACCTTATCAGACGTGACCTGCACGTTCGTCACCTTTGAAGGATAGTCTTTGGCAAGATAATCCTTGATGTTGGCCGCCATCTGGTATTTGTCTCCTTTCGGCCTGACCACGACGTTCGGTTTTACGGTGTCCTTGCCACAAGAGCAGGCAGCCGACAGCAACACGGCCGATGCAAAAAGTATTCGGATTGTGGAGTATTTCATATTTTTAACGCCTACTTATTCCAAACAAACCTATAGTTGAACCGGCGGTTCGGTGCGGTGTCTCCATGCAGACAAAGCGAGATCGGATCGACCAATTCTCCGGTGTTGTCGGCCCATTTGAAGTCAAAGGTAATTGATTTTCCGGAAACACCAAGCAGTGACTTCGGCACGGCCAGTTCCAGTTTGTTGCCTTCCACAGCGAAGCGGTACTCCCCCGCCTTGACCCATTTCCCGTCAACAAACCTAAGGACACTCCCCTTGCCGTCAGATGCTATATCCTTGTTAATCAATATGTCATAACCATACCAACCAGTCGAGGAATCACCATCTGAATCAATCAGCAGCAGCATCCAATCCGGATCGGAATATGGAGTCAAGGCATCTGCGGTCTCGGCATAAAAGAATATGTCCGACTTGCCGACGGCCACCTTGGAGGCCACAATGTCGTTTCTTCCCGAAGAGTCCTTGTAGTGAAGCCCGCCGTAACCCTTCGCGTCACGATGGAACACGTCGCCACGGGTGTCGCGATAGACCACCTCGACCTGCTCCCAATCCTTGAATATTCCGTCAACCGACATTTTATGAATATGCCTGTTCACCGGAACCGGACGGACTCCCTTGTAGCGGCGGATGTTCTGCGCCATCTGCATGTAGTAATTGTCGGTGTAGCCACCTTTCATCGGCTGTATGGTCCTGTTGAACTCGGCGTTGTACTGGTCCACGAACATAAACGGATTCTTGCGGCCAAGCCACATCACGTCTCCGTTGTACTTCCCGGCGGTCCACTCATTCCAGTCATTCAGGTAAAGGAACTGCGGATTCGCGGCCAGAGCGTCATCCCAGCGCTCCTGGAAATATATTCCATAGCCTTCCGGATCGGAAACCTTGCGGCCGAGCCACGGAACGTAGGCAGAATCCGGGAGATCATATTCATTGAGCTTCGGCTCGCCGTCGCGCCTTGACCAGGATTTTCCGACGCCCATCGGGACTTCGGTCATGGTGACAGGATGCTGGGCAGGGGTCACCGCCGCTTCCTCGACCTTTCCGTCGTGCTTTGAAAGCAGTTCCTCCGGAGTCATCGACTTGATCCGTGGGTCGGCCATGCTGTAGCCGAAACTCCAGTTGTCCTCTGTGCCGATGAAACGCTTGCCGGCCCACTCGTAGTAGCCCCACCACATATTCCTGAGTGTGAAGAAGTTCTTCACTTCATCAGAATAGTCGTGAGTTCCGTCCTTGTAGGCGGAGTGGCCTCCGTTGGCGTCATGGACAGGATCCGCATTGTAGAGAAGGAGCGGCTTCCCGTCCCAGTAGAACCACAGGTCAGGGTACTTGTTCTCCTTGTAGATCCGCTCGTAAAGTTGCTGGACGACCGTGATGACCTCTCCGTTGAACGCCCAGAAGCAGAACTGCGGGGTGTTGTTGCCCTCGGCGCGCATCTTTTCCATCGTGGAGAAAAGCACCTCCCACTCGTCCCAGTAACGCACGGCGTTAGTGACATCCAACACAAGCACATCCACTCCCGCGTCGGAGAGCATCGACATGTCCTTCCGGATAACCCATTCGTCCTGACTCAGGAAGTAGCCCATCTCGGGCTCTCCCCAGTGATAGGAGCCGTACTTCCAGTTCGGATTGTCGGCCTGGAGACGGGCGTTCGGATCGGCGTTAAGAACCTTCGTGACATCAGCCCCGTAAGGTCCCGGTAACGTGGCAAGGTTCTGTGTGTGCCACGTTATGTAGAATATTCCCACAACACGGCGCTGGTCGGTCTTCACAGAGCCTACGGCATCGATTCCGGGCATTGTCCTGCCCAGAGCGTCAGTCGCGACCCAAGTGTCCTGATACAGGTCCAAGGTCTGGCTTTGGACAGTTATGTCCTGTGCCGAAACAGCGCAGGACATAACCACGAAAGCTATTATAGATGAAATTGTCTTTTTTGTCATCTGTAAATATTAAAGTGTCAATGAACTTGGTTTATTCGCCTTCCTCGGCGGCACGCCAGTGCATAAGACGGATCACCACTGTCTCTCCGGCTCCGTCACCGATGTCAAAACGGACTACGGCTCCAGGGTCTCCACCCCACCAACCTTTGTTCCAGGCATCGACCATATTCATCTTGAATGTCTTCCATTCATCGGTCTTCTTGAGCGTGAAGAATGTCTCCACGCCGCCGGCAGGGCCTCCGACACCCCAACCGCCTTTGCACCAGAAGAACTCGCAGGCAAGGTCAGCAGTGGACTTGTAGTGGAACACAAGAACTGTTCCAGGAGCCTGTTTCTTGAGAGGCTGCATAGCCACCCAAGAGTCTCCTCCGGTCGTCGCGAACGTGAACTCTGACGGGTTCTCCGGATTGCTTGCCGTAATCTTAAGATTGTTGATGATTCCAGTGTTAGGAGTCATATATTCAATCTCCGGATAGTAGGTGGCGTCATCATCCGGATCCGGCTGAAGTTCAAGCTCAGACTCCTTGGCGTAATGTGTGGCCGCATCGGCATAGTAGGCGCAGAACTCGGTGATGCTCACGCGCTGCACGCTTGGGAAGGCGATAAGAATAAACCTTGCGTCTATCGGATTCTCCAATTTGTAAGCATGGTTATAGATGTGCTCACGATTATATTCAAACTTTCCAAGATAATGAGCTTGGGACATATCAGCCACTGGCTCTTTCGAGTCGAAAACCATAAGGGCCACAGGCTGGCCGTCCCGATCCTTTGAATTACCTACCAGTTCGAACCAGTTGATCCGATGAATCTCACCAAGGTCAATGGCGACCCACACAATGTCATTATTCGATCCTGACCAGGCGGTTGAGACATTGTTATCCAAAAGATTTGCGGGAACATTGTCACCATCCACCCCAGAGGCGCCGATGGCCGTCATTCTGGACTGAGGGATCTCTCCCCTTTCCGGGGTCACCTCGACAACCTTTGGCTCCGAAGTGTTCTTGCCGCTCTCGTCAGTGGCCGTGATCGTCACATTTGTCTTGTCCACAAACGGGAAGATCTCAACGCTGCCGCCCTTGTTGCTTGTTCTGGTCACAGTCTTGGTCTCTCCCGCGAGATTCTTGTAGGAAATGCTCATGGTGACAGGGACATCATACTCATTTGCCCAGCTGATTACAGCACCCTCTACGGTCGGCTTGGCCTCCACCGTACCGGTGATGTACTTGAAGGCCTTTGAGGCATCCTCCGGAGTGCAGGAAACGGTCTTGGACTCACCGTAACGTCCGTCAGATGTGTATGGTGTGACTGTGAACTCGTAGGTGTCAGTGTCTGAAAATCCACCGATCCTGACCATGGACGCTGGTGTGTTCACGTCCGGATAAACACTATAGACACTCACTTTCTGGCTCACGGTCTCCCCCTCCGAATTAGTGTAGGTGACCATCGAATAATAATAGTCCGCGTCAGATGGATTGCCCCACATCAGGACCACCGCACCGATTCTTGGCTCTGCTTCCAAGAAAGACAACGAAAGATCGCCATCCTTTGTCATTCCAGAATCCTCCTTGCAGGAAAGGAAGATGGCCGAGCAGGCGATCAATATCAAGTAGATGATTTTCTTCATATTCATCAAATTTTATCAATTAAAATTTTAAGCCTCTGCTACCATCCCGGGTTCTGCCAGTCGTTTCCGGTAAGTTCAAGAACCTTTGAGACTTCCGTGAGGTCGATCGGGTAGAGAAGGAATTTGTCCGTCGTGGTCGAACGCCGGCCCAGAACGAAGCGTTCGTAAGTCTTGCCGGCTCCGGTGCCAGACACTTTCATTCCGGTCACGGTAGATGTGGCCGAAAGGGTTTTCCAGCGACGCAGGCTGAAGTAATAGTCCGCCTCAAGGGCAAACTCTACCCTGCGGTCGTTACGGTACCTCTTCTCGAAATCAGCGACTGTAAGTCCGCTTGGAATCTCAGGCATTCCGACCCTCGCGCGGACAGCGTTGACGGCTCCGCGGGCGGACATGTTCAGACCTGAGACGCTGACAACCTGATCCGGTCCGGCAGCCTGGTAGGCCACCTCGGCGAAGTTGTAGTAAAGCTCAGCGAGGCGCACAACGCGCATATAACCATCCGAATTGGAGTTTCTGTTGGATGCGTCGTGGGCATATTTGCGCATATAGTAGCCTGTGTGGGTGTACCTGATGCTGGTTGCGTTCAGTCCGCAGTTGGCTCCGGCGACTGTGGAGATCTCATCCTCTCCCCTTACGCTGCCGTTGTAGAACACGGTCGCATAGAAGCGAGGATCCCTATCTTCGTAAGGTTTGGTCTCATCGTAGCCGGATTCGGTGTTTATGATAGGCTGAAGGTGCTGATCATCGCTGTAACCGGTTATCGCTGGCTTGCCGTTGGCCATCTCGTAGGCATCGACAAGTTCCTGGGTCGGGCAGGTGCCGGCCGTGGCGCTTCCGCTCACGATCGGAACTCCGCAGCTTGACCAGACAGCTGTACGTGTGCCACCATAGATGGTTTCCTTGTCCTGTGCCCTCATATCCTCAGGATTGTAAAGGAAATATGAAGCGTAAGCATTGTACCCTGCGCTCGCCGTGGTCCAAAGGCTGTAGTCATTGGACAGAACCTTGGCGAGGGCGTCAGCAGCGATTTCAAGAGCCTGATCAGCAGTGTAACCGCCGTCACCCATCAAAGGACTGATGACGTAGGTCGCGGTCTCGCTCCTGATAGCCTGTGCAAGTGCTTTTGTCGCCATTCCCCACTGCTGTGTACGATAGACGTATGAATATGCCTCCGAATCCTCCGTGGCTATCGCGGCATCGCAGTCAGCCAGAATCTGTCCGGCGATCTCTGAGACAGTCGCTTTCTTGTCTGAAGAATAGTCGTGATTGGTGCCAAGATCCGAAGTTATCAAAGGTAGCTGACCATATCTCTTCATAAGCTGGAGATAGTACCAAGCCCTGAGAGTCAGAGCCTGGGCCTTCCACCCTGCCCTTTCCCAGTCCAGCATCTCAGCCGTGGCTCCATCTATGTTGGCGATGAACACATTGCACTTGCGTACGCCCTCGAAGTAGTTGCCCCAAGGATTGCCGTCCCAGTTGTGGTCGGCGAAATTGCTGGAGGTGATGTCAGAATTATACCAGATGTCGTACGAACTTCCGGCCGTGATGTCCTGACTGTTCTGCGCGTCGTCCGTAAAGGAACCGACATTGACAGACGGATTCTTGATATAATTGTAGCAGGCGTTGAGATAGCCTTTGGTTCTGTTTCTGTCCTTGAAAACCTCAGACATATCAATGGTTCCGTTGGAACGGAGATCCAAAGCGTCCTGGCAGGCAGACAAGGCCGCCACGGCCGCCATCGCGAGAATAAGTATGCGGAATTTTTTCATAATATTCAGATTTACTTTATGAACCATTTCCATTAGAATGTGAGGTTGATTCCAAGTCTGTACATCCTATAGACCGGGAACGCGGAGCAAGTACCTTCAACCGGAGTGTCGTTTGTCTTCATACCATCGATGGTGAAGAGGTTCTGACCACTAAGATAGACCTTGAAAGCGCTGGCGTTAAGGAAGTCGCAGACCTTCTTAGGCATCTTATAGGAGATTTCTGCCGTCTTCAGGCGCAGGAATGAAGCATCCTTGAGAAGATAGTCGTTCGTCTGAAGATTGGTCGTGGCTGTCGTGGAAAGGGCAGGGAAACCTATTTCCTCATCGTTGAGCCACTTCTCGGCGGTCCAGGCTGACTTATGACTTTCGGTGAACACTCCGTCGTAGGCAGACTGGAAAGTAAACAGTTCACTGTAGTTTCTCTTATAGCCTCCAAGTCCCTGGAACAGAAGGTTGACCTCGAAGTTCTTGAGGTTGAAGCCGACATTGAACGCGAAGTTGTACTTAGGAAGAGAACCATTGCCAAGAGGAGCCATGTCCTTCTCATCGATGACACCATCCCCGTTCAGATCCTTGTACTTGATGTCACCAAGACGCGGGGTGCCGAATGAATATTTCGGACCGGCCTCGATCTCATCCTGGAAGTTGTAAAGGCCGTTGCCGTTGCTGTAGTCGGTCAGATAGCCCCAGGACTGTCCGACAGGATAGCCTTCGGTACGGTAACGGTAAGCGTAAGTGTCGTTGTAGGCGGTCTCTCCGATGTAGATCACCTTGTTCTTGCTATAGTCCAGATGACCGGCAAGGAACAGTCCGAAATCAGAGTTGAAACGCTTTCTGTAGTTCACAGAGAGTTCCCATCCCTTGTTCTCGAACTCACCCATATTCGTGATAGGATATGCCCCGAGAGGAATTCCTTGATAGAGAGGCACCTTGGATGTCGATTTGATGACACCATTGTTCAGTTTCTCCTTGAACACATCGAAGGAGACCTGGAACTGGTTGGCGATTCCGAGATCGATACCAACATTTGTCTTGTAAATCTTCTCCGGCTCAAGGTTAGGGTTGCCATAGACAGACTCATTGGTATAATATTCAAGATAAGGAATCTTTCCTCCGGCGGTACTGTTCACCTGATCCTTGTACGCATATCTGTCGAATCCGGTGGCATCGTTGCCTGTGACGGCATAAGAGCCGCGAACCTTGAGCAAAGACAGCCAAGGAACATTCTCCTTCACAAAACCCTCGTTGGAGGCGATCCATGCGGCGGAGACACCTGGTGTCCAGACAAAGCGGGTCTTTCTCGGGAAATAGTCGGATCCTGAATATCCTGTCGAAAGTTTGACGGCGTACCTCTTGTCAAAGTCGTATGCCACTTCCGCTCCTGAATATACCCGCCTGAAATCGTAGGTCGCGCCGCCGGCAAGATTGTCGAACACCTGATAGGTCATGTAGGCATTGGCGTTCAGGTGATGTCTGCCGAAATCCCTCTGCCAGCCGGCTTCTCCCTTATAAGAGAAATAGCCGTACAATGCGGTTCCTTTGGAGTAAGTCAGATTCGTGTTGATCGTGGTTCCGTAATGAGTGAACCGGAGGTCGCTCCAATCATCCTCGCGGATGTATCTGGCGTAGTCCTGAGTGTTGGAAGTGATTGAGTTGATGTAGGAAAGATAACCGACGCTGCCTCCTGCCCAAAGCCCGGGAGTAAGGAACGAAAGGTCAAACTTAAGCCCGGCCTGACCGTAGATGTTGGTGTTCATCTCGTTGTTGTAGCCGGTGCGGTTCAGGAAGCCGTAAGGAGAGAAATTGATGTTCGGAGTCGTCACTACCTCTCCACCCGCCTCAATCACATTGCCGTCATTATCATAGACCGCGGGAGTCACAGGACCATAGATGAATGAAGGCATTCCGGTGATGATGGAGTAAAGGGTTCCGTTGCAGTCAACAGCGCCACCCGGTGTGTGAGCCCTTACGATGGAACCGGCCAGATTCGCCCAAAGACTGATGTAGTTGTTGATCTTCACATCCACATTGGAGCGGAAGTTGATCCTGTACTTCTCATTGTCAGCCTTGTAAGCCGTCTGATCAGCGTTCCAGAAACTTCCTTGGCGCAGCACGTTGAAATTGGAATAGAACCTCACGTTCTCGTTGCCTCCAGTGGCGTCCAAAGCTATTCTCTGCTGATTGGAGAAATCACGGACAAGCATGTCGTACCAGTTCGTGTTCGGATAAAGGTCACTGCCACCATCCTTGAAGCCTTCGACAGCCTCTTTTGAGAATATGTGATACTCTCCGAGCCCGTCATTCACCGCGGCCTGATTGCGAAGGTTGGCGAATGTGTAGGAGTCGAAGCTATGGATTCTGGTTGTAGGGACCTGTACTGTCTCAGAGATGTTCACTCCAACTTTCAACTTGCCCGGAGTGCCACGCTTTGTATTGATGACAATCAAGCCGTCGGCACCCTTCACACCGTAGATGGCCTGTGAGGCTCCATCTTTCAGGATGGACACAGACTCAATCTCCTCAGGGGAAATCCTGTAGAGAATGTCGTGTGCGAACGAGTCGTAGAGAATTCCGTCAATGACCACACTGGCGATTCCACCATGGAAAGTGGAGTAGCCGCGCACGTACATATTCAGAGACTCATAAGCCGGCTCAAATGTGGTCTCCATCGTGGTGAGCCCGGAGAACATTCCGGAGAACGTTCCCTGAAGACGCGTCATCAGCGACCTTCCAAGTTTCTCGCCATGGGCTGTCGAGACAGCGTCGGAAAGAACTTCCCTACTCTGTTTGGAAAGACCTATGCTGACATTCTCGGCAAGATTATGGGCGTCATCCTCAAGGGTTACCTCCATCTGTGAGGAAGCCTTTACGGATGTCGGTTTGAAGCCAAGAAGCGAAAACTCCAGTTCTCCCGATTTGTTGACCTTGGCCGTGTACTGTCCGTTCTTGTCGGTGATGTACAAGTCCTTGTGGTTGGACGAGACAATCACCCCGGGCAACGGGTTACCGTAGATGTCCCTTACGGTACCGGCGACAGAGATGTCCTGCGCCTTGACCTGCTGGATGGATGCCCCAAGCAGGAGAAGCGCCGCTGCCGCAAATATATTCTTATTCATCATATTCGATGCAAATTAAGTATTCTGTGATATTCAACCATTACCAACCTGGATTCTGCCAGTCCTCACCCGTGATGGCTCTCATGTTGTTGACCTCGGTAAGAGGAATTGGCATCTTGAGCCATTTGTTGGTGTAGCACTGACGCTCCTTTAGGATTGTACGCTCGTAAATGTATCCGTGAGAGCCATCTGCCTTAAAATAATGGGTTATGTGTGCTCCTGTTATCCAACGGTCTGTAGCCGAGAGATCCTCATCCGGCTTATGCCATCTGCGGACATCGAAATAACGGTTGCCTTCGAGTGCTAATTCAACACGTCGCTCGTTATGGATGCGCTGACGAAGAACATCCCCTGAAAGACCTGATGAAAGTCCAGGCATTCCGGCACGGGTACGCACTTTGTTCACATAAGTGATGGCTTCCGCCTCGTGTCCTGATTCCATGGCGGCCTCGGCGAAATTCAGGTAAATCTCTGCCAGACGGTAATCCTTATGACGTGGACCTGGAAGTCCTATCATATTTTTTCCGCTGTTAGGATGCAGGAATTTTCTTTGGAAATAACCGGTTCTTGTTGGTGTACGACCGAGAAGAGAACGTCCCATCAAAGGCTCCGGAGTGTTAATGACTGTGCCGTCAGAGTTCTTATATGCATCCCAAGTTGTAATGGTCCTTGTCATCAAACCTTGGCCTTGTCCCAAATTCTCAAAAGAAATAGACCCTGCATCCGTTCCCCAACCACAATATCTTTTAGATCCATTGTAGTAAATTGTCGCATAGAATCTTGGATCCCTGTTCGCATAAGGATCCTCTTTGCTGTAAAGAGTGTTGGAAGCATTGTAATTAGGCTTGAGATGTTGCTCGTCAAGGTAAGGTTTTGACAAATCCAAAACCGGTTCTCCATTGATTGTCTCAAACGCATCCACAAGTTCCTGAGAAGGACAAGTTCCTGTCTTATAGTTAAGGATAGCCCCAGGAGCATCAACGTTGCACAAATTAGAATTAGCTCCTTCCCTCAATTGATAGATTGTCTCCTTGTCTGCAGGATCAGCGGCATAAGCCCCGGAATTGCAGAAATATTCATTCAAATACTGTGACTCTTTGTTCGGAAGATATGCCTTCTCGTCTCCCCAGACAGCAGTTTGGTTGAGTTTATCATAAAGGGCATAACCATTACTCTCAAGAGCCTGTACCGCCGCTTTGTTCACTGAATATGCTTCCTCCCAATAGTTGTTGCCCTCATTGTACAAAGGACTGGCCGCAAAAAGCGTCATCCTTGACTTTATGGCCCAAGCCACAGCCTTCGTCATACGCATAGCCTCGCTGTCAGTGGTGATTCTCCAAGGAAGATCATCACAAGCAAGGGCGGCGTCACAATCTTCGATGACGAACTCGACAACATCGTGGAAGGATGATCTTTCAACCTTTGCGAAATCAGCATCAAGGGTATAAGGCTCTCTGATGATAGGAAGTGAGCATCCGAACCACATCAGAAGTTCTGAATAGTAATATGCCCTTAATACGTGCGCCTCAGCCGTCCAACGGGCACGGTCACTTTCAGACGTGACATTAGCTGTAGGAATATGTTGAAGGAACACTGCGCAGTTGCGGATCCTCTGGAAAGATCTTGTCCATGAAACACTTTCATTGCCGGAGTCTCCAGCATTATAATTCGCCGGGAAATCAGACGCACTGGCATTGCCGTCATAGTATCTGCGTGAAGCTGCCCAGTTCACATCCTGATCATCAGCATCCCATGCGTCATCGCACCAGTTGACAGGTCCTCGGCTCCAGAAGAAGTAAAGGCACCCCTTTGCGTTGATGCTTGAGTAGCAGGTGTTCAAATAGTTCATTGTCATGTCGTTGTCACGAAAAACTTCCTCAATGGAAATCTTTCCGGACGGTGCTTCATCCAACACACTTGAACAGGATGAAAGAACAGTCAAAAGACAAACCGCTGAAATGTATATTATTCTTTTCATATTCTTCCGTCATTCTTTTAGAAGTTAATGTTAAGTCCAAGAGTGACATTCTTGGTGATAGGATAGCCATAAGAATTGTTCTGTTCAGGATCAATATGAGTTATCCTCAGATTATCCCAGACAAACAGGTTCTGTCCGCTGACATATACCCTTAATGCCTTCACTCCTACTTTTGAAAGAAATCTTTCAGGAAGAGTGTAGCCAAGTTCTATGTTCTTAAGCCTCAAGAACGAACGATTCTGAATAAAGAAATCATTTTCCGTATGACTGACAGTCTTGGTTGTTGAAATGGCAGGATAAGTGATTTTCTCACCATTCTTGTAACGTTCCTCCGTCCATCCGTTTCTTGTCCAATCAAAGTAAGTTCCCTGCTTGGTCCATTCAACTACTCCCTGTCCACTGTAGTATTTTGAATATCTTCCCAATCCGGAAAAAAGTACATTGAAATCAATTCCCTTGAAGTTGAGTCCGAGTGAAATACCATAGTTGAGTCCAGGAACAGTGGTTGAATAGCCAATCGGTGAAAGATCCTTTTGATCTATTACACCATCACCGTTAACATCTTTATAAACAAAATCACCTACCCTTGGTTTTCCACCAAATCCATACGGATAATAACTGTCTATCTCATCCTGAGATGTGAAATACCCGTTGCCAGGGGAATCCCAATCAATAAGATATCCGAATTCCTGTCCTAAACGGAACCCCTCTTCGTGATATTGATAGGCATATTCCTCGGAACGCATCGGCTCATCAAGTTCTATAGCCGTGTTGTCATTAAATCCAAAGTTGACTCTTGATGAGATGGAAAAGTCTCTGTTAAAGGTGTGGGAATAGCTGACTTCAACATCAACACCATGATTATCAACCTTTCCCATATTAACCCTTGGAATATAATCCGAACTTACACCTTGAAATGAAGGAACTGTCCTACGCCTGAGAAGAATCTGGTCACGTTTTTCAGTAAAATAATCGACATTGATTCTAAAGTCTTTGAAAAGACCTATCTCGACACCAAGATTCATTTTTTTCGACAATTCCCAAGTGATGTTTTTGTTCCCGATAAGCCCTTCCTTGACAATCTTACCCCCCAGACCTTGAACAAAACCATTTCCTGATTGAATCTTATTGTCATCCTGATACAGGAAGCGCAAACCACCCATAGAATCATTTCCGACAAGACCGTATGATGCACGGAACTTCAGCCATGTAAGATACTTGTTTCCTTTAAGGAAAGATTCATTGCTGGCGATCCAACCTATGGAACCTGACGGGAACAAGCCGAACCTCTTGGATGGTGCGAACTGCTCTGAACCATTGTAACCAAGATTGCCTTCCACAAGATACCTGTCATCAAATGAATATGTAGCTCTGGCGGCGGTACCAAGCACATTGTAAGGAATATTGGCTGAAGTGCCTTCCCAAAACCTTCTATACGCAGTAGCCATTGCGGTTACATTATGCTTTCCGAAAGTTCTGGCATAATTGATTGAACCTTGCACATAAATCTGGTAGTTGGACAATCTGGAAGAAGTCATAGTCAATGGTTCAATCTTATCACCATTGGATGAATAACTCAAAGTCTCACTATCGTAGTCAACTCTGACATTATACACCTGCTCTTTCTTTCGACCCTCCAGAACTCCGATGTTGTAAGTGTCGTAAGCAGCCATACCATTAACACTCAATCCCTTGGTAACCAACTCACCAAGATCCCAATTGACTGAGAATTGGGTATTCAGATTCTTTCTTTTGTTTGTGTGAAAACCTCTTCGGTTAATGATTTCATACGCAGAACGGTCAAGATAATTATAACCAACAACTCCATCACTCACATCTCCGAAACGAGGATCTGTCACAGGTCCCGGAGAAATCGGAAGTATCGTTTGTGACTGATAGATAATGTCGGTTATCATCCACGACTGGCTTCCACCATAAAGATCTCCCACCGCAGGCATATTCACATTTTCCGCGTACGAGGCGATGTTCAACGAAGCCGTCAGGTTCTTTGTGATGTGGAAATCAAGGTTTGAACGAAGGCTGAGTCTGTTCATATAACACTGAGGATCATAGCCGAGATAATCCGGACTCTCGGTGTTCAGGTTACCGCCCTGATGAATGTAACCGACATTCACGAAGTAATTGACAAAGTCTGTTCCTCCGGAGATGTTGGCGTTGGCACGCGTCTGCGGAGTGTTGCTTTTAAGATACATCCGATAGTAATCGTTGTCGCAATATACCGCTTTTCTGATTGCCACTTGATTATCATAGTCTGGTGAGGACGGATCAAGACCAAGAAGCGGATTTCTGAATTTAGCTATAGTCTCGTCTGAAAAAGCCGCTTTCTCTCCACTGTTCATCAACGCCTCGTTCCTGAGCTCGCAATATTCCCAGGAATGAAGCCTTGAAGGTTCTTTTGTGAATGATGTCCAGCCCTGGTCAACCGAAATGTTCAACTGTGCCTTTCCCTTCTGTCCCTTGCGGGTCTGGATAAGAATCACACCATTCGCTCCCTGCACTCCGTAAAGGGCAGTCGCCGACGCGTCCTTGAGGACGGATATGCTCTCCACCTCGTTCATGTCGATAGTGCGGATGTTGTCACGCTCCACACCGTCCACAAGGATCAGAGGACTCTTTCCATTGGTTGTCGCAGCTCCTCGAAGGTACATTGTGGCGCCATCGACACCCGGCTGGCCGCCTCCACTCTGCATGGATGTAAGACCTGTGACACGTCCTGCAAGAGCGTTGTCCAGACGTGTGGACGTGGTCTTGCGGAGATCAGCTGAAGCGACCGTAGAGATCGCACCGGTCACGGAAAGTTTCTTCTGCTGACCGAACGCCACCACAACCGTCTCTTCAAGCATCTCGGAGTCAGGGACAAGACTCACGACATAATTTGATTTACCCTCAGGAAGAACCTGATTGGTGTAACCTATACAAGACACGATGACAGTGGCTCCGGACGGCACTCCCCCAAGGGTGAATGTACCGTCAGACCCGGTCATCGTACCATTGGTCGTGCCATCTACGATGATGGTCACGCCAGGCATCGGCTGATTGTTCTCGTCCAACACCTTGCCGGTGATTGTTCTGCCGGAAGTCTGGGCCAAGGCGGTGCCTGTCCCGACAACCATAAGCAGGAGAACAGCCGCCATCGCTGCCTTTACCTTTGAAAGACAGGACGCAACTTTTTGGATTCTATCGTGCATATTAATAATGTTGTTAAACTTCCAGTTTAGTATAGTAACCTTCAAAAAATAACCTGCATCATCTTAAGGAATCTTAATCTGAGGCAACTTATTTTTTCATGTTACATAATGTCACAAATGACATAAAAGCACAAAATTCGTTTTAACGTTTTTAAAGATAGTAACAACAAAGAATATCTTGTATTGACCCTGACAATATTTACAGTATAAACGACAAATATAAAAGTTGAGAAAAAAAATGGGATGACCCGTATGAATCATCCCAAAATATTAATGTGTAAATAATTCCATTAATAGAAGCGCGCCCTGTTGTCCTTTACATCAGATTCCATCATCATGACAGGAAGAATCATCTGAGTGCTGTAGTTGTTGATCTGGGCGGCACTGTTCTTGGCGTCATCCTCGGTGTAGAACGAGCCGGTGTCGCGAGAATTTACCTTGAACACGTAGGTCCCGATTGTTCCGGCGACAGAGCAGATCTTACCCTCCGGAGCGACTGATGCCGCACCGATGAACTTAGGATCAAGTCCCTGTCCGGCAAGGGAAGCGAACCTTACATCAACACCTGTGCTTACGGATGAGTGAAGAGTGTCAGCTATTGCCTGAAGGTCACCAAGTCCCTGAATCTTCTGAGCGATGTCAGCCGCGGCTTTCTCGCTGGCCTTCTCGGCGTAGAGCTGCTGACGGATGGCATCCTTGACCTCGTCAAGCTTTGCTATGCCTTCCTTGTGGATTCCGGTGACTGTTGCGACAAACAGGTAGTTGTTGTTGATAGTGATGATCTCGGAAACCTTGCCGACCTTGTTGTCGAACACCCATCTTGTGACTTCCTTGGCCTGAGAGATCGAACCATAGTTGGAAGTGGCCTCGGTGACCTTCATAGGGTGTGAGTAGATTCCCATTGAATCAACAGCGGCCTTGTAGTTGTTGTACTTGCCTGCCGCGATCTTTGAGAACTTGCTGGCCTGAGCATAGTAACTGTTGAAAGTCTCGCCGCTTGCGAGTGCGGTCTTCTCAAGAATGGCAACCTGCTTCTTGGTGACAGGCGCTGTCCTCTTGGAAACCTCAACTATGTGTGTGCCATACTGTGTCTTAACGATGTAAGGCTTGCCTGTTTGAGCCGTAAGGACTGATTCGAAACCAGGAATCATGTAAGTCTGGGTCATCCAACCAACGTTGCCTTGCTCCCCGTCAGCGGCACTTCTGGTGTCAGCTGAATATGAGGCCGCGAGATTGGAGAAGTTCTCTCCCTTGGAAAGCACGTTCAGGAGACTGTCAGCCTTTGCCTCAGAGCCACCCTGAAGAAGAATGTGCTTGACATAGACTGAATCAGGAATCTGGGCGGTAGCTATGATTCTGGCGGCATAGAAAACATTGTTGTCTGAGACAATCGGAGAAGTACCGGTGGCGTTATTGTCAACGAACTCGCTGATTCCTTTGTTGACCGTGCCAAGCTCACCGGCCTTGTACCAGTACTCATTGAAGTTTCTCTCTGAGTTTCTGGCAAGGAAAGACTTCATGTTTTCTGTGGTGGAGAACTCATCGTAAACCTTACCGATGGCCTCGTTCGTGGCATTGATGTCACTCTCGGAAGGCTTGACCTCGAAGACAACATATTCCATGTCCCTTGAAGCATTCTGCTTGAACATCTTCTTGTGTGACTCGTAGTACTTCCTTACCTCTTCACCGCTGACCTTTACTGTAGTGTCCATGCCATAGTTGGGAACCATCACGAAATCAACATTGGTAGTGTTGTTGTTCTCAGCGATGGCTCTTTTGAGCATAAGAGGATTCTGGAAATTCCCCTGGGTGAACAATGAACCGTACTTGGCATAGAACTGCTGAGTGTAAACAGTGTTCTGAAGATAGTTCCAATACTCTCTGATCCTGCCGGTCTGATCCTGTGAGACTCCGTTGATGAGATTCTGCAAGGCTTCCTTGGAGAAATTTCCGTTCTCATCCTGAAAAGCAGGATTCTGGGAAATCACAGGAGAGATCATGTCTCCGGCGAGAAGATCCTTCATCTCTTCCTCACCTACCCTGATGCCCGCAGCCTTGGCGTTCTTGATGAACAAGTACTTGTCCAAAAGGCTCTGCCAAGCGGCGTTGCGAATCTGCTCCTGCTGCTGCTCGGTCTGGGCTGAAGAGCCGGTAACCATCTCATTGATGGTTGTGAACTTTTCTACATCCTGCTGGAAATCAAGATAAGAGACAGTCTTACCGTTGATCTCGCCCACATCATTTCTTGAGGACATGGCATTGAACGCTGTCTCAAGGGTCTGAGGGTCGATAATGAATGACAAAAGGGCCAAGGCAATGATGATTGACACTGCCATGCCGGCCTTTTCGCGAGTTTTTTGAAGAATCGCCATTGTGTATTACGTTTTTATAATTTCCAAAAAATAGGTATTGGGGTGCGAAGATAGTGATTTTAATTCAATTAACCATTATTTTTTAAGCAAAGGCCCAATAAAGTTTACAGAATCAATGATAACCTTGGTCGAATCCTGCACGACGACAACATCGCTGTTGAAAGCCTTGAATATCCTGACATTCCTCGCCATCTCGTCGGATCTCATGCCGAATCCTTGCAGGAATCCGTCGTTGGAAAACATCCTGACATAACAGTCAGTGTAGATTTCCTTGTTCGCCTGATCCCAGTAAAGAGTGTCCGTTTCAAGAGTCTGCTGGTTTATCACATTCTGTACGACCACATTACCGAAAGCCGACCAATATTCATCATTGGTTCTTTTGCTTTTGAAATGCTTCGCGTTGTTGGAATGAAGCACAGTTTCCAGCATGTCGTCATCAGTGTAGGCAAACGCATGAAGACCTTTTGGAAAAAGCTCGTAGGAACATGTGTCGTTCTCGTACCTTTCCATCACATCCGCCTCCGCCCTCATCTGAATGCCACCATTCTTTGTCTGCACAACAAACATACTGTCAACTGTCTGGATCGGAGTCTCGGCAAGATTCAGACGCTCCGCCTCGGACAGTTTTCCCTTGCAGGAAAATACGATGAAAGCAACCGCCGAAGCGGTTGCAATCATCTTTAGACTATGTATGTTCCGTTTCAATTCCTGATGATCTACTTCTGTGTCCTTACTGTTGTGGTCGCACGCATTCCACCGCAGTTGACCTGATAGGTCTCACCTGCCTGGATACCGTACATGAAAGCTTCACTGGCCACTGGATAATAGACACTGTAGGCTGAGATAAGCTTGTTGCAGTCATCGGTCAGGGATGCGTCAGCAGCCTTGGCCTTCTGGAGATAATCAACAGCCACCCAATATTTAGCCCTGCTTTCCACCTCATTTCCGGTGCAACGGGTTGATCCCCAGATTGTGGCTATGAGGTAATAGGCCTTTCCCTGATGGTCAGGCTTAAGTTCAGCTGCCTTCTTGGCATAGTCAAAAGCCTTGCCTGTAATGTTGTTCTTAAGACAATATGTGGCAAGCTCGATGAGATAGTCAGCCTTGACAGGATCATCATCGGCGCAAAGTGAGACAGCCTCCTCGAAGTATTTGATTGCGATGTCCGACTCATCCTTTGCGGAATGAAGCTTGTAAAGATAGTAAGCCGAAGAGGCTGAAGGCTCGTTCTTGTGCATCTTTGTCACAGCCTTGAGGAACAGGTCGTTGTCCTGGCATCCTTCGGTTGAGCCGAGCATCTTCACGATGTTGGTAACGAGATCAATGTTCTCCGGATCAGCCTCATAGCGAGGAGTGAACAGTGCGATAAGATTGTCGCAGCTTGCAACCTGGCTTGTGATGAAGAGTCCTTCGATGTCAGACCTGATTTTGGCGTTCTCCTCGGCGTTTCCAGCCTTGTCAAGCAAGGCGATGGCGTTCTGGTAGGTGTTGATCACATCCTCAGCCCCGACAGCGGACTTCTTGTAAAGTTCGATGGCCGCGTTGAGATTAAGAAGAAGAAGGCTTGGCTTCGTGTTCTCCTGATTGATCTCGATGATCTTGTTCAACTGTTCATACACATCCTGAGGATTCTTGAAGTACTGTGTTATGTACTGTCCCTTTGAGTTGTAGGCAGCAACAGCGTACTTAGGATAGTATTCAGCCCTGAGATCATTGAGGGTAAGAACGGTGTCAATCATTGCGGCGCGAGTCTGGGCATCCTTTGTCTTGACAATCTCCTTGCCCATGAGGGTCATACCGTTAAGAAGCATGTTCTGGCTTGCCGTAGGAGGGCAGAGCTTGAAGGCTTTTCTCCAGTTAGGAAGAGCCTCAGTGTAGTTCTTCTGCTTGTAATACTCCTGATAGTAAGACAGATACTTGATGCATTCCGCGCTGTCCGCGCCATACTTTCCTTGAGCGGAGACTTTCGTTCCGAAAGCAGCCGCAACGAGAGTCAACAGTACTAGTGTAATCCTTTTCATGGTTTTGTATTGTTTTATTTCTATACTCATTAATTATACTTTGGTTTGATGAACCAGATGTCGAAGATATTGATTCCAATGTTGAGGTTGACGTATCTCTCCCTCACCATATTACCTGTCAATGATCCCCTCTGGCCAAAATCTACCCCAAGGGTGAGGCCATTGCTCCAACTGAACACAGGAAGAGTGGCACCCAATGTTATTCCCACAGCGTTTATGGAATTTCCATCCAGCTTACAATACGCCTGATCCCAATAAGCTCCGGCACGGTAAGTGACCCTTTTCCGGTAGTAACGGATGTCATTCCTGTTCGGCACTATGGAGAATCCGGCCCTTACGGACTGCGCCGCAGATGCGCTGAAGACCGCATTGCCTACATTGGCAAACCCCGGAATCTTGTTCATCCCGCCTGAACTCCAGTCGGAACGGACGTAATTTATCTCGGCCGTCCATTTGTCTCCACCTTTCAAGGCGATTCCGATTCCAAGCTCACCGGCAAGTTTGACCTGACCTTTTCCCAAAGTGTCCACATAGCTCCTCGGAGAAGGAGTCGAGTCGTTTATCGAGGATATAGACTGGATCTCGTACCTTTCAACCTCTCCCCTAAGGCTCGTTCCAAGCCTGTAGGTAGCGCCAGCTATGGCAGAGATGTTGTCGGAAAGGCTCATCTCATACTGCACGCCGAATTTAGCGGTGACAGCGCTGATGTCCATGTTGAATCCGCTGGAAATGCTCCTGTAGGTGGAATTAGACATGACAAAATCATTGGTCTTGTGAAGATTGCCAAAATAATATTGCCCTTCCACACCTACGGAAAGCCCTTTCGCCACATCAATTCCGGCGCCAAGGAATATGTTCGTCATCCCGCCGTAGCCCTTCACCGTGTTGGTTATTACACCTGTGTTCGCTATGACAGAAGGATCGGTGACCTTTGAGGAGACCTCATAGCCTATGTCACTGTACGGAGTCACACCGGCGTACATCGCAAGTGACTTGTAAACAGGGAACGAGATCACGAAATCGTAGATGTTGAACGTGTTGTTTGACGATCTCATGTCATGTTGGGCATAGTACCTGTTACCCTGCGCCAAACCGAAGTCCGCCATGAAAGATTTGGCCTCTCTTGCGGTGACTGCGGCAGGATTGAGGATGTTGATGTTCCTTTTGTCCCTTGTCGCTATGCCGACTCCTCCCATGCTCTTGTTGTAGGCGGTTCCCTGTTTCGAGATTTCACCTATTCCGAACATTGAATATGGGGTGTAGGCATTATAAGCCTCGTTCTGGGCGAACATAGGGAACGCGCAGAACGACATCACCACAAACAAGAGTATCTTACTAACCTTTCCTTTCAACATAATACTTGTCAGCGATTAAGGCTAACCCCATCATTACAAGATTGCAGACTGCAAAGATGGAGTTTTTCATTCTTTTTGCAAAATATAAAGCGTCTCCCCCCGTAAAAACCACCATTTTTTCGGGAAATAAAGACAAGTAGCCCGTTATTTCAAACATTATGCCTGACACGACACCTGATTCTATGGAAGACTTCAGCGAATCACCTGTGGTTCTTACCGAAAGGGGAGTGTCAACCAGCGGAAGAGTCCTTGAATATCTCGACAGAGACTTGAATCTTGTCCTGAATCCTGGGGAGATGTTTCCTCCCACATATTCCCCGTCTGGCTCGATGACATCAATTGTCAAAGTGGTTCCGAAATCAAAGACAATGCTGCCTTTTCCATTGAAAAGATGCCTTGCTGCAATCACGGAGGCTATCCTGTCCGGAGACAGGTAGGAAGGTAGTGAATATTCATCCGCTATCCCCGTGTGGTTTCTGTCCAAGATCACCAAAGTTCCGCATTTCCGGCCAAGCCTCTCCTCCTCAGCGCGGCTGATGTCAATGGTGGATGAAATGACCATCACCGCCGGTTTTTCCTTATCCACCAGCGAATCCACATAGTCGAACATCTTCTCGCCTTGGTAACGGAAAGTCTTTCCGAGAGTGATTCCCTCGGACCAGGCCGCCTTGAGGGCCGTATTTCCTATTTCTACCAAAAGATTCGGCATTGTCTAAAACGGGCAAACTTTCAAAGGTAGTAATTTTATTTCAATTTATTGAGAGTCTGAAGAGCTTTCGGCAAAGAATCTATCCCACGGCTGACAATCTTGAGCTTTCCTTCCGACTGCTTCAGATTGAAAAGCTGGTCGTTGGCGTTGATGTTCTGTAATATTCCAGAAAAGACCTTTGACTTATAATAAGGAGACATCTGGTTGGCTATGAAGAACATGATCATAATTCCGTTCTTGATGATGATCTTCTCGAACCCGAGACTACCGCCGAGATTTCTGATCTTGACGACATAGAACAGGTTGTCAGCATCCTGAGGCATCTCTCCGAACCTATCCTCCAACTGGGATTTCACACGGTCTATCTCCTTATCGCTCGTCATGCTGTCAAGTTGCTTGTAAATTCTTATTTTCTCGGCTGTTATGTCAATGTACGAATCCGGGATCATCGCAGGTTGGTCAGTCTCTATAGTGCAGTCCTCTACAAAGGATTCCTCGGTGCGGGCCGTGGATATTCCTGTCTCGACCCCAAGTTCCTCCATTGCTTCGGCGAGGATTTTCTGGTAGGTCTCGTATCCCATGTCCATAATGAATCCGCTCTGCTCCGCTCCCAGAAGATTGCCGGCGCCACGGATGTCCAGATCCTGCATCGCTATGTTGAATCCGCTGCCGAGATCTGAGAATTCCTCGATGGCCTTAAGCCTTCTGCGAGCATCATCTGTGATGGTGACAAGCGGAGGTACTATCAGGTAGCAGAAAGCCTTCCTGTCCGACCGTCCGACACGCCCACGAAGCTGATGAAGGTCGCTCAGGCCGATGTTCTGAGCCTGGTTGATGATGATGGTGTTGGCGTTCGGAATGTCCAGTCCGTTCTCGATGATGGTGGTGCAGAGCAGCATGTCGTAATCTCCACGGATGAAGTCCAACATTCTGTTTTCCAAATCCTTGGACTCCATCTGACCGTGAGCTACACAGATTTTCATGTCAGGCACGAGCCTGTGCAGGATCTCATGGATCGAAGGCAGTTCCTCAACCTTGTTGTGGATGAAAAACAGCTGGCCGCCGCGGTTGAGTTCATAGTTTATGATGCTCCGGATCTCATCCTTGTCGAAAAGGATGATTTCTGTCTGGGTAGGGATCCTGTTCGGAGGGGGAGTGTTGATGATGGATAAATCCCTTGCCCCGAGCAAAGAGAACTGCAAGGTACGGGGAATAGGCGTGGCTGTAAGAGTCAGCGTGTCCACAGAGGCCTTGACCTGACGCAGCCTCTCCTTCGTCGAAACGCCGAATTTCTGTTCCTCATCGATGATCAGCAAACCCAAGTCCTTGAAATCAAACCCTTTGCCGAGCAACTTGTGCGTGCCTATCACTATGTCCAGCTGCCCGTTCTTCAACCTATCCTTTATGTCATTGATTTCCTTTGTCGTGCGAAGTCTGCTTACATAATCTATCGTGCAAGGGAAATTCCTCAGACGTGAGGAAAACGTCGTGTAGTGCTGTAGTGATAGAATTGTTGTCGGCACAAGCACAGCCACCTGTTTTCCGTCAGTCACAGCCTTGAAGGCCGCCCTGATGGCGATCTCCGTCTTTCCGAATCCCACATCCCCGCAGACAAGCCTGTCCATCGGGCTGTTGTCCTCCATGTCCTTCTTCACAGCCTTGTTCGCCGACTCCTGGTCCGGAGTGTCCTCGTACATGAAAGATGACTCCAACTCTTCCTGAAGATAACTGTCGGGGGAGTAAGCAAAACCTTGCGTGGTCTTACGCTTGGCGTAAAGCTGGATGAGATCCTTGGCGATGTCCTTTATCCTGGACTTGGCGCTGATTTTAAGATTCTGCCAAGTCTTTGACCCAAGCTTGTTTACCTTAGGAGGAATCCCGTCTTTGGAGCGAAACCTTGAAATCTTGTTCAGTGAATGCACGGAAACAAACACCACATCTCCGTCCTTGTACATAAGCTTCACTACCTCATGCATCCTTCCCTTGTCGTCTCTCATCCTGACAAGCCCACCGAACACCCCGACACCATGGTCGATATGCACGATGTAGTCCCCGATGTTGAACGCTGTCAAATCATTAAGTGTCAGCTGCTCGCTCTTCTCAACCGTCCTCCTGACACTCACTCTGTGGAAACGGTCGAAAATCTCATGGTCAGAGTAGCAGCAGATTTTGTCGTCCCTGTCGATGAATCCGGAATGAATGTTCTTCCCGGCGACAAAACCTGGCACAAGCCCGCTGTTCTCGATCAGAATGGACTTCAAACGCTCGATCTGAGAATTCTTCTCACTGAATATGAAAACCTTGTACCCATACTCCATGTTCTGCCTGATGTCAGCGGTGAGAAGCTCGAAGTTCTTGTTGAACACAGGCTGGGGAGCTATGTTGAACGCAACGGCATCCTCGGAGTCAACACCGAGAGGAACCTCAAGAAAAACCCTCTTAAACCCATTCAAACCACTGAAAAAACCTCTTTCCTTGTACATGTCGGAAGAGTCGAGCCAGACAACAGTTCCTTCGGGAAACAGACTGGAGACACTCACGTTCCCGGCTTCCGGATTCTCTGCGGCAAGATCAGGGAAAACCTCAATCTCTTTCCTCTCCTCGCCAGACAACTGGGTGTTGCAGTCAAACACATGGATCTTCTCAACCTCATCTCCGAAGAAAGAAACCCTGTAAGGGTGATTGAATGAATATGAGAATATGTCAATGATTGATCCTCTTATCGAATATTGTCCCGGGGCAGAGACGAAATCAACTTTCTCAAACCCTTGTGAGAAAAGAATATCCCTGATGGAGTCATGTGAGATTTCCTGCCCTACGGAGATCCTGAGTATCGAAGTCCTTATACTGTCCGGAGCCGGTACAGGTTCGTCCAAGGCATCCGGATAGGTCACTATGAACAATCTGTCCGTATCGCCGGCATTGGAAAGTATCTTTCCCACGGCTGATGTCCTCTGGACTCCAAGCGAGGACTTATAGTTGCTCCTCTCAACGCCTTTGCCGCTGTCCGGCAGGTAAAACACGATGTCCCCGTCGGTCAGCGCATAAAGGTCTGAGCAGCAATATTCAGCACTTTCCCTGTCAGGAAGGACAATCACGTTCGTACCTTCTGAAGCGACATGAGAGACGACAAACCACCTTGCGGAAAGGAACAGTCCCTTGCAATAGATTTCCCTTTTCGAGACAAGCCCTGCGGATAGTTTTTTAACGGATGCTGTACTTATCAACATAAGCGTCTAAATCATGTTAAAAAGCTGTTGAAAACCCTGTGGAAAACAGAATCCGAAAAGTTAGCTTTCGTTCCAGGCACGCTTTTCAACAGTTCTTCAAAAACTTTTCAATAGCGTAACCAACAATTTATGCAATGCGCAACAATCTGGTTTTCAATGCTCAAAACAAGTTATCAACAAATTAACAATTCATATAGAATCAAAAAAATTATCTATGAATCTATCAATTATATTTATTAGTCATTGAATTTTCTTTTTGTTGCTGGCCTTGCGGCGCTTTCTTCCGGCTGTTTTCACTATCTTTGTACTGATTAAAACACTTTCTGATGACAGAATTTGATCCGCACAGTACAAACGCCGGCAAAGATAAGGATTTGGACGGAATAATCCGCCCGCAGGGGCTTGAAGATTTCACCGGACAAAGAGAGATTGTCTCCAATCTGAACATCTACGTCAAGGCAGCCAAGATGAGAGGCGAAGCCCTTGACCATGTGCTGTTTCACGGGCCTCCGGGTCTTGGAAAGACCACCCTCGCGCACATCATCGCCAACGAGATGGGCGTGAACATGAAGGTGACGTCCGGCCCGGTGCTGGACAAGCCCGGAGATCTGGCCGGTCTGCTGACTTCCTTGGAGACCGGGGATGTGCTTTTCATTGACGAGATCCACCGTCTGTCTCCCGAGGTCGAGGAATATCTCTACTCGGCGATGGAGGACTACGTCATCGACATAATGATAGACAAAGGGCCTGGTGCCAGATCGGTGAGGATTTCATTGAATCCGTTCACCCTTGTGGGTGCCACGACACGAAGCGGCCTGCTCACGGCTCCTTTGCGTGAAAGGTTCGGAATCAACTGTGCCCTTGAATATTACGATACATCGGATTTGATAAGAATCGTGCGCAGGAGTTCCCGCATCCTGAATGTCACGATTGATGACGAGGCCGCGAAGGAAATCGCTCTGCGAAGTCGTGGAACGCCGCGAATCGCCAACGCGCTGTTGAAGCGTGTCCGTGATTTCGCCCAGGTGATGGGGGACGGCCACATTGACTTGGACATCTCACGTTACGCCCTTGACAAGCTCAAGATAGACAAGAGGGGACTGGACTCCATTGACAACAAGATTCTCCGCACGATAATCACCACGTTCAAGGGTGGCCCTGTCGGAGCCAATACCATAGCCACGGCGATCAGCGAGGATCAAGGCACGTTCGAGGAGGTCTATGAGCCGTTCCTTATTAAGGAAGGCTTCATTGTGCGTACCCAACGTGGAAGAGTCGCCACGGAGATGGCTTACCATCATCTTGGACTGGACGCTGAACTTGAATCAAAAAAGGATGAGGATGGCACACTTTTCTAAGATATTCATTGTCGCATCTGCGCTCATATTCATTTCATTCAAAGCTTTTTGCTGCACATCCGTGATCATTTCCGGGGGAGTGCGTGTTGATGGGCGTCCTGTGATGCTCAAACACCGCGACACAGGTGAGCTGAACAACAGGATGGAATGGTTCCAAGGGCTTGAATATTCGTTCATAGGTCTAGTGAACTCGCCGTCTCGGGGCGGGGAAGTGTGGTCCGGAGTCAATTCCGCCGGCTTCTGCATCATGAACACCGCCACCTATGACCTTAAGGATGATGATGTTCCTGCCTCCGAAATGGACAAGGAGGGAATTGTCATGTACAAGGCTTTGGGAATATGCCGCAGTCTGCAAGACTTTGAGAATATGCTCGACTCGCTTCCGAAGCCTTGGGGAGTGGAGGCCAATTTCGGAATCATCGACGCGCTCGGCGAGGCCGCTTATTATGAGGTGAACAACCATTCATGGAAGAAGTACATCGTGGCTGACCAACCAGGCGGCTATATGGTTGTGACGAATTTCACCAGAAGTGGCCGCAAAGAGGACCGCAAGGGAGTGGACAGGTTTGAAAAGGCTTCTGACATAATGTCTTCCGCTGATGTGGGCACTGCTGATCACATATTCCTTTTTAATGAGATTTCCCGCTCCGGCAAGCCGATTATGCGTGACATCACATCGGCTTCCGTGGTCTTTGAGGGAGTCGCTCCGGGGGAGGATCCTTCGAGGACGGTGATGTGGACGCTTCTCGGCAGCCCGACAAGCACGGTCTATGTGCCGCTGAAGGTTTTCGGGAGCGATCATATTCCTGACTATATGAAAAAGTCTCGTGAAAGTGACAACGCCGCTATTTGTGACGCCGCTCTTGCCTTGAAGGAGGCTTTGGGTTTTGAATATGGTTGCGAGAGTGACTGCCGCGAGGTTGAGAGATATGTCGATCGTCATTTTTCAAACGACATGTCAGTGCGGCGTTATGACCGCTTCACCAGACGGATTTACCGCAACTATCTTAAAATATGTACAGGTAAGTAACCTTCAAAAAATAACCTGCATCATCTTAAGGAATCTTTTCGGTATATATCTCTTTTCTCATCAGTCATGTGCCACCGGCACACTCCTTCTTCGAAAATAGATCTATCCTCGAGAATATTCTCTTAATCTGAGGCAACTTATTTTTTTTATGTTACTAAATCGCCAAAAATGGCTCATAAAATTGCTGATTACGAGAAAAATGACTAAAATTGCAGACTTATTGCGATTTCATTTGGAATTTTATAAATAACATATTCAGAATATGGCCGATAAATTAATCTCAAAGATTCCTGACGGTCCTTTGGCCGAGAAATGGACCAAACGTAAGTCGGAACTCCGACTCGTCAATCCGAACAACAGAAGAAAACTTGAAATCATCGTTGTCGGTACCGGACTTGGTGGCGCTTCCGCAGCCGCTACTCTCGGTGAGCTTGGCTACAATGTCAAGGTTTTCTGCATCAGTGACTCACCTCGCCGCGCGCACTCCATCGCCGCCCAGGGTGGTATCAATGCCGCTAAGAACTATCAGAATGACAATGACGCTGTCTATCGTCTCTTCTACGACACGATCAAAGGAGGTGACTACCGCAGCCGTGAGGCGAATGTCTATCGTCTCGCCGAGGTCAGCGCGGCCATTATCGACCAGTGCGTCGCCCAGGGTGTTCCTTTCGCCCGTGAGTACGGCGGCTACCTGGCCAACCGTTCGTTCGGAGGTGTTCAGGTAAGCCGTACGTTCTACGCCCGTGGACAAACCGGACAGCAGCTCCTTCTCGGAGCTTACGCGGCTCTCAACCGCCAGATCGCAGCGGGAACCGTTACGAGCTATCCTCGCCACGAGATGCTTGACCTCGTCATCATCGACGGTCAGGCCAAGGGTATCATCGCCCGCAACCTCGTGACCGGCAAGCTTGAGAGATTCGGCGCCCACGCTGTGGTTATCGCAACCGGTGGCTACGGCAACACCTACTTCCTTTCAACCAACGCCATGAACAGCAATGGTTCGGCCGCATGGCAGTGCTACAAGAAGGGAGCCTATTTCGCAAATCCTTGCTTCGCGCAGATCCACCCTACGTGCATCCCGGTACACGGCGAGCAGCAGTGCAAGCTGACCCTTATGTCAGAGTCCCTGCGTAACGACGGACGTATCTGGGTTCCTAAGAAGATGGAGGATGTGATGAAGCTCCGCAAGCACGAGATCAAGCCTTCGCAGATCCCTGAGGAGGATCGTGACTACTATCTCGAGCGCCGTTACCCTGCGTTCGGCAATCTCGTTCCTCGTGACGTGGCCTCAAGAGCCGCCAAGGAAAGATGCGACGCCGGCTTCGGTGTCAACGAGACAGGTCTCGCGGTGTTCCTCGACTTCTCCGACGCCATCAAGCGCCTCGGACACCAGAGGGTACAGGAGCGTTACGGCAACCTCTTCGACATGTACTTCAAGATCAATAACGTAAGCCCTTGGGAGGAGCCTATGATGATCTACCCTGCCATCCACTACACGATGGGCGGCATCTGGGTTGACTACGATCTTCAGACAACCATCCCTGGACTCTACGCCATCGGTGAGGCCAACTTCTCTGACCACGGTGGAAACCGTCTTGGAGCCTCCGCCCTCATGCAGGGTCTGGCTGACGGCTACTTCGTGCTGCCTATCACCATCGCCGACTACCTTTCACACAAGTTCGCCGAGCCTAAGACCGACATCAACAACCCTGCCTTCGACAAGGCCGAGAAAGATGTTCAGGCCAGAATCGACAGACTCTTCGCCATCAAGGGCAAGCAGACTGTTGACTCCATCCACAAGAAGCTGGGAAACATCATGTGGGAGTATGTAGGCATGGCCCGCAGCGAGGAAGGTCTGAAGAAGGCAATCAAGGAAATCAACGACCTCAAGGCTGTGTTCTACAAGGATGTTTGTGTTCCAGGAGAGCAGTATCAGTTCAATCAGGAGCTTGAGAAAGCCCTAAGGCTTGAGGACTTCTTCGAGATCGGCGAGCTCATGGCTCGTGACGCCCTGAACAGGAACGAGTCCTGCGGTGGTCACTTCCGTGTGGAGAGCCAGACCGAGGAAGGAGAGGCCAAGAGAGACGACGCGAACTATATGTATGTCGCCGCCTGGGAGTACAAGGGAGAAGGCCAGGAGCCTGAGCTTCACAAGGAGCCTCTCAAGTACGAGTTCATCGAAGTTAAAACAAGAAATTATAAAGACTAGAATCGGCTATGGATTTCAATCTTAAGATATGGCGTCAGAAGAACGCCAAGGAACAAGGTCATTTTGAGACTTATCATATTTCCGGAATAGAGGAGGATGCCTCTTTCCTCGAAATGCTTGACATCCTCAATGAGCAGCTGATCCGTGAGGGTAACGATCCTGTAGCCGTTGACAGAGGCTGCCAGAGCAGCGGTCCGGTTTCTTTCGACCACGATTGCCGCGAGGGTATCTGCGGTGCGTGCTCGTTGTTCGTTGACGGCCGCGCGCACGGTCCGGACGATCATGTCACCACCTGTCAGCTCTTCATGCGTCACTTCAAGGATGGCGCTACCATCACCGTGGAGCCTTTCAGAAGCGCCGGTTTCCCTATCATCAAGGATTTGGTCGTTGACCGCAGCGCGTTCGACAAGATTCTTCAGGCCGGCGGATTCATCTCTGTCAGAACCGGTTCCGCCCAGGATGCCAACAACATCCTTATCTCTCACGAGAATGCTGAGAAGAGTATGGACGCGGCTGCCTGCGTTGGTTGCGGCGCCTGCGTGGCGACCTGTAAGAACGGCTCTGCGATGCTGTTCGTGGCCGCAAGGGTAAGTTCCCTCGCTCTGCTTCCTCAAGGCCGTCCAGAGGCCGCCAGAAGGGCCAGGAATATGGTCGCGAAGATGGAGGAGCTCGGCTTCGGTAGCTGCACGAACACCCGTGCCTGCGAGATGGAGTGCCCTAAGGGAATCTCCATCGACCACATCGCCCGTCTCAACCGTGAGTTTCTCAAGGCGAAATTCTCAGAATAAGAGTTTATCACTGAATATTTTAGTCGGAAAGGTTTTGCTTTTCCGACTTTTTTTTTGCCGTATCCCAAATACTCGTATTATTCTTTGAACCAACTTGAAAAAGTGCCATTTTGCCACTTTTTACCCCCGTTGGAAGTACCTGTGTGGCACATTTTTTTTTCAAAAACTACTTTTTCAAGTGGACTCTTCTTTTTAGCTGTTATTATATGTTGCCTATTTTTTAGAAGTTGAATGTTTTATTGATGCAATTTATTTGAGGCTATTGATGCCCTTAAGTAATGTTGAAAAAACAAGTTGCGTCAACCGATAAAATTGAATACATAGAATAACCCTGAACATCATAGAACGGCTCTGCTGCTTTGATTTTTTTTTGAGCCTTGTGCAAACCACAAGCACGCAAGAGTAGGTCTGCTGTTTTGATTTTTGGTTCCTGTGCAAACCTTGTGCAAACCACAGGCACGCAAGAATGGCTCTGGTAATGCTGAGAGGCCATAGTGTGTGGCTGACCCCCATGTTCCGAGGGAGGGTCAGCCACAGTGATAGCGGATTGAATACCGTTGGTGGCGTTTTAGCGTGTCCGTGGTTTGTAAATGATTGGC
>UQUJ01000001.1 GCA_900544195.1 uncultured Alistipes sp. | reverse complement strand
AACGTGAGATAATGTACTTTACAGCAGGTAATTGCCTACTTGCGAAAGTTGAATTCTTAAGTAACATTTCAGGCCACTTTCATCAATCGAGGAGTCCGGCGGTTGCCTCTTGCGGCAAGGGTCATCTATAATCACGACGAGGAGTGCAAACCGTTGCCTATGAATATCATAGCACTTTTCCTTCAGTTGGATTCCACCCAAGAGACTGCGTTAAGATACTCATGAACAATGCATTAACATCCACCCGAGCCCAGCATCAGCAAGTGAGTTGTAATGTCCTCATAAAGAGCAAGATAGGCAATATCCTTTAGTTCATACCATCTAAAGAAGAATGTCTTATTTACAGAGAATCAAGTCATTGCGTTCCACGGCTACCCTTTCGGGGAGGTTCGAAGCGTAAATAATGCCGACATATTCAGAAATAGTTTATAACTTTACGTTCGACGAAACCGCAAACAGAACCACAGACGAAACCGCAAACAGAACCGCAGACGAAACCACCGACAGAACCACAAACGAAACCACAGACAGAACCGCAGACGAAACCACCGATCATTCGTGTCAATCCAGATTTTCAGAGAAACAGATTAATTTGTAAATTCGCAAGTTTATTGAAGATATTATTTATCAGCAAATTTAATAAGGATGTCAGAAATCATAACCGTCAAACCGGAATTCTCCTCTGAGGATTGTTTTAGAATAGTCGAAAGGCACAAAAGAAGATTCACCTACCCGTTGCATCGCCATAAAGCGGTGGAACTCAACTTTATACAAAACGGAAAAGGGGTACGGAGGGTTGTCGGGGACAGTAGTGAGGAAATCGGCGACTACGAGATCGCCCTCATCGGGGAGGACATCGAGCACGCCTGGGAACAGGGAGAATGTTCATCGGAGGATGTCCGCGAAATAACCATACATTTTCCGGCGAACTTGTTCGACGGAAATCTCATTGAGAAAAAGCAGTTCGCTTCCATCAAGGAAATGATTAAGGACTCCAGACACGGAATCACCTTCGGGATGTCCGCCATTCTCAAAGTTTACACTCTCTTGGACAGCATTTCGAGCGAGAAAAGCAGTTTTGAGCAGTTCCTTATCTTTGAGAGAATCCTACACACGCTTTCCAAATCCGACTACAGGCTGTTGACATCCAAATCGTCAACGGAGCCGGAACACGGGGCTAATCCAGACAAGATTGGTTTCATCAAGGAATACCTCAAGCTGAACTACTCCAAGAACATCCGCCTTTCGCAACTGTCTGAACTGACAGGATTGAGCACAACAAGCATCGCACGGCTCTTCAAGCAGAGATCCGGGATGACGCTATCTTCGTACCTGATTGACCTAAAGTGCCAAAGTGCCGCCAGAAGTCTTGTTGACACGTCCGACAGGATCGCTGATATCTGCAAGGCATGCGGATTCAACAACCTGTCGAACTTCAACAGGATATTCAAGTCAAGGATGGGAAAGACTCCTCAAGAGTACCGGAACCTGTACAAAAAGAACCGCATCAGCGTGTAGGGTCATCTTCCTGCGGCCAGCGTTTCCTCTATTGTGGTGATGAGGGCATCGGTGCCTTTAGTGTCCACGGCAGCCGGATCGACACTCAAGTCATCCCTTCCGGTCAACTTTCCACATTTCCCTTTCAGAGCCAACACTCTTGAGACTCTTGCATCCAAGTCCTTGAGTCTCCTGCGGTCATCACCTATGTAGTCCACTATGAGATCTATACTTTCCGAAACATTATCCGGCATCAAGAGGATATCCACCCCAGCCTTATAGGCAGCGAGCGTGGCTTTCGCACCTGATCCGCCGAACGGCTCCAAAACCCCCTCCATACCAAGCGCGTCAGTGATTATCAACCCTCTGAATTTCATTTTCTTTCTGAGGAGATCTGTCACGACCACCTTTGAGACCGAAGCTGGAAGGGTGTCAAGCACAGGGACAAGAAGATGTCCGACCATAACCATTTCAACCCCGTCCTTTATCAGCCTCCTGAAAGGATAAAGCTCTACAGAATCCAATCTCTCCTTCGGGAACTTCAGAACAGGCAAGGCTTTGTGTGAGTCAACCTCTGTGTCTCCGTGGCCGGGGAAATGCTTGGCACATGCCACGACACCGCCATCCTGCATCCCTCGCATAACAGCTGATCCGTAGTCAGCCACAAGGTTCTTGTCCGGACCGAAGCTCCTGTCCTTGATGGTGTTCACGTCAGGATGAAGGTTCACATCCACAACCGGAGCAAAGTTCACGTCGATCTTCATGGAGCGCATGTCCCTGGCGATCTGCCTCCCCATCTCGTACATCAACCCGTCATCAGGAAGCCCGGCCAGAACACCTTGACGGGGATATTTACGAAATTCACTGATCCGCATTCCCAGGCCGAACTCTCCGTCAATGGTGACAGCCAGCGGAACCTTCACCAGACTTTGCGAACGGTTGCAAGTCTCGGCCGTCCGGGCAATGTTCCCTTCCATGAGGATGATGCCTCCGACCTGCTCCTTCGCGATTATGCTGTCAGCCTTGGCCTGAAAAGCGGAATCTCCTCCCGGATAAACATCAACGAAAACAAGCTGTGCGACCTTATCCCGCACGCTCATGGCTTCGATGATCGGGCGAATCTGTTTTTTGACCACCCTCTCTTTCTTTGACAGGCCTTGACACGGAACGGTGGCCAGAAAAGCAAGGCAAGACATTAGCATGATATTATATCTCTTCCTCATTATAATGAATATTTTATCAGAATAATCACAAATCGTTTCTCAGTACCTGACCCTTTCTCATCACGAACTTCAATTCGATGTCGTTGTCATAGAACACGATGTCGGCATCCTTGCCTTTCTCAAGGGAGCCTTTACGGTCATTGGCGCCGATAATACGCGCCGGGGTTTCAGATGACATCCGTACAGCGTCACCGAACGGGATTCCAGCCTCGACAGCCGTTCCGACCAGACGATCCATCGTAGCGATGCTTCCAGCCAGGGCGGAATGGTCGGACAGTTTGCAAACCCCGTCATGAATCACGACCCTTGGATCAAAAATGCGGTCCGAACCTCCCGCGGAACACCCCAAAGCGTCTGTGACAAGGGCCGTTCTGTCCGCTCCTTTGATCATCCAGATCAAACGGAGGATCACTGGAGGAATATGCTTGCCGTCAGCGATGACCTCAACTGTCATCTCCGGGATGGAATAGACGCTCTCCACTGTACCCTCATGCTTGTACTCCCTGACGTTGTGCACACTTGTCATGGCGTTGTAGAAATGAGTGGCGTGCGTGAATCCTGCGTCGAACGCTTTCCTCACATCAGGAAACTCAGCCACTGTGTGGGCGATCGAGGCAAGCACTCCATGATTCACCAAGGAGCGTCCGAACTCCTCCACCCCCGGGAGTTCCGGGGCGGCGTCCCAACGGCGGACAATCTTGGTGCCGTCAAGTATTGATTCGTAATCTCCTCTGATCGGCGGGGTGACATATTCAGGAATAATGGCTCCGACCTTTTTCGGATTGAGGTACGGGCCTTCAAAATGCAGTCCGAGAATAGGTGAATCCGGATCGGACATGAGTTTTTCACAGATTCTTACGGATTCAGTCATCGTACTGGCAGGGCAGGCCGGCAAAGTCGGAAGGATGGAGGTCATCCCGTAATAGGCATGGGCCTCGACGGCTGTTCTGAACGCTTCTTCTGTGCCTTCTATGAATTCATGCCCGCCGCCTCCGTGAATGTGGATGTCAATCCCTCCGGGTACCACATTCATTCCTTTGGCGTCAATGACCTCCGCGTCAGGGATCTCGACTGAATCCCCGGTTATCTCTGAGATCAAGCCATCCTTGATGATGACCGTGGCTTTCCTCGCTCCAGATGGGGTGAAGACCTTTCCACCGATGATCTTTATTGTCTTATTGTTCATTCCGTTAATATCTTTTGTCCATGACTCCGTTCCAAAGAGCCGTCCTGAGGGTGCCCGACGCGTCGTCCGCATCGTAGTCCCAGCACATCAGTCCCGACATACCTCTGGTCATCGCCCATTCAGCCTTGACCGCAATGCTTCTGGCATTGTCATAACCGGCATAGAAAGTGCCGGAGGCTTTCACCGAGATGTACGGACACCCAGCCTTGTCATCCCAATTGTCAATTTTGTACAACGACTCATCCAGTGTCAGAATTTTCTTGTAGTCGATCGCCGTAGGATTCTCAGAGAAAGAGTGCCGGGCATAGAAAGGGACTCCGAAAATCATCTTCTCCTTCGGGAAGCCTGCTTTTGCATATTCCTCAAAAGTTCTTTTCCAGTCCCAATAGGCTCTTGGATCGTCAATGGCGCTATGGTGATGAGGGGCCGCGTCAAGGTCGTAGGTCATCACATACACATAGTCAACTATGTCCTTGAGTGCCACGAGGTCAAAATATCTGCCTGAGCCATCGTCATCTGACACCTTGTTCTTGACATAGCCGGCATAGGTCACCAGATAGCGGTTTCCGAGAGTCTGCCTGAGCTGGCTCATCAGCAGAGTGAAGTTCTCCGTGTCATGCATCGGATCACAGGCGTGGCCGCTCCATGAGACGCCCGGCATCTCCCAGTCTATGTCCACTCCGTCGATGCCCCACTTCTGACAGAACGCAAGGCAATCCTTGGCGAAAGCCTTACGCCCGGCCTCAGTTGAAGACATCTTTGAAAAGCCGCCACCTTGAGCGTTGTCAGGATTGACAACCGTATGAGAGAATGAGATAAGTATTTTAAGACCGGACGATTTCTTCTTCAGATCAACTATCTGCCGGAATCTGGACTCTTCTCCCTGAAGCTTGAATCCTTTATACTCTCCATCCTTGACATAGAGTTCCGCGAAAGCATAGTTGATCTGCGTCACGGCATTCACGTCCGGAATGGATTTCCCATAGTAGGTACAGTAGGCCACCACATTTCTTCCAGGCACCTTATCGAGGAGGACAGGGGTGTTTTCTCCCCCGCCCGGAATAAGGCCGCCTTTTTTATAGTCATCCTTTTCGCAGGATGAAAGGGCGATGGCCAAGCAGCCGGCCAAGATCATCAGAGTACGTCTCACTGTTCGCATAATCAGTCGTTTTGATAAAAATAATGAATATTGTTCAAAACATCTTCTTATAGGTCATCTTTTCCGGAAGTGTATTGAAATACTTCCTGGATATGTCGCTATGAGAATATGTCTCAGGCATCGGGTATATCTCCGGAATGTTGAATGATTTGTTCTGGCTCAGATAGTAGGCCGGGTCACGCTGCGGAAGGACAAAAGGCCTGCTGACCGAACCGTTCTCGTCCACATGGGCGAAATAAGGCCTGCCATAGACCCTGTCATCCCTTTTGGAGGCCCAGACAATCCATCTCCCGTTAGAGCTCCAGCTATGATAAGAGTCCGAGTATCTTCCGTTGACACCAGCCAGAGTGTCCACCTCCGATGTCTGGAGATCCAGCATCCACAGATCGGTCTCGGTGTGCCAGATAGGGAAAGTGCCATAGTCAGACACGCAGAAAAGGACACGTTTGCCGTCAGGCGAGAATTTCGGGAAACTCACCGACTTTCCATGGGCCGAGGCTTCGAAAACAAGAGTCAGAGAGTCCGACAACACACCGGTTTCAGGGTCAAACGGCACACTGTAAAGATCATACCGCATCATTTTGGTACTTTCCGGCTGAGGAAGACTCTTTGCCCGGCAGAAACAGATTGTTTTCCCGTCCGGGGAAAAGCATGGAAAAGTCTCCTGGAATTCATCTCCTCTGACAGAAGGATTGTCCGAGACCGTGTTGTCTTGAAAGTCCACAACAAACAGATCGCTGGACGTGTCGAACACCTCAAGCCTCTCCAACCGTCCCGAATGCAGGATGGGCATTATCCGGGCCGTTGTGAATATTCCAAAACGGCCCGACTTTTCTATCTCTCCATAGACAGCGGCTCCAGCAGTGCTGTCAGTCTTCGTGTCCAATTTGCGGAGCGCCCCATCCTTCGCGTAAAAAGTACCACCTGTCTTTCCCCTGACATGGAAGAACGTGGCCGGTGAATCAGCCTTGTTCGATGTGTGACAGTTCATGCACGAATGGTCTGTCGTGTTGTTGTCTCCGAGGATCCGGACCTTGTAGCCCTCAAGGTCACGTTCCTCGACCGAGTGCAGGTTCCAGACTTCGTAGGCAGGCTCAATCAACCTGTAACTGAGATATTTATCAATAGGATCAGGAGAGACCTCCCAGAAAAACTCCTGAATGGAAGTCCCGCCGTGGGTCACAGTAACCCGTAACTTGTTCCCCTTTTCGCAGCCAAGCATTGTGTGCCATTCTCTCAACGGAAACACTACTCTGGAAGCCCTGGCCTTGAACATGTAGTCCCTCCGTGGACCGGAGACCGTGACTTCAACCTGGCCTTTTACCCCCTCCAGGGAAAAGTTCAAAGGAGCGATGTTGAACGGAATCACAATATCCTTGTAGTCTGGCGTCATCACAATTCCGTCAGGATGATCCGCGTGATCTGACTCACGGCATCCGAAGACAGTCATCACAGCCATGACCGCAGCGATGATCATTTTGTTTCTTCCTGTCATTGTGGTTGAGCGAAATAATAGTAGTACCAATATGTCTTCCCGAAGCTTGAATCCGGGGTCAAAACCTCCCCTGCCTCGCGTCTTGAAATGAACTCAAGGCACATTTCGGACACATCCGAGGATATGGCATATTCAGAGAGTTGCTCTGACGGAGAAACATTCTCGTCGAATGTCATCATCAAAGCTTGCTGGTACAATGCCGGAGCAGAGGCGTGCTTCGGCTTGTAGTAGGTGTCATAGTCTTTTCTGAAAGAGGCTATGTCCTTGACAAGAAGGTCAAGGCACAACAGCCTGTCAAGAGCCGCGTCATTCTCTTCCGCAAGATTGCGCAGGGATGCGAACCAATCATTGGCACTGAAAAGGATGTCATCGGCGCTTCCATAGACAGGCTGTCTTTCGCATGATTCCACCATTGTAAGCACAGACGAGGCCCAGCCGCGGTGAAGCGATGTCTTTTGAAGCATGTCCGCGTACTTCCCCGCGGCCGCAAAGTCACCGTTCGCCATAGCGATCTCACAAAGTCTGCGGAGCATTCTGGACGAGCGTTGTCTCGGAGTGAAAGTCATGCCAAGCAAAGCGGAGTGCTGCGCCTGGGCGAAATCGCCACAAACCATCAGAGCCTCCACACTGTCGAAGACCCTTCTGTAGCCGGAATTTTCATTGATAGCCAGAAACAGTCCTTTCCACAATGGCTGATAGACCTCCAGAATATCCTCCGGCAATGTGCCTTTGCGGCTTGAGGAAACATTGTAGAAATATGATCCTGTCACACTCTTGTACGGATTGGTCTTTCCCATCTCACTTACTTTGTCCCATTTTCCATAATAGGCCAGAGAACTGATCTTGATGTCCCATTCCTCCTTTGGCCTCACAGTGAGACAGAACGCGAGCACGACCATCAATCCGCAAATGATCCTCAAAAAACGTCTCAGCCACTTGTCTGACGACATGGCTGCGAGGGCTGCGAGCAGGGTTCCGGCCTCAACGTGGAAAATGAGAGCCGCGCGCCCGAAATAATAGCCCGGAACAACCGGATAGACAAAAGCCTGCGCGGATGTCAGCCTGTAGATATTCCTGAAAAGGAATATCTCAGCGGTCAGGGAAACGGCAAGGAGCAATACATGGCCCGGACTCCGGCGGTTCTTGTAAAGCAACAGAACCAAAAGGAGAAAGACAGGGGATCCTATCAGCGGATAGCCAAGAAGAAGCATCAAAAGCTCAAGAGGCCTTTGCAACCGCCCTTTGAACGACTGGCAGGCCACGGCTGCCCAGGCGGACACAACAGCGCCGATGGTCATGCTGACAGGATATTCGAAAAGGCATGAGAGAGCCCCTTCCAGCAAAGCAGGGACCAAAGCGGCCAGGTACGGTGAGGACACGCCTTCTCTTTTCAGGAAGACGGACATTCCTGCCCACAGCAGGGCACACAACAAAGTCTGCACCACCGGAGCGAATCCCACAAGCATGTAGAACTGCGTCAGCCAGCCGCCTGCCAACTCGCTCAGAAAAGCCGGTTTCATGAGAAATGACAGGACAAACGTGCGGTCAAGCAGAAAATAATCCGCCTGCTCCTTGAAGGCAAGATGATAGGGACAAAGAATCTGGAGAACGGTCCAAAGCACGATGAAAGCCGCTCCTGCAAGCGCTATCTGCCTTTTTGTGGATCTATCTGCTGACATCTGGACGGAAAGTGTATATGCCCAACGAGTCCAACTCTCTTTTCTGTGATTCAGACATCGCCCTGTCGTACATGTAATACAGATAGCCCCCAAGCGGATTGGGGTTATTCCGTATGATGTCCATGGTGGCAGACTCGACATCCTCTCCCCTTTGAAGTGCCTCCTTCCAGGACTGCAGGAAAGCGTTGAGAGGTGTTCCGCAGGCCGAGCTGACAGTGTCCAGACGCACATTGAGCGTGCCTGGCTCCACCGCCACAAGAAGCCTTTGGACAAACGGAGCGCGGGCTTTGTTGGAGATGGTGACATCACACATCCTCACCGTGGACGCATCCGCCGTGAAACGGAACCTGCCCTTCCTTACCTTGGTGGAATCAACCGTTTCCAAAGTGGGATAAGGCTGTGGCACAAGGAATATGGTCTGACCGTCATAGCGTCTGTCAATGCTGCCTTCAATCGTCATCGTCGTTCCTTGCGAGCAACCAAAGGCGACAAATCCAGCGAACACCAACATTAGAGCATGAATATGTGAGGGCATCTTCATCTGAAAAAACTTTATGAATATCAAAGGCCAGGGGGCCACCGGTTTTCCGGCTGGCCCACAGTCCTTTGGAGACACATGGCCGTTATTATTCCACCGCCTTGAAATAAGCGTACCAACCATAGTCGCTCCAGTCCGCCATGGCAGAGGATGGAGTCTTATGGAAGATCGTGATGTAGTCATTGTCAAAAGTCAGCAGGTAGAAGGAGTTGTTCTGTCCCTGCCCGACCTCATCAAATCTTGCTCCGATGGTAGGAGCAGTGGTGATCAGACTGCCAAGTACCGCGTCCTCAGGGACTTCCTTGTTGAAACCGAATGTTCCTGTGGCTTTTACTGAACCGTCAGCATTGTAAGTTGTCATCTTGCTGCCCGCATATTCAAAAACCATTTTCTCATCGGCGGACACATCGCTCATCTTGACATTGCCCCACCAGCAGAAGTTGGACTCGGGAGTATAGCCGGCGGAAGCATACTTCCAGCCACCATGCGCTCCCATGTTGCAGACAGAGCCCCATGAGACCTCTCTCCAGGCCCAAGTCTTTTTCGCGCCCCTGTCGGCCTTGTCCTTTGCTCCGGTCAGATAGCCGGCCCACGGATCAAAGACATTGGTGACAGTGATCGGGAAATGTGCCGACTCGACAATCTTTCCTGCGGAAAGGGCGACATAGTACACCTCGAACTCACCGTTTGACTCATAAGTGTAGGTGCAACTATCGCTCTTGAGGATGGTCTCACCCATGGAAGTGACGACATGCCACACGCCTCCGATCTCAGGGCGATCATTCTTGAGGGAGACGATCTGGTCTCCTTCCACAGCCGTCTCCGTGTTCGGATACGGTTGATCCACATGGAGATAGGACGTTAGTTCCTCAGATGTGACAGGAGTCCCGGCGTTGGTGATGTAGTCATCACGCAACGACTTGTCCTCTATCGGGTTACATGCCGCCATGCTGGCAAGAAGCGCTATGGCAGTAATTATACGTATCTTTTTCATATTCTCATCTGCTATTTGAAATTGTTCCAATCAACAAATGCCGCTGAGGCATCCCACCCCGGATTCTGCTCAAGGGTTCCTCCCGCGATGTCAATCTCATCCTGAGGGATAGGCCAGTAACCTTGGGTCTGTTTGAGACGTGCCGCGTAATCGTATCTCACCATAGGGGTGACAATTCCTTCGTTGATCAGGTCGAAACCTGTCTGATCATTGAGGATCTTTCCGGCCGACTCAAGAGAAGGACCTGCCCAACGGAGAAGGTCAAACCAACGGACAGACTCGAACGCAAGTTCCCAACGGCGCTCGTTCTTGAGATTCTCCAGAGAGTAGGACACCGGGGCCAGATGGCTTCTTTCTCTGACCCTGTTGATGCCGTCAGCGGTTTCGGTAAGTTCGGAGTGCATCAGCAGCACATCAGCGAAACGGATGTGGATGAGGTCGGTCGTCTGCACAAGCTGGGCGGAAGTCTGGGCCGTGACACCCGGATTCTCAACAAGAGCCCAAGAGTTCTTGAAAGAGTTGGACTCGTCATCCCATGCACCCACATTGATGTACTTTTTCTGGAAGTAGCCGGTCTGCTCGTAATAGCGATAGGAGACGGTATAGTCAGGCTCTCCCTTGTCGAGTTTTCTGTCAAGAAGGACATTGCCCTTGTTGTTCGGATCGTACGCCGTGTAGGACCAGATAGAACCGGTCAGACGCGGATCCTCTGTGTAGCCATCTGTGTAAGACTGCCTCGCGGCCCAATCCTTCCACTCATCGACCATTTTCGGAGAGACCGGACCTGCACCCCAGCCGAAGCTGAAAGGATAGCTTTGCTTGATGTCCCTGTTGTCGTTTGACGGTGAGCAGAACATGGACCAGGTGTTGGAGAACCATGTGTAGGTCCAGTTTGACGTGAGGTTATGCTTGTTGGCGAACACTGTCTCCACGCAGCTGTTGCCGACCCAGTGCAGGTCATGATCTATCGGGTACTGGTACCTGTAGCCGGAATTGTTGCTGTTGACCGTCGTGTTGGTGTACCCCCAGATCTCACGCTGATCCTTCACAAGATCATGGCCGGAATTATTGATGCAATCCTCAAGATGCTTGACAACCTCTGCCTTGGTAGTTCCGCCTGGAAGGGTATCCTTCCCATAACGTCCGGTGTAGAACAGGAACACACGAGCCAACATAGCCTCTGCCGCATACTTGGTGGCATGACCGGTCATCGGAGAGCCGGCGGTGTAGATTTTGTCCGGCATCAAGCTTATGGCCTGGAGGAGATCGCTCTCGATGACGGTGTAAACTTCTTCCACGCTTGCCCTCGGAAGGTTGACAGTCTCGGTGTTGGTCCTAAGCGGAACACCGCCGAAAATCTGCACAAGCTCATTGTAGGCAAACGCGCGAAGGAAATAGGTCTCGCCGATAAGGCGGTTCATTTCCTCCTCGGATGACCATGATTTCACATTCCCGAATGACGCGAGGGCGCTGTTGGCCCTGTTGATGAGAGTGTAGTCGCGATCCCACAAGGAAAGCAGCCCGTTAAGATTGTCCTTGTACAAGAGGAAGTTCGTGGCACAGTTCCCTGAGTACGAGAGGTTCCCGCCAAGGCAATCGTCTCCGGCAAGCTGGGCGACATAGAACTGAGAGGATGTCTCAGGACTCTCGAAAAGCAGATGGGCATAGATGGCGGTGACCATCTCCTGCGCGTCTTTCTCTGTCTCCGGGAAGTTCTCGGTTGTCTTCTGGGTAAGATTCTTGGTGTCGAGAAAGTCCTCGCACGCTGACAGCGCAAACACCGTGGTCACGGCAAGGACAATATTGATTATGATCTTTTTCATATTCATTTCTCCTTCTAAAATTTGAGGTTGACTCCGAAAAGGATGGTGCGGGCACTTGGATAGTAGCCCAAGTCAATGCCTTGCGCCCAGCCGCTGCCACCACCGTAGCCGATCTCCGGATCCATTCCGGAGTACGAAGTGAATGTAAAGAGATTCTGTCCTGTCACATAGACACGGCAAGTCTTGAGAGGGAACTTCTTGAACGCCTTGGCAATGTCGTAGCCGAGGGTTATGTTCTGCACCTTGAAATAGTCTCCATCTTCTATGTAAAGAGAAGAGATCCTGTTCCAGTTGCTGTTTGAAGAGCTGGCAAGGCGAGGATACTTGTTGGAAGAACCCTCTCCCGTCCATCTCTTCAGGATGTCGGTCGTGTAGTTGTTCAGAGGTGATGAGGAGAAGTCCCTGTAGCACTTGAAGATCTGCTGTCCGAACGATCCGAAACCAGAGATTGAGAGATCTATTCCTTTCCACTCAATATTGAAGGAAAGCCCAAGGGTGAAGTCCGGATGCGGGTTTCCGATCATGGTACGGTCATTTGCATCAATGACTCCGTCATTGTTGGAATCAACATAGATGACATCGCCAGGGTTTGTGTTTTCACCGTTCAGGAGAGCTCCCTTGTAAGCATCAATCTCAGCCTGATTCTGGAACACTCCCGCAGTCTTGTAGCCGTAGAAGTAACCGATAGGCATGCCTACCTCTGCCCTATAGAGTTCCTCGGCTCCTTCCCATGGAATACTTCCCGTTCCGTGGATGATCCCATCGGCATTGGCGATCTTGGTGACTTTATTCTTATTGTGCGCTCCGGTCAGATTTACGCCATAGAACACTTCTCCGACGCTATCATTCCAGTGCAGACCGAATTCCAAACCTTGGTTCTTGACATTTCCACCATTGACGTATGGAGCGTTGGCACCATAGGAGTAAAGCACAGGAGCCACCACAAGCCAGTCTTTTGTAAGTTTGTTGTACCAGTCAAACTCCACTCCGAGACGATTCCCGAACAGTCTTGCATCGAAACCGATGTTGGTTTGCTCTGATGTTTCCCATTTCAGTTCGGAGTTGGTCAGTTTATAGGCATAGGAGCCTATTTCGCGCTTGTCGATGACATCACCGAAGACATAGCCACCGTAACCGTTGTTCGAGGTCACAAGCGAAAGGTATTGGAAACCGGTCACATTGCAGTTTCCATTCTGTCCCCAAGACGTGCGAAGCTTGAGGAAGTCCAGCACACTGTCAAGTCCAAGCCCCTTGAAGAAGTCTTCGTTGGTGATGACCCAACCAGCTGATGCTGAAGGGAAATAGCCCCAACGATAGCCTCTTGCGAAAACGGATGATCCATCAACGCGCATCGTGGCCGAAGCCATGTACTTTTCCTTCCAGTTCCAGTTCGCGCGGGCGAAGAAGGATGCTATGGAGTTCTTCTGGGAAGGTGATCCGCTGATGCTCGACATTGATGAAGGTGTAGTGGACACATTTGAAAGATAAGCATGCTCAAGGTCTCCGAAATTGGAATCCACATTGCTTGCGCTGAGAGACTCACCGTAGCCCCACTTCTCCAGAGAGCTTCCCACAAGGGCGTCAATCTGATGCTCATTGATATTGAATGAGTAACTGGCCGTGTTTTCCCAAGACCAGCGGTTAGACAGAGACATGCTTTGTGAGACCTGATCCATCTCCCTCTTGGCAGTGGCGTCAAGGTCATATTCCGGCATGTAGGAGCGGTAGCTTGAAGCGCTCATCATGTAACCGAACTGACTCTTGATGTTGAGCCTTTCTATCGGCTGGAGAACCGCATAGACACTGGCCTGAAGATAATGACTCTTGGACACATTCTGGTTGGAGGTATAGTCCATGTAGGCGATCGGGTTCTTCGCCGCACCGTTGGCGGTGTCCCAGACGTAGCTGTCTGCCACCCTGTCTTCAAAGACATAGTAGCTTCCGTCAGAGTTATAGGCCGGCATAAGCGGACTCATCACAAGCATGTTGTGGACTCCGTTCCAGTATATGCCCTCCGTAGCGAAGGATCCTGTGGTTTTCTGGTAGCGGTAGTTAAGGGTCTGGCCGACCTTCAACACATCCAAAGAACCTTTTTTGAAGACTGTGTTCTCAGAGTTCACCCTGAAGTTATAGCGGTCAAGGTGAGGAATGGATGAAGGCACGCCCATCGTGGCGTCCTGCCCCGTGTAGGCAAGTCCTAATGAATATGTACCCGTCTTCGACCCGCCAGTGACATTAACCGAATGATTCTGGACAGGAGCGTCCTCATTGATGATCTCCTTGAGCCAGTTGGTACCTGTCCAGCCATCCTTTATGGCCTTATAGAGACGTGGACCGATGTGGTTCTCCCAATTGTAAGGAGCAAGACCGTCCATGATTCTGGATTCATCCTGAATCTGCATGAACTCTTTGGCGTTCAACAGAGTAGGAATCTTATAAAGATTCTGGAGACCGTAGTATCCATCATAGGTGACAGAAGCCTGTCCCTCTTTTCCTTTCTTGGTGGTGATGAGGATGACACCGTTTGCCGCCCTTGCTCCGTAGATCGCGGCTGATGCGGCGTCTTTCAGCACATCAACAGATTCAATGTCGGACGGATTGAGCGCGGAGATGCTGCCGTTGGCAACTCCATCAACGACATAAAGAGGCGCGGAATCACCGATTGTGCCAAGACCACGGATGTTGACCTTGAAGCCGGATCCAAGGAAGCCATTGTTCTGGACGATGTTGACTCCCGGAGACTGTGACTGCAACGCTCCAAGGACATCCACGGTGTTGAGTTTGGCGATGTCATCGCCCTTTACCTGCACGGTGGAGCCTGTGACAAGCTTCTTTTTCTGTACGCCATAGCCGACGACAACAACGTCATCCAGCCAAAGCTGGTCTTCATCAAGAGCGATCCTGATCCCATCCGAAGCTTTCACCTGACGTGTGACATAGCCCATCTGAGAGACTTCCAGAATGGTTCCGGAGGATGCTTCAATCCTGAAGGTACCGTCAACTTCCGTAGTGGTTCCTACAGTGGTACCTTTTACAAGGACATAAGCTCCTACAATAGGCTGTCCGTCCGAGGCTGTGACCACGGTACCGCTCAGAACAGACTGTGCGCCCATGGGGATGACACTCATCCCGAAAAGCGACAGCACAGCGGCGCAGACCTTGAGTGTCCAAGGAATGAGCGAGCGTTTTTCTGTGTGTAGCATAACAACTGTTTTTGGGTTGAATATAATTGGTAAAGATAAAACTCCCCTATCCCTGTCCCTGGGAGCCTTCCGGAATACTCGGGTTCCGACAGGACAGACAGAGGAGAGTTCAATAATAGTTTCAGTGTTTTCCGAACCTGATCAGCAGCCTTTCACGCTTTCCTTATAGGCGGCGATACACTCGGCAAGACGCTCCCTTGCGGTGGTGTCGCCCGGTATGTTGTGGGACGGGTTGATGTGAAGTTTCATTCCACGGTCCGCAAGAATCTCGCAGACTGTCGTGATGATCATCCAGACACATGTGATGGAAGCCATTGTGGAAAGAGGTCCGATCTTGTCGAAGTGATTCTTCAAAGTCACGGACGCATCCTGAAGAGGGCAGCATGTGTCAACCACATAATCAGCGATCTGGAAAAGGTTCTTTCCGCCTGAGTGGCGAGGTTTCTTGTCACCGGTCCTGCCTGCCGATCCGCAGACGATGACCTTCATGCCACGCTTGTGAGCCTCATTGGCGACATCAATGTTGACAGCGTTCACTCCGGTGTGCGAGAAGATCCAGAGAAGATCATTCTTGTCGAAGTTCCAGCTTTGCATTATCGCCTGGCCATAGCCTTCCTCTCTCTCAAGCCACAGGAACTGGTTGATACCCATCTCGCCTACGATGTGGGTGAAGAATGTCAAAGGGAGCTCGCAAAGAGGATGGAATCCTACGATGCCACCGATCCTCGGATACATCTCCTCGATCGGAAGATTGGCATGACCGCAGCCGAAAGTGTGTACAAGATGACCTGACTGGATGCAATCAGCCATCACCTCGGCAACTTTCTTGATTTGTTCCATCTGTGTAGCCTCGATCTCATTCATGACATCGAAGGCGTTTTGTTTCCATTCGTTTGCTAACATTGTTTGTAGATTAAAAAGTTTAACTATTGAGTTGTTTGAATATTCATAAAAGTGTCATCCTTTCATCCGCGACGAGACCTTGACTGCCAAAGGGACAAGCGTCATCATGCATGCAACCGCAACGACAAGAAGAACAGGCAAGAGCATCTGGCGCCCGGCGTCAAAAGCGGCTCCGGTCAATTTGTTGAAAGTGTACTGCCCCAGCAGCGCAATGAACAACGCAATCGAGATCGCCGTGCCGGACAGCTCCCGGAAGGCTCCTCCGATGTAGTTGAGAATGACAGGATAAGTCGCGCCGACTCCAAATCCGATCAGAATCATCGAAAGGTAGGCCGCAAAAACGCTCCCGGAGCAAAGAAGGAGCAGCATCACTCCTGCAAGAGCGGCGGACAGATAGGAATATAGGGTTCCGATAGCTCCAAGTTTTCCAAGGATGAAGCCAAGAGGCAGACGACCAGCCAACATCCCGACGGTGAACCAAGTCATGGCAAGAGTGGCGGAGGCCATGCTCATCCCTTCTTTGTCACTTAGGTACGAGACCGTGAAATTACCCTGCGCTCCCTCAAAACCGCTCTCAAAGAAAAGGATGACCGCAAAGAGAATAAGAGCAGGGTATCTCAGCAGCCCGGCTGTCTTCCTCATCGACACGTTCTCCGATGGCTTGGCGGCAGGGAAACGGGTAAACACGAAGAAGACGATGAACGCCGCCATCACCGCCGACACTGCGTTGAGAGTGATTGTGAAATCCACGATGAAGTAGTTCAGCAAGGTCCACAGCAATGCTCCGACGCAGTAGAACGCGCCGAGCAGACCGAGGCGTCCTCCCCTCTTGTCATCGTCATAGATGTCTGACACAAGGGCATTGGTCTCGCCGTTGAGTATGCCTCCGCCTATTCCGAGACAGAAGATGGAAAGATGAAGCATTCCTATCTCCCTGAAGTTCGCAAGGCCTTGAAGCCCCGCGAGAGCAAGGACGGAACTCAGCGCGAGAAGCCATTTGTAGCCGAAACGGTCAACCACAGGACCGAACACTATTGTACCCAAAAGGATTCCAAGAGACATTGTCGACGGCAAGCCGTTGGCTCCGTCCACAATGCCGTTCAACTGTCCGAGAATCGGAGCCAGGGAAAGCATCGCCACCCCGAAAAACGCCATCCCGGCGCAAGCCGAGACGAAAACTGATGATGTTGAATATCCACGCATGGCCTTCCTACTTCTCTTGTTGTCCTATAGTCTTGAAAGCCAGATAGGCCGAACCATAAAGAGCAGCTTCTCCCTGAACCTCTGAGACGCGGAACTCCACGTGATCCATCGCTATAGGCTGCCCCCACTTGCAGGCTTCATCGTAAATCCTCCCGATAAACTCCTCAGCAGGTCCGAAGACTCCTCCTCCGAAGATCACTTTCTCAGGATTCAGGATGCTGACCAGATTAGCGGCGGCCATTCCCCACATCTCCACAGCCTTGTCAAGAACTTTCGCGGCCAGACGGTCGCCTTTATGGTACGCGTCAAACACGTCATGGGAAGTGATCTCATCTATAGGTCTGCCGCTCAGCAACCCGGTGTAGTTGCGGTTGCAGCGCAGCGCCCGGTGAATCTGGGTCGCGATGCCGTTGCCTGAGGCATAATATTCAAAACATCCGGTAGGAATATACTCCTGCTGGTAAGGGTAATGAAGAGCCATCCAGCCTGCGGCTCCGATGATGTCCTCTGCGCCATGGAGCACCCTGCCGTCAACCAGAATACCGACCCCGATACCAGTCCCGACAGCGATGTAGATGGCATTGCCGCATCCTTTGGCGGCTCCTTTCCAGACCTCGCCAAGAATGTAGCATGTCCTGTCGCTCTCAATCTCCACCTTGACGTCAGGGCCGACCAGACCGGAGATCCTTTTTTTGAGCGGGTATCTTTCCCAACCGGGAATATTCGGGGCCCAGACAACATCCTGCTTAGAGAAGACTATCCCTGGCACACATATTCCCACCGCCTCGACCCTTTCTCCCCGACAGGAGCCGCAAAGAGCCTTGATGAGGTCTAAGACAATGTCTCCTACCGCATCACCCTTCGCTCCGTCAAGGAGTTCAACCTGCCTTGCGCACATCTTGCCCGAAGCATCGAAGACCGCCCCAAGCGCCTTTGTACCACCAAGGTCTATCGCTATTACCGCCATAATGTCTGAACGTTAGAGTTCTTTGAATGTACCAAAGGAATATCCACGCGCGCGAAGCCCGTCAATGATTTCTCCGAGATGGGAATATACCCGGTCTTCCTTTGCCCTGCCAGGATAGTTCATCGCATGGACGAGGATGACGGCCCCGTTGAGACCATATTTGTCATCAAAGTCCCAGATGTTCTGAACCAACGACCCTGCACTTCTGTAGGCGGTCTCCCCCTCTGCGGCCCAGTCAAGCCCCGTGACAAGTCCTGAGGTAGGCTTCACCAGTTTGTAGCCCAAACCTTTGAGAACATAGGCGGAAGCCTCGTCGCAGGTCTCGTAAGGAGGTATCATCCAGCGGAACCGGTCTTTGTTGAGTCCGAAACGCTCAAGCTCCGCCTCCATACCGCGGATGTCCCGGACAAGGGAATCAGAGGACACAAGACTGACCCCACCCTCACACAGAAGCAGATGCTTGTCTGAATGGCCTGAAAGGTAATGCCCTTCCCGGATGATTCTCTTGATCGGAGCCTTGTACCTTGGTTGCCTGAAGCACTCGCCGGTCGGGAAGAAAGAGCCCTTCACACCTTTGGCCTTAAGGGTGTTCAGGACGGGAACCACACCGTCAAAATTCTCAAAATGTCCTTTGTCATCCGAACTGTAATGCGCCGTGAAGACAAGATAGACCTTCTTTTCGTTGACATTGACTCTGCTGACCACACCGTTCTTATCCTTCCTTACCCCCTTAAGTGCGGCTCCCTCCATCTGATAGGCAGAGAACGGGAATGTCAGAGACGCCGTGCCGTCCATAGTAGGCTCGTTCGTTGAATAGTCATGGGTACTGTCATGGTAGACCATAGTGCCGGGCTGGACATCAAGATAGTTGATCCCACCTTCCATATTCACGCCCTTTAAACCGGAGAATATCGCGCTGTAGACAGGTCCGTCAACAAGTCCTCCACTTGTGTTGCCAAGGTTGAGATTGACGATGAACGAGTGCGGCTGGGTAGGATAGACCTCAGCCCCGGGCATCTGAACAATCATGCAGACTCCCCAAGGGTTGCACCCCAACAGCCAATCCCTGAGCGCGCCTTCCATCTCCTTGTAGGTCTCGTCTCCAGTAAGATGACGATAGAGAATGCACTGGGTGAGCATTGCGGTCGTAAGATTATTGGAACACCAGATTGATGGTATCCCATAAAGGAAAGGGGTCCCTTCTGCCTTCTCGAATGTCCTCTGGATTCCGGATCTGAGGTTGCGGATAAACTCCGCCGAGACTCTGGCGTTGCCATCTTTGGCAAGGTGATAGTGTCCCATATTCATGAACGGGTACCACTGATAGTGTCTCGCGCTGTCCGCTCCCATCCACGGAGTCACCGGCTCCCTTCTGGCATATTCAATGGCCTGCGAGAGATACTTCGCATCTCCTGTGCTATGGTACATTTCCACCGCGGCAAGTTCCATGTCATCAACCCAGTTGTCCTCCTCATAGATGTATGGAGAGACCACAGACGCCGTCTGGCAAACTCCCGGCTTATCTATTCCAAGCTGATAGGCTCCCTCAGCCTTAGCCCCGATCCTTGCGGCGAACTCAGGATAGAACGGAGCCAGAATCTTCGAGCCAAGCGCGAAATCTGACGCGAACTTCCCCACTGTGCTGGAAATGCCTGTGGTTGCATTGGTGCGATTGTACCTCTGCTGAGGCTCACCGCTGACAAAGTAGACCGGACGACCATTGTTCTTGCCCCACCCGTAGTCCGCGATGTCCTTGGCAGGCTCACGCATTCCTACATGATCGCGGTCATCCGCGATCTGGTTGTAGAACTCACCCGGCTCCGGATTCATCCTGTCAAGCCAGTCCAAGCCCCAGTAGATCTCATCAATTATGTCAGGGATGCCGTTCCCGCCCGGAGTACCGTCGGCAAGATACTCGTCCCCAAAAGCTTCCGGATTACTCTGGTAGGCAAACATCATCTGATAGATGGCGTTGGCCGAAGTGGTCGTGTACTGAAGGCAGTCCGAAGCGTCATGCCATCCCCCGCGCACGTCTATCCACTGCCCCTCCTTTGTAGGATGATAGCGAATGTAGCCGTCCTTGACGTGGCAGCTGTCCCTCATGAATGGATTCCAGCCACAACGTTGCTGACGCATATAGTTCAGGACAAAATCAGCGGCTCCGTCATAGGCCCCAGCGCTGATCCTTACCACGGAGGATTTTAATCCGCCAGCCACAATGAAATAGTTGCCTTCCGCCGTGAGCGCGGAAAAGTCGAGTCTTACAGTTGTTTTGAGTTCACCCATCACACCTGTGTTCCTTACATCCTCCGGTCTTGAGGCATACACCGTTTCTCCGGTGGATGCGTCCACGACGGAGAATGATGGGATTTCATGCGGTTCCACGTCATTGCTGACATAAACCGCCACTTTGGAGGCATCGGGAAGATAACCGACCTGATTGATCCGAATCCATTCCCCTGCCTTTGCCTGAAACGAGACAGCCATTAATGAAAAGGATGCGAGAAGTGATAATCTGAAAGACTTCATCTGGCTTTATTTTTAGTGTTGTGTATAATACTTTTCAATCAATATACAAACAATAAAATATAATATTATTAATCCAATTTTTTACTATAGTTTGTAATTAATTGAGCATTAGTGCATTATGTATAAAACTATAAATAATACTTTTCTGCCATTAGAAGCATGACAGAACTCGGTTGAATACAGCGAGAAAATGCGGAGCCGCGTCCAAAGGAAATGCGCTAATAACTTTATCAATAAAGCATTAGAGCTCACCTGCTTTGTATCAGCAGATGAGCAGTAATCTTCTCATTAAGAGCAACATAAACGATTCCCTTTAGTCCATGCCGACCAAAGACGGATGTCTTGTCCACAGATAATCAGGCTGTTGCGATTCACGACTCTTCCCCATCGTCTCCATCTCGCGTCTGGTCAATCGGTCTTGATGTCGTAAAGATTGCTGTTACCTGAGACTAAAGGAGCGCCCCTTTTGGTCGCTGAGCCTGCCCTATCGGTCTTGATGTCGTAAAGATTGCTGTTACCTGAGGGGTAATATGGCAGGGACGGGTCTTCTATCAGAGCGTCAACGTTCAGACGGACAGCCTGCATCACGTTACGCTCCAAGAAATCTCTTTCTATGTCCAGAGTGAAATGCATAAAGCCGGCGACAGTGTGATTGTTGCCAAGGTACCGGTAGATGCGATAGTCATAACCGTTGTCAGACAACGCCTTGGCCAGGGCTGACGAGCCACGGAACGAGTAGCCGCCGTAACTGGTAACCTCATAAGGCACGATGTCATCCTTCGTGCCGTGCATCAAAAGTGTCGGACAAGGTTTTCGGGAATATTCAATAGCACCTCCTTTGACAAGCAGCGCTCCGGCGAAGGACATCACGCCGGCATAGTTGAAGCCCTCCGGCAGCACCGACGCGACGGGCGTTCCGTTACAGATCTCATATTCAGCCTGCAACGCGGTTATCGCACCGGCGGAGGATCCCGCGACCACAAGGGCGGACGGATCTATGCCCAGCTCATCCTGATGCTCGATCAGATAGGATGTCGCGCTGAACAGATCCTCAACCGCAAGGTTTATAGCCCTTTCCAACAGCACGACGAACTCCGAGGCGGTAACGCCCCTGACCCCCTTCAAGCCAAGGCGGTAGTCAATCGCCACCACCCCATAGCCATCATCGGTCAGATCCCGGAACCACTCCATAGCCGTCCCGTCACGCCTGTTCCCTTCCATGAACCCGCCTCCGAACACATAGAGGATCGTCGGCTTCCTGCGGCCGTCAATCTCCGTCACGCTCCCCTCCGCCGGAGAGTAGATGTCCATGAAAAGCGCCGAAGTGTCTTTCCGTGAATATTCCAAAGTCCAGCGCGGAGTCAGTTCCCGCGCAGAGACCCACATCCCGGCGCCGAGCGGACACACGGACAGCATCAGCGCCATCAAAAAGGCTATTTTCCTCATATTCAATATTTTTAGCATCAACTACAAGCACTTCCCTTTTTCCAACACCCACAATTGTCAGCACGGTGCCTTTAATCCTTTTTGCCACCGGTGGGGCGCAAACGGACGCCGGCCATAGCGCTACCTAGATAATTCTCCATCAATAAGATGTATGTGCAGTATGCCGGTGTACGCAACTTCCTTCTTCGCCTCCATGGCCGTGAGAAACATCTCTCCATCCAGACCAGTTCGAAAAATCCAACATACCATCGGGAAGAATGAAACCGAGGTAGCGCTCGTAGAGCATTGCTTGTGCTGTGCTCTTATCCATGACTACAAAGGTACTTCCTTTCACGGAATCTACCTTAGTAACCTTCAAAAAACAAGCTGCATCATCTTAAGGAATCTTTCCGGTCTATCTCTCTTTTTTTTCATCTGTCATGTGCCACCGGCACACTCCTTCTTCGAAAAAAGATCTATCCTCGAAAGTATTCTCTTAATTATATTTTCATGTTCCTCCATGGCTGGATTTATATCATATCAGACACGGAGACTTGCAGGTGAGCCGTAACGGGGCAATTGGACGGCGACGGGAGCGTTTCCGGGAGGTTTCGCGGACGATGATGATGACTACTCGGCGGAAGGCTTGACGGGAAGGGTGCGAGGTCGTCAGCAGTGACGCCACGGAAGCAGGACGGCGACGGGCAGAGGGGCGCTAGTCGCTGAGGCCGAAGAGATCGACTTCGACTATGTACTGCGCGCAACCTTCGGCTTTCGGGTCGGTGAACTGAGACTCGAACTTCTCAAGGTTGAGGTCCAGAGACAACCTTCGGGAACTTTCCGGCGGAGTAATCGTCCAGTAATGCACATTCAGCGGATTTCCGGGAGCCCAGTTGGCCCTGTCATAGAGATAGGTCCCGGCCTGAGGGTAGTTGTCCTTGTTGCTGTAGAAGATTCTTCCGGTCTTTTTCTGGGTGACTCCGTTGATCACGATGGTGTACGTGTTCTCATCGAACTCGGCAGCGTTTCTTGTCACGTAACCCGTTCTTTCTATGAATCTTCCCTGATCGTGACCATGGCCGCTCACGGCCACTTTCATCAACAGGGATTTGACTTCCTGCGGCAGGGTGAACTCCCTTTTGCCCAATCTGGAAGCGTCCTCGATGTCATGACCCTTCACGCCGTAGGACCAGCCCCTATAGCCGGAATTGCCGTCACGGCTGGAATCGTAGACCTTGGATGTCCACACGACTTTTTTCGACGGCTTGCCTTCGTAGAGATTGAAGTCCAGCCTGACGGCGTGGCTTCTTGTCGGGGTCGCGTCGAACCCGCCGTAGTACAGCCGGAACTCCGTGTCCCCGGAGAGCATGGAGGAATATTCAGAGACATCTATCCAGAAGGTCTTGCTCCAACTGCTGTTGAACGCGTTTCCGTATGGGGTGAACGCCCTTGTAAGTTCGTACCATTGACCGTCTGTCTTGTTGCGCACAAAAAGCATGGTTGTGTTGTCATAGGAAGCTGGTCCTTCGAAGAAACTTGTCATAGTATAGGCGATGATGACCCTTTCATATTCCTTGTCCTTCGGGAATATAAGGTTGAAGGAGAAGTCCTGTTCCTCGCCCCAGCCGAAGAAATGCAGCTTCAATTTGTCACTGCTGACCTTGGCGGAAGGCGTTTTCCCCGTCATGGGGTCGGACTTGTGGAACGGCTTCCTGTCTTCCCTGACAGCAATGTTGTCGGGGTCAAGAGGAACCGGAGGCTCAATCTTGTCTTTTCGGCAGCTTGAAAACATTGTGACGCACCCGGCTAAAACAACGCAGGCAACGGTGATTCGATTCATCATAATCATGTCTGTATAAGTTTTATCCATCGACCCCTAAATTAAAACAATTTAAAATAAAATCAAAATAAATGTCTCACTGACGGATCGCTGTTCCCTCCGCGCCCTGCGGCAACGTTTTGAGGGGTATTCGTTGCCGGAGAGGGATAAGAGGAGGCCTGCGGCAACGTTTTGAGGGGTTTGTGTTTCCGGAGAGGGATCAGAGGGGGCTTGCGGCGACGTTTTGAGGGATATTCGTTTCCGGAGAGGAAGGTGCGGAGGGGAACGGCGGCATTATTGAGCGGTTTTGCCGCCGTCGAGGTTAAAAAGAAGGGTGGCAGGAGCGTTTTGAGAGTTTTATTTATGTCGCCGTGGAGGGCATTCGATTGAAAATCAGACAGTAAAAAGAACCTCCTCCTATCGCTTCGAGGTAGGAGAAGGTTCATTGATTTCGCTCATTATTAAGACCTTAGGCTCCACGGCCACTCGGCGGAGGGAGGAGAAGATGCTCAACGCTTGTACACCTGTCCAGAGCCAGCCTGGGTGGCGGTGGCGGTGACTCCGCGGCTACTCGGCTACTCGGCGGAAGGCTTGAAGAGGAGGGCGGCGAGGTCGTCGGGGGTGGCGCCGCGGAAGTAGGTGGAGACGGGCTGGGTGGCCAGGAAAGCCTTTACTTCAGCAGGGGCGTAGCGGAGGCCGGTCATCTTGGCGGCAAGCTCCTGGGCAGGGGTGTCGAAGAGGAAGTCGCCGGAGAAATCCAGACGGGCGATCAGGCCGCGGTCCACACGGATGTTGGCCTCTACGGTGCCGCAGGAGAGTTTGGCCTTGCAGCGGAAATCGGCTTCGTGGGAGTGGCCGTAGATGAAATCCCAGGTGGAGAACTTCTCGTCGGCCTGTCTGCGGACCTCGGCGACCTGCTCGGCGGACAAAGGCATCTGACCGTCACCTGCGGAAAGGATCTTCTGGAGCGCGGCCTGAAGCTCGTCAAGGGACTTGAACTGCGGGAGGTACTCCTTCAGATTCGCCACACGGCTCTTGACCGAAGAGATACCCTTGGCCTGCATCTTAGAGCCCTGCGTGTCCAGCACGTGCGTAAGCGTGTCAAGGTCAACGTCATACATCAGCGTGCCGTGGATGATCTCCTGATTATGGGAGACGCGGCGGGCGTAGCCGGAGACCTTTCTTCCTTCCACGAATATGTCGTTGCGGCCTGTCAGCTCGGCGGGTACGCCAAGGCTGCGCAGAGCGTCCACCATCGGCTGAGGGGACGGGTTCCTGCCGATGATCGTGTAGTTCATGTTCTGGAGATCGTGATAGACGGCTCCGCCTCCGGTCACACGACGGGCCAGCGTGATGCCGTGCGAATTGAGATAGTCCAGATTCACCTCGCTGTAGGCGTTCTGGTTCAGGCCTATGATCACTGCCGGGCGGTTCCTCCAGAGGAAGAAGTACGGTTCCTCGGACGGAATGTTCTCAAGGCAATATTCATCGAACGCAAGGTTGAAATACGGGTCGGTGGAGTTATTTATCAGATACTTCATATTCGATTACAGGTAGGATATATTTCTTGATTTCGGGGTAATTGGGCAGGTGGGTTCCAGGGTAGGAACGCGACCGACCTGGATAATAAGCCTCAAACTCGTCCTTGCAGTTGACCATCTCGTCACGGTCGGCGAACATGCCGGTTGTCAGGGCAATCTCCTCAGGAGAAAGCCCGTCAAACTCAGTGGCTTCCAAACGGGCATATTCATCGCACAACACTTCGGTGACGGTGAACGTCAACGCTCCGTCGCGGCGCGGGGAGAGATATTCACGCACCCCTGTCATCGTGCGCAGGAGACGGGAGATGTGGAAGTCAGGGTTGACGAGGATCTTGCGGTAGCCACGGAGTTTCTGTGCCCAGAATCCGCCAAGGGACAGGCCGACAATGAGGTCAGGACGCTCGTCCCGGCATATTCCTTCAAGAAGGGTCAAAGCCTCGCCGGGTTCGATGGGCACGTCTGGAGCGATGACCTCGCTCCCCTTCAGGAGAATCCGCAGGGAGGAGGCCATCTTGTAGGCTCCGGAGGACGCAAGTCCGTGGATGAAAAGGACTTTCATCGGGATTGTCAGTCCTTGTGGCTCTCGAGGATCAGGTCGCCAAGCTCCTTGAGGTCGCGGACGATGAAGTCCGCTGGATAATGCTCCGGATGAGGATTCGCGCGGGCGTCCTCGGCCACTTTCAAGGCAGTCTCAAGCGTGGTCTCGCCGGAAAGAACCAGCACGCTGACGGCTCCGGCGTTGTGTCCCATCGCGATGTCCGTGTAGATCCGGTCGCCGACCATGGCAATCTCGTCGGCCCGCAGCCCGTTACGGTCACGGATGCCGTCGAGCATCGTAGGATCCGGCTTGCCCATCACCTTGTCCGGCCTTCTGCCGGAAGCGGCCTCGATGCACTTCTGGAGCGAGCCGCAGTCCACCAGAATGGTTCTCGCGTCCGTCGGGCAAACCCAGTCAGGGTTGGTCGCCACGTACGGGATGCCCTGCTTCGCCCACCAGGTGGCACGGCAGAGGCGTGAATATACCAGCGTGGTGTCGAAGGCCACGATCAGCATGTCCGGCACGTCATCAGGATCGTCTGCGCAGGAAACGAAGCCAGCCTTCTCGAACTGGCCGATCATGCTCGGAGTACCCAACATAAAGAGTTTCTTCACATCAGGGAAATTCTTCCTGATGTAGTCGATCGTGGCGATCGGGGTCGTGTACATGTTCCCTTCATCGGCAGGGATTCCCATTCCGGCGAGTTTCCTGAGGTAGTCCTCCACCGACTTCGTCGGATTGTTCGTCAGGAATGAATATCCCACCCCGTTCCTTTTCATGGTGTCCAGCACCTCGACCGTGAAAGGGAAGATGTTGTTCTCCATGTAGATTGTGCCGTCCATGTCCAGAGCCAGATGCTTGATCCGGCGGAGCTTGGCCTTCTGCTCTGCGGTGAGAGACTTGTTATAGTTTTCTGTCATATTCATTAATAATTAATTTCTTTCATTATCCGGTTCCTTCGACAGGTTCAGGGACCGCTTCGATGGTTGGTGAGCCTGTCGAACCAACTGCCGCTTCGACAAGCTCAGCGACCGGGCGAAGCAACAGCTCCGCGACCGCTCATTTCATATCTTACAAAAATAACAATTTCTTCCTTAAGAATGCCGTTTTTTGTATCTTTGTGTCCCCCGTTTTTAAAACGCTAAAAGAATGGATCAGTCTATCAAGAAAAAGTACAACTATTGGCAGTGGAGAACCCTCATCATCCTGATGATCGGCTACGCCCTCTTCTATTTCGTCAGGAAGAACTTCAGCATCACGATGCCGGCCCTTGAGGCCGAGCTGGGGATCAGCAAGGTCAAACTCGGTCTGTTCCTGACGCTCCACGGCATCATCTACGGCCTCTCAAGGTTCATCAACGGCTTCATCGCCGACCGCGTCAGCCGCAAGAAGATGATGGCCACGGGACTTTTCCTCTCCGCGCTCGTGAATATATTCATAGGACTCAGCCCTGAGATGAACGGCCTGTTCAACTTTATGGACGGCGAGGGCAAGGCCACTATGGGAATGGTCGCGTTCATCGGAAGCCTTTGGCTCATAAACGGTTACACCCAGGGAATGGGGTTCCCTCCATGCGGTAGCCTTATGGCCCATTGGATCAAGCCTTCCGAGCTTGCCACCAAGCAGGCCATCTGGAACAGCTCGCACTCCATCGGTGCCAGCCTCGTGGCATTCCTTTGCGGAACCTTCATTCTGAACCACTTCTCATATTCAGCGTGGCAATGGTGCTTCTTCGTCCCGGCACTCCTCGCAATAGCCGGTGCCGTTCTGGTTCTCTTCGGCCTCAAGGACACCCCTGCGTCAGTAGGGCTGCCTGATCCTGAGGAGATTGACGACAACGCTCCAGTCAAGGAAGTTGTCACAGAGCCTAAGGAGTTCACCGATTTCGCTTACAAGAGATTCGTCAAGGAGATGGTGTTCAAGAACCCTATCGTCTGGATTCTCGCGACCTCCAACTTCTTCATCTACATCATCCGCTTCACCATCCTGGACTGGGGCGCGACATTCCTCACCCAGGACAGAGGCCTGAGCATCCAGACCGCCTCGACGGTGGTGGGCATCACTGAAGTGCTCGGCATCGTGGGAACACTTCTCGCCGGCTGGGCGACCGACAAGTTCTTCGGCAGCAAGGCCCACAGAACCTGTCTCATCGGCCTGGCCAGCGCCACAGCCTGCTTCATCCTCTTCTGGCTCACCCCTAAGGAGATGGGCGGTCTTTCAGTGGCCCTGATCATCATGGCCAGCTTCTTCATCTATATGCCTCAGGCTCTTATAGGAATATGCCTGTCCAACCAGGCCACGAAGCGTGTCGCCTCCTCCGCCAACGGCATGGCCGGCATCCTCGGCTACGCCAGCACCGCGATCTCCGGTCTCGTCTTCGGAGCCCTTGCCGACAAGTTCGGCTGGAACTCCGTCTTCGAGGTAGCCATAGCCCTGGGCATCGTCGGCGTGATCCTCTTCGCCATCATCTGGAAAGCCCCAGCCGACGGCTACGCCAAAGCCGACAAGCTCCTTGAGCAGGTCAAGGCCGACTACGAGGCGCAGGGCAAATAGCGAATTCTTTTTCTATGAATATTACAACGGCTGACCGTTTCCGGTCAGTCGTTTTTCATTCAGAGTGTCAGCAGAGACTCTACACCGTGGCCTGCTCCCAATATAGCCGTTGCCAACCCTGAGTTATCCCTTACATTTTGCAAAACACCTTCAGGCCGATCGTCCACAGAACCGTCCACAGGCCACTTTGTCATGAATATCCCACCCCCGATCGCACGACTTTTTCAGGCTTATCGTCATTCTACACTGTTCTATGGCACATTACCATGAAAGCGATTTGTAAAATAACAGAATTCCTCACGTGCCTCAGACACGCCACCTTCAGGCCAACCTAAGTTATCCCTCTCATTTTGCAAAACACCTTCAGGCCGATCGTCCACAGAACCGTCCACAGGCAACTATGCCATGAATATCTCACCCCCGATCGCACGACTTTTTCAGGCTTATCGTCATTCTACACTGTTCTGTGGCACATTACTCTGAAAGCGATTTGTAAAATAACAATATTCCTCACGTGCCTCAAACACGCCACCCCCGGCCAACCTAAGTTCTCTCATTCAGTATCATTTTGTCCGGTAAATCCCCTCCCCAGACTGTCTTAAAAGTCTCGGCGAGAGTAGAAAAGTCTGTACCCCTATACAGGGGCGACAACGAATTCTCAATCCTCACTGGGGGTTCTTTTACTTTTAAGACAGTCTCACCCTCACCGGACAAAACTCATTTCGCTGCCGGTTTGTCCGGCGATACATGTGTTTCCCCGGACAAATGACTTTCCAATAACTGATCCAGAACCTTGGCCACAGAACTTCCAGATCGCCAAGTCCGTCTAAGTGATTGTCACCAATAGCGTTCACGAACAAAACGTAGTATTTGGCTCTTTGGCAGACCAGCAAATGTAATGAGTTGACTTTCAGCAAACAAGACTCTTCCCTATGGTTGATTACTGCTGAAGATGGATGCGCATGTCGCACACTATTAATAACTTGCCCACCACTCGCTCATACAGAACCAGTGACGGGTAAGACTTTATTTATCAGTAGTTTAACGCAGTCCCTTCAGCAAGATTGTCTCGGCAATGGTCAGATGAATATCATGGTGCAAGTTTTACCAGATATTTTTGAGTTCGGTGAATTTGTCAGAGTCTCTTTCATTGAGTTTGAGGATTCCTTTGGCGACAAAAAGGGCTTGAAATGTCGCTTAAGGGCACCATTTGACACCCTTCTGTACTTTCCTGATTTAGGTTGACTCGGATTTATAGATTATTACTGGTATAAGTTGACTTATCGGCAACGAAAAAGGCTTAAAGTGTCGCCGAACACCGCAGCCAGAAGCAAGTGATGAAGCAGAGAACTGGCCTTTTGAATATTGTCATTTATAAATCGTGTTTTACAAATTCATAAAGTATATTTTACAAAATCGCAAATTACAAAGTAATTAACTACCAACCAATTAGTTATAGATCAAATAAACAATCAAAAGATCTACCATTCCGAGATGAAGCGGTAGTAAAGCCACTTGACAGCGGAAAAAAAGACAAAGTGAAAATTTTGGTAACGCGCAAAATTTTCACTTTGCCTTTTTTCCGCTGTCATCAGACTCGTTCGCTTGTAGCTTATTACCACACGATAATAGCGACATGAAACAATACAAACGGTCCCGGACGGTTCGGCGGGCGCTTCGACAAGCTCAGCGACCAGATCAAACCACAATACCGTTCATAACAGCAGCCAGAAAAGAATATCCCCTTCCCGTAATTTTTGTAACGTGAAAAACTCGGGAAGGGGAAATTCTTTTGTGGGGCACACCCTATGATGAGCACACTACTTGCTCAGCTCGGTGGCGTGGGCGAGGAGGTATTCCTCGGCTTCCAGATTCCAGAGGCCGTTATGGGCTTTGCAGAGGCGGTCGAGCTCGGCATAGACAGGGTTGGTCTTGCCTTTCTCCCCGAAATCGGTGATGGCGGTCAGAGGCATCTCCACGTGGGTGTAGATGAGCTTCTTGCCGCCTTTGATCGACGGGAGGTTCAGTGTGGTCTCAGGGACGACGTTCAGGCCGCCGATGTGGGTCACAAGACCGGCGGGGTCGAGGCCTTCGCCCATCATCCTGAGGGCTTCTTTCATGTCCTCGGTGTTGCCGCCGCTGGTGCCTACCACGTGGGTGGAAGCGTAGTGGACATTGTAGAAGTTGAACGGAGCCTTGAAATCGGAGCGGCCAGGGCCGGAGAAGAAATTCAGGCAGCCATCCTGTCCGAGGATGTCGTCTCCCTGCTCGACAACCGCGGGAACCGGAGCCATCACGATGACCTCATCGTAGCCGGTTCCGCCGGAAATCTCACGCAACAGATCGACAGGATTCTCGACAGTGCCGGTGTTCACATAGCGGAGATCGATGCCACGGGAAGCGGCGAACTCCTTGGTGTAGAGCATCGCGGCACGGTCAAGACGGGTCTGATCAATGTCCGTCACAACGAAAAGGGACGGCCTTCTGTCCTCACGGCGGAGCACATAGTTGATCATCGCAAGTCCCATCGGGCCGACACCGGCCAGAAGAGCCATCTTGCCACCGTCCTTGATTTCCATTTGGTGCACGTATGAACCAGGATGGGTGTGATAGCAAGCGTGCATCGCGCCGATGACGCAGGACAGAGGCTCGCTAAGGGAAGCTGGATAGAAGCCCGGACCCTTGTAAGGGAGCAGACACCCCATCTCCATCACCTCGGAAGGGATGATGATGTAGGTGGCGTCGCCACCGATGAATCTGTAGGAATAGCCAGGGGCGGAAAGGGCTCCGACAGGGCCGTCCTCGTAGTTGAGGGCAGGCTGGATGGAGAACTTGTCACCCGGCTTGAACTGATCCTTCCACTTGGCGCCGACCTCTATGATCTCTCCGGCGAACTCGTGGCCGATGATCGTCGGATTCTCGGCGATGTCATCCGGTACCCTCTTGTGGTCGGAGGCCTGATGTGAAGACTTGTAGGAAGACATGCAGAGGCTGTCGCTGACAACCTTCGCGAGAATTTCATCATCCTTCATCTCGGGGAGCTCGAACTCCTCGAGACGAAGGTCTTCCTTACCATATAATCTAACGGCTTTAGTATACATAGCGAATAATCATTACCTTGAATAACCATTATGTGAAATATAAAAAATAACCTGCATCACTTTAAATTTGCAATATATTGATGTTCAGGGTGGTTCTATGTGTTCAATTATATTGATTGGTGCAACTTATTTTTTCAACATTACTATACGGCTGCGAGGCTCAATACTTTCCCTTCACGTTACACTACCCCCTAAATCCCCTTCGCCATAAATGGTTGAGTCCACTTGAAAAAGTACCATTCGCCACTTTTTACCCCCGTTGGAAGTACCTGTGTGGCACATATTTTTCAAAAAAAAGACTTTTTCAAGTGGACTCATGGTTCAAAAGCGGTTACACACCCTTCTTGGCGCGGATGACCTGCTCAGCGGTGGTCTGGTTGCTTACCGGAACATAGTCCTTCAGAGGGACGATCTTCTCGTTGATGGCATCCAGGAACCAGGACGGCTGAGGGAAGAACGCCTCCTCAAGCTCGTGGCAAGGGGTGATCCAGTTGCGGGAACCAAGCACCACAGGAGCGGCGTCGAGGTCGTCAAAGGCCATCTCGGTGATGTTGGCGGCGATGTCATTGAGGTAGGAGCCACGGGCGCAGGCGTCGCCGGCGATGACGATGCGGCCGGTCTTCTTCACGGACGCAAGCACCTTCTCGTAGTTGAACGGCACGAGAGAGCGGGCATCGATGACCTCAGCCTCCATACCATACTTTTCCTTAAGAATATCAGCGGCCTCAAGAGAGCGGTACAAAGTGGCGCCGATAGTAAGGATGGTGATGTCCTTACCGGCTCTCTTGACATCCGGCTCACCGATCGGAATCTCATAATATTCCTCAGGCACACCACCTTCGTGGAACATCTCACCCTTGTCGTAGATTCTCTGACTCTCAAAGAATATGACAGGGTCGGTACCCTGAAGCGCGGCATTCATCAACCCCTTCGCATCATACGGAGTGACAGGGAAGCAGACCTTGAGTCCAGGAATATGGCAGCACAGCGAAGTCCAGTCCTGAGAGTGCTGGGCACCGTACTTCGAGCCGACGGACACACGGACCACAACCGGCATCTTCAGGATGTTGCCTGACATGGCCTGCCATTTAGGAAGCTGATTGAATATCTCGTCTCCGCAGCAGCCGAGGAAGTCGCAGTACATGATCTCAGGGATCACACGGCCGCCACACATAGCGTAACCGATGGCTGTCCCGATGATCGCGGCCTCGGCGATCGGAGAATTGAACAGGCGATGGTAAGGCAGAGCCTCGGTCAGTCCTCTATAGACAGCGAAAGCGCCACCCCACTCACGGTTCTCCTCACCGTAAGCGACCAGAGAAGCATCCTTGTAGAAGCGGTCGGCGACGGCCTCGAATATTCCGTCCCTGATGTTGTAGGTCTTCATCTTGCTGGCAGGCTTGCCGTCCTTGTCAAGATAGAACCTGGACTTGCCGGCAATCTGCTTGACGCGAGGATTCTCCTCCAGCGGCATATTCACATCCGGTTTCGCGTCGCTGAGGGAGTCGATGCTCTGGTTGGAGAACATCATATCACCAAGGAGCTCACTTTCCTTCACGAGATCCATGCGAGGGGAAAGTTCGGTGTCGATGGCAAGCTTGTAGCATTCGAATATGTTGGCGTCAACTTCCTTGCGGATAGCGTCGAGAGCGGCCTGATCAGCCACCCCGGCCTCTTTCAGTCTCTCACCGAACGCCAAGATGCAATCTTCCTTCTCCCAGGCCTCGATCTCCTCCTTTGTACGGTAAGACGACTGGTCGCTCGGAGAGTGTCCGCTGTAACGGTAGGTGACAACGTCCAGAAGAGCAGGACCCTTCTTCTCAAGAAGGTAGGCTTTCTTGCGGTTGAAAGCGTCGATGACCGCGAGAGGATTGTAACCGTCAACTCTTTCGGCATCCATGGCGTCGGCCTTGAAGCCGGCTCCCAGGCGTGCAGGGAACACATAACCCATCGTCTCACCCTTCGTCTGGCCACCCATGGCGTACTGGTTGTCCATCACGTTGAACAGGACTGGCAGCCCGCCCTTCATGTCGCCTTCCCAGAGGGTGTTGAACTGATCCATCGAGGCGAATGTCATGCCTTCGAGGACCGGTCCTCTGGCCATGGCGCCGTCACCGAGGTTGGCGACAACGATGCCCTTCTTGCGGTTGACCTTCTTATAGAGAGCCGCGCCCACGGCGATCGAGCCGGAACCGCCCACGATGGCGTTGTTCGGGTATATTCCGAAAGGAGTGAAGAACGTGTGCATAGACCCGCCCAGACCCTTGTTGAAACCGGTCGTGCGGGCGAAGATCTCGGCCATCGCTCCGTAGAGCAGGAAGCGGATTCCGAGTTCCTTGGTGTCGGCCCCGTCGTAAGCCTTCCTGGCCACGTTAAGCGTTGAGCCGCCCCAGAACTCCTCCATGACCTTCTTCAGCTCATCCTCCGGAAGGATCTGGATGGAACGCAGGCCCTTGGCGAGAATCTCACCGTGGGAACGATGCGAACCGAAGATGAAGTCATCGGTGTCAAGACAATAGGCCATACCGACAGCGGCGGCCTCCTGGCCGGCTGAAAGATGGGCCGGACCCGGGTTATTGTAAGCGACTCCGTTGTAGCCACCGGTGGTCTTGACCAGATTGAGCATGGTCTCGAACTCACGGATGTAGGACATGTCGCGGTAGATGCGGAGAAGATCCTCCTTTGTGAAATTGCCTTCCTTAAGTTCTTCCTTGACGGTCTTGTTGTACTTCATCACAGGAATCTTCGGAAGCTCAAGCTCGTGATCCTTCGGACGCAGGGTCTCGTTAGGATCGATGTAAAGCGCTTTTGGCATATCAGTATATTCTTAATTGTTTTTCGTCATTCTTTTTAGTGATGTTGAAAAAATAAGTTGCATCAATCGATAAAATTGAATACATAGAATCACCTTTAACATCAATATATTGCAAATTTAAAGTGATGCAGGTTATTTTTTACATTTCACTTAGCGACAATTTGTGGTCATTACGTTTACCAGCAAATCCTTTTATTTCAACGCGAACGCTGTCTCCTTGATGATCTCGGAAACGGTCGGGTGAGGGAACACAACCTCCTTGAGCTGCTCAAGGGTCATCTCCGACTCGATGGCGATGCAGGCGCTGTGGATGATCTCCGAGCAAGGGTTGCCGAGCATGTGCACGCCCAGCACCTCGTGGTACTTCTTGCCGACGATGATCTTGCATATTCCCTCGCCGCCCTCGTTCTCGGCGACGAAGCGGCCGGCGTAGGCCATAGGGAGCTTGACGACTGAATATTCCTTCCCGGAAGCCGCGGCCTGCTCTTCGGTGAGCCCGACTCCGGCGACCTCAGGATTGGTGTAGACGATTCCAGGGATGGCGTCGTAGCGCATGTGGTCTTCCTTTCCAAGAATATTGTTGACCGCGACCTCGCCCTCACGGCTGGCCGTGTGTGCAAGCATAGAGAAGCCGGTGACATCACCTGCGGCATAGACTCCCGGAATATTCGTGCGCATCTTGCTGTCCACCTTGATTCCGCAAGGCTTTCCACCACGGTTCAGGAGCATCTCCACGCCGAGGTTCTCAAGGCCGAATCCGCCGATGTTGGCGCGGCGGCCCACAGAGACGAGAATCTTGTCCCCGCTGACCCTCTTAGTGTTACCCTCCGGATCCTCATAGACAACGGTGTTGCCCTCGATTCCGGTAACCTTGCACTTGAGGCAGAAGTTCACGCCACGCTTGGTGTAGATCTTCTGAAGCATGGCGCTGATCTCATCGTCAAGAGGTCCGAGAATCTTAGGAAGCATCTCAACCACAGTCACTTTCGTACCGAGAGTGCTATAGAAAGCCGCGAACTCCATTCCGATGACACCTCCACCGATTACTACGAGTTCGGCCGGACGCTCTTTAAGCGCAAGGATCTCACGGTTGGTGACGATGACGTCACCGGCTTCCTTCAGGCCAGGGAATGGAGGCACTGCGGCCTCTGAACCTGTGCAGATGAGGATGTTGCGGGCAGCATAGGTCTGGTCGGCAGCGGTGATCCTGACGCCTTCCGCATCGCGGCCCTGGATCATGGCCTCGGCGGCCACTACCTCGACATTGTTGGACTTCATCGCCAGTCTGACTCCGCCCACGAGTTTCTTCACGACCTTGTCCTTGCGGGCGACTATCTTTGAATAGTCGAACGTAGGTTCCTTCACATAGACTCCGTAGTGGTCACCAGTTAGGGCGTAGTTATAGACCTTGGCGCTGTAAAGAAGCGTCTTGGTCGGGATGCAGCCCTCGTTGAGGCAGACTCCTCCGAGGGATTTTCTTTCAAAAAGGACAACCTTAAGGCCGGCGGCTCCGGCTCTTTCAGCGGCCACGTAACCACCCGGGCCACCGCCTATTACCGCTAAATCGTACATATTCGTAAATATTTTAGAATTCAACTTCAAGATTCTCTATCTCAACAGCCACCTGCTTCAGGAAGCGGGTTGCCTCTCCGCCGTCAAGCGCCCTGTGGTCGTAGGTCAGGGAAAGACCGAGATAAGGGACGAACGCATAGACTCCGGCGCCCAGATCCTTCGGACGAGGGACGATCGTGCCGACTCCGAGGATCGCGCTCTGAGGCACGTTGATGACAGGTGTGAACCACTCGACTCCGAAACCTCCGAGATTGGAGACCGTGAATGAGGCACCCTCGGCGGAAAGCAGGTCGGGATTGATCGAGCCCTTCTTGCAGTCCTCAGCGACCTTCTTCAGAGCCTTGCTCAAGCCGATGATATTCAGGTCCTCCGCGTGCTTCACGCAAGGCACCATCAGTCCGCGCTCCGTGTCAACGGCGCAACCAAGATTGACGACATTGAATATCCTCATAGCGTCACCGAGGCAGTGCGAGTTGACCTTAGGGAATTTCTTCAGAGCCTTGATGACGGAGTAGCAGACGAAATCATTGATCGTGATGTTCACGTCGATCTTTCCTTCCTCAAGGGCCTTCTTCGCCTTCTTGCGGAGAGCCTGGACACGGCGTGCGTCAGCACCGAGCATATGGGTGAGCTGGGCCGTGTTCTGGAGGGAGTTGTACATCGACTTGGCGATGAGCTTGCGCATGTTGGACATCTTCTCGACCTTGAACTCCTCGCCTTCTCCGGCAAGGTTCCCGGTGTGGGTAGGTTTCCAGACCTTGAGGTCGGAGCCCTTGACCATTCCGCCGATTCCGGAGCCTGCGGCAGGAGCCTGGAGACCTCCGTCGGCCATCATAGCCTTGGCGAGTCCGGATTTCGGAGCGCCCTGTGCGGCTATGATGTCACGTTCGATTATGCGGCCGTGAGGGCCTGTGCCGGCGACCTGGGCGGTGTCCACGCCTTTTTCGGCGGCCAATTTGCGGGCTCTTGGGGAGACGGGGGCGTTGGCGGCAACGGTTCCGGTCGCCGAGCTTGCCGAAGCGCCCGGTGTCGCTGCCGCGGTCACTTCGATGGCTGGTGAGCCTTGTCGAGCCACTGGCTCTGCGACCGCATTTGCCGGCTCCGTGGCAGGCGATGTCGGTTCCGCTCCCGAAGCGGCAGATGCGCCGGCCCCCGAAGGAGCATATTCAGAGAACGATTCCCCCGGTTCGCCGATGACCATGACGTTGGTCAGGCAAGGGATCTCGTCATTATCATTGAAGAAGCAGGCAAGGACAGTGCCTTCGACCTTGGCGTCCTCGTCAAAGGATGCCTTGTCGGTCTCATAGCTGAAAAGGACATCGCCGACGGCGACTTTGTCTCCCACCTTTTTCTTGAATTCAGTGACAATGCAACTTTCTACGGATTGCCCTTGTTTGGGCATAATAACTACGTGTGCCATTAATTATAACGATTATCAATTTTCACTGTCGGACGCCGCTCCGGATCAAGAGAATCAAAACGACATCTCATACAGACAAAGTTAAAATTTCTTCTTGACATAAAAAAGGATTATATTTGTAGCTTACAAACGATTTAGCATATTTCAAATTCAAAATATCAAATAGAAAATGCAGTCAACAGAAGATCTGAAAAAAATTGCCTCCCAGGTAAGGAGAGACATCATCAGGATGGTCGTCAAGGCCAATTCCGGACACCCGGGCGGCTCCATGAGCAGCGCTGATTTTATGACAGCACTGTACTTCAATGTTATGGATCAGAACCCTGAAACTTGGACACGCGGTGGAAAGGATCAGGACATGTTCATCCTGTCGGCCGGACACCTCACCCCAATGTATTACTCAATCCTTTCGAGGGCAGGATATTTCCCGACCTCCGAGCTCGGCTCGTTCCGTAAGTTCGGAAGCCGCCTTCAGGGACACCCTTCAGTAAGGAAAGGCCTCCCTGGCGTGGCTCAGGCGGCCGGTTCCCTCGGACAGGGACTTTCAGTAGCGATAGGAGCGGCTCTCGCAAAGAAGGCTGACAACGACCCTCACTGCGTTTACGTTCTCTGCGGAGACGGCGAGACCGAGGAAGGACAGATCTGGGAGGCGGCGATGTTCGCAGCCCACCACAAGGCCGACAATCTGATCGCGATGACCGACTGGAACGGACAGCAGATCGACGGCACGACCGAAGATGTCGCCGGACTCGGTGACCTTGAGGCAAAATGGAAGGCTTTCGGATGGGAGGTCATCATCGCCGACGGACACGACATGGACAAGATCCTCGAGGCGTTCGCGCAGGCCAAGGCTGGTGTCGGAAACGGCAAGCCGAAGATGATCCTGTTCAAGACAGAGATGGGACACGGGGTTGATTTTATGGCGGGCACCCACAAATGGCACGGCAGCGTACCTTCAGAGGAGCAGTGCCAGAACGCCCTGAGCCAGCTTGAGGAAACATTGGGAGACTTTTAATTCACGAATATTATGAAGAAATATACAGATAAGGGCAAGAAGGACACCCGCAGCGGTTTCGGAGCCGGCCTTCTCGAAGCCGGAAAGGCTGACTCAAGAGTCGTGGCGTTGACCGCCGACCTCAAGGGCTCACTCAAGATGGACGCTTTCGCGGCCGAGTTCCCGGAGAGATATTACGAATGCGGCATCGCCGAGTCCAACATGATCGGCGTGGCTTCAGGCATGGCCCTCACCGGCAAGATTCCGTTCGCCGGATCGTTCGCCGAGTTCGTCACCGGACGTGTTTACGACCAGATCCGAATGGAGGTCTGCTACGGCAAGACCAACGTCAAGATCGCATCCTCTCACGCCGGAATCACCCTCGGTGAGGACGGTGCCACCCACCAGACAATGGAGGACATCGCCCTGATGCGCGCTCTTCCGGGAATGGTTGTGATCAACCCTTGCGACTGGACGCAGACAAAGAACGCGACGATCGCCGCAGCCAAATATGACGGCCCTGTCTATCTGCGTTTCGGCCGTCCGAAGGTCGCCGACTTCACACCTGACGAGCCGTTCGAAATCGGAAAGGCTTACGTCCTGAACGAAGGCAAGGATGTCACCATCTTCGCCACCGGGCACATGGTTTGGGAGGCCCTTCAGGCTGCCGAGGCTCTTGAAGCCGATGGAATCTGTGCCGAGGTCATCAATGTGGCGACCATCAAGCCGCTCGACACCAAGACAGTCATCGCCTCCGCAATCAAGACCGGAGCCGTGGTTGTCGCCGAGGAGCACAACATGGCCGGTGGCCTTGGCGAACTGATCGCCGGAGTGCTTGCCGCCACCTCCCCTAAGCCGATTGAATATGTCAACGGACGTGACGAGTTCGGCCAGAGCGGAACTCCGTCCGAACTTCTCGCCGCTTACGGAATTGATGCCCCACACATCGTCGAGGCCGCAAAGAAGGTTCTGGAAAGGAAGTAGGCAGGCGCTTCGGCAGGCGCTTCAACAGGTTCAGCGACCACACCATGCGGTGAGTTTGCCGAAGTGGCAGGGATAGCCTATAAAAAACAGAAATTTCCATAAAAAACAGAAAAAAGTTAGGAGACATTTATGTTTCTTAACTTTTTTTCCGTTTGCTATACCTATATTGCCGGCATTGAACATGCGGCGATAAAGAATATGTCGGCAAGCGCGTCGGCATATTCCCGGACACCCGCCACAAAAAGTAACAAACTATGAAAATCAAAGAAATCTGCGTGGACGAAAGGCCACGGGAAAAGATGCTCGCCAAAGGAGCTGGCGCCATGAGCAACGCTGAACTGCTCGCCATACTGATCGGTTCCGGGACACAGAAGGAAAACGTCCTCGAAGTTGCGAACAGACTGCTGGCAGCCAACGAAGGGAAACTGTCCATGATCGCCGACATGGACGCCGGGCGGATGAAAGAGATCGGAGGAATCGGCAGCGTCCGGTACACCGCGATCGCAGCCGCGTTTGAACTCGGGAAAAGATGCTGTCTTGAAGATCCCGGAATAGAGAAAATTCCGCTGACCGATGCCGACATCGTGTTCAAGATGATGCTTCCCCGCCTCAAAGGGCTGGATCACGAGGAATTCTGGATCATCCTCCTGAACAGAGCCAACTTCATCATCCACAAGGAAATGATCAGCCTTGGAGGGATCTCTGCCACTATCGTCGATCCAAGGCTTGTGGTCAGGATGGCCTTGGACAAGAGAGCCAGCGCGATGGTCATGGTGCACAATCACCCGTCCGGAAACCCTCGTCCCGGACACAACGACCTGACCGAGACCGAGCGCATGAAAAAGGCCGCGAACACCTTCGACATATCCCTCCTCGACCACATAATAATCTGCGATGACTGCTACTTCAGCTTCGCCGACGACAGGGTGACGATGGCGGAAAGAAAAAACTTGCAGGTATAGAAATAAATCCCTACTTTTGATTCTCGAAAATCAATTTCGAGAAACCAATGAAAGTCATCAATCTTGGCGAGACCGATTCGGTCCTCAACAACATCGTCGCGCAGATGCGTGACAAAACCGTTCAGAAAGACAGCCTCCGTTTCCGTTACAACCTTGAAAGGTTGGGGCACATCTTTGCCTACGAGCTAAGCAAGGTCCTGGATTACAGCCCGAAGGATGTCATCACCCCTCTTGCCACGGCCAGAGTCCGCACTTGCGACGCGAAGATTGTGGTTTCCACCATCCTGCGCGCCGGACTGCCACTCCACAAAGGCATCCTCGATGTGTTTGACGGCGCAGAGAACGCATTCATCGCGGCCTTCAGGAAGTACGACAAGGGAGACGAGTTCCACATCAATGTGGAGTACTGCACCTGCCCTGACCTGACTGGCAAGACTCTCATCATCGCCGACACCATGCTTGCGACCGGAGCGTCGATTGAAATCGCCTATCATAAGCTTGTTGATGAAGGCGGAGATCCAGTCCACACCCACTTTGTCTGCCCTATCGCCAGCATCTACGCCATCGAGTTCCTCCAGAAGCACCTTCCGGAGAACACGACCCTCTGGACCGCCGCCGTCGATGAGGAGCTGACAAGCCACTCGTACATCGTCCCGGGCCTTGGTGACGCGGGCGACCTCGCCTACGGCGCGAAGTTGTAGATTTCACAACTCCTTGCGGAGGCGGGCCTTAGGGATGTCGAGCTGGTCACGGTACTTGGCGATCGTGCGGCGCGCCACCTTATAGCCACGCTTGTTCATCTCAGCCACCAACTGATCGTCGGTCAAAGGCTTGCGCTTGTTCTCAGCATCCACACACTCACGAAGAGCCTTCTTCAGCTCACGGGTCGAAACCTCCTCCCCATCCTGATTCTCAAGACCCTCCGAGAAGAAATATTTCAGCGGATAAATCCCGAAATGCGTCTCGATGTACTTGCTGTTCACGACTCTGGAAATCGTCGAGATGTCAAAACCGGTCCTCTCGGCTATGTCCTTCAAGACCATAGGCCTGAGATGAGACTCATCCCCGTCCATGAAATAGTCATGCTGGTAGTCGATGATGGCTTTCATCGTACTCTCCAATGTGTTGTAACGCTGCTTCAAAGCCTCCACAAACCACTTGGCCGAATCCAGTTTCTGCTTGACAAACGTCGCCGCCTCCTTTTTCTGCCTGTCCGAAGAGCCTTGCGCATCGGCGAGAAGCTCGGCGTACTTGCGGTTCACCCGGATCTCAGGAATGTTGAAGCGAGGCATCGACAGTCTCAGCTCCCCGTCCACGATGTCCAGCACGAAATCCGGCACAATCTGCTGAGCCTGATCATTGTACGAATCGTCAATCTGCCCGCCTGGAGCTGGATTAAGTTTGACGATCCTTGCCATCACAGCCTTCATGTCCTCCTCACTCAATCCGAGCTTCGTGATGATTTTCTGAAAATGCCGGTTGGAGAACTCTGAGAAATAGTCCGTGAGTATGGTCTCTGCCGTCTGCACAAGCTTGGTCTGTTTCTGAGCCTTAAGCTGAAGAAGAAGGCACTCGCGCAGATCTCTGGCACCTACCCCCGCCGGCTCGAACTCCTGAATCACCTTCAACATATTCAGAACCTCCTCCGGGCTTGATTCGATGTTCGCCCTGAAAGCAAGGTCATCCACAATGCTGTCAATGTCCCGGCGAAGGTAGCCGTCGCTGTCCAGACTGCCGATGATGAACGCCGCCACATCGTGGTCATGCTTCGACAGGTTGCGGTAGCCCAGCTGCTCCATCAGACTCTGAGTGAAACTCTCCTTGACCGAGAATGTGCTGTACTGCGGCCGCTCGTCCTTGCCGTAATTGTTCACATGAAGCTTGTAGGCCGGAATCGGATCATTCTCATCGATCTCGTCGATGGAGATGTCCTTTGGCTCGTCATTGTCCTCGTTCTTTTCCGGAGCCGGAGAATCGTCCAGCACCGGATTGTCCTCAAGCTCAGCCTTAACCTTCTGCTCCAGCTCCTGAATCGGCAGCTCGATAAGCTTGATAGTCTGGATCTGAAGCGGGGAAAGTTTCTGAGTCTGTTTGAGTTCGAGTCCTTGCTTGAGCATAACTTATTCCTGATTAACGGTCTCTACTGTGTAGGAATGGAACCGGTCAACCACAGGATAGCCGATTGTCTCCTTTACGATGAATGCGGTCGGGAAAGCCCCTTTGACCTGCTGAAGAAGCTGCATGGCCTCGGACTTGGTGCGGAAATCCCCGACCGTGACCCTGAAGAACGGGTTGGAATATGTCCGATATACCGAGATTCCCGGGAACATCCCTTTGAAGCGGTCCAAAGCCGCCTCGGAATCATTCCTCGAAGTCTGCTTGTTGTCATTGAATATCCTGACGCGGAAGCCTGTCGATGTCCTGGCCGGATTGGCCGCCACATGCGATTCAAAGGCATCAAGAATATGCCGGGACTGACGCACGGTCACATTTGACCCATCCACACCGTTGGCGGAAAGAAGTCTGAATATGTCCTTCCCCACCAGAGTTGAATCCATGGAGGCGCTCTGTCTATATATCACCGAGTCTTTCCCCTCCCGGATGTCCTGAGCCATCATCAGGCAAGCGGACGCCATGACAGTCAACAAAACGGCAAGAATCTTTCGAACCAAAATATTCATAAATCTACTCAGTCATTTTATTAAGGTCTATATTCTTGAACCTGAAAGTCTTCCCCGCGCCGCTCTTGAGTTTTACCGTCGCCGTCACGTCAGTCGTGAACCCCTCAAGATTGCCTTTTTTTACTATCTGCATCAGTTTCATCAGGCTTATCCCGTCATTCAAGGTCGCCGTGCAAGGCATGTCATAGACCTTGGAGCATTTCTTGTCCACGCTGACCGTGTCCGCCGTGTAGGTAGCGAAATCCTCTCCGTTGTACTTCACGACCCCGCTGACATCCATCACCTTGAACGCGAACGTAGGGTTGTCAATCCCTACGGCAAGCACAGCGTCTATCGAGCGCAGTCCTTTCAATGAATATGACTCCAGACCGCACGAGGTCACCTTGATGTCTTTGACCTTCGACAGCCCGGAGCATCCGGACAGGATGGCACACGCCAGCAAAGCGATGAGAATGCCCGAAATATTTCTCTTTATTGTCTCCATTTTATCAACACTATTACCACAAAGATAGAAAAAAATCCATAATAAGCATCACCGAATGGATTTGACAGAATCTGCGAACCATCATAAAATCATGCCACAGCAGATTTGACGAACATCACCAAGCCATTATTCAAGGATAATTATCTATCTTTGCGGAAGACTGTTATAATCAGGAACACAAGTCTCGCATTTGCGAGAACCTATTTTCTTCACCGCTTGCGGTGAAAGGGTGAAAGCAAGTCCCTCCCCCGAGGGGAGGATTTAGGGAGGGGGTAACGTGAATTGACGAGGGTGGGAAATCACCTTCGAACATGAGATAAGGTTGTAAAAACAATAGGTATTTGCCTACAAGTGAGAGTTGAATCAGACATGAGCAAGAAGATTTACATAGAGACCTACGGTTGCCAGATGAACGTCGGCGACTCGGAGGTGATTTTCTCGATACTCGGGAAAGAGGGCTACGAACGCACAGAATCAATGGACGAGGCCGATGTCATCCTCGCCAACACATGTTCCGTCAGAGACAATGCCGAGCAAAGAATATGGGGACGCATAGAGGTGTTCCACAAACAGAAGGAAAAGAGGTCAGGCGTGGTCGTGGGGATCGTCGGCTGCATGGCCGAGAGGCTGAAGGACAAGTTGCTGGACACCCACAAGGTGGATCTTGTGGCCGGTCCGGACTCCTACAGGACGCTTCCGGCGCTTCTGAAGGACATAGCACCGGACAAGCCACAGATCAACGTGATGCTCTCCCACGAGGAGACCTACGCGGACATCGTTCCGGTCAGGACCGACAGGAACGGAGTCTCAGCCTTCATCTCGATCATGAGAGGATGCAACAACGTCTGCTCGTACTGTGTCGTGCCTTACACAAGGGGAGCTGAAAGGAGCAGGGATCCGCAAACAATTGTGAATGAAGCCCGTGATGTTTTCGGCAAAGGGTACAAGGAAGTCACCCTGCTCGGCCAGAACGTGGATTCCTACAACTGGAAACCGGCCGAGGGGGAAGGATGTGACTTTCCGAAACTGTTGGAGATGGTCGCACGGATCAGTCCCGGGCTCAGAGTCCGTTTCGCCACCAATCATCCCAAGGACATCAGCGATGAGCTGATCGGGACGATGGCAAGGTACGACAACATCTGCAATCATATTCATCTGCCGGTCCAGTCCGGCAGCGACAGGCTTCTGGAGAAGATGAGGAGACGCTACACCGCCGAATGGTACCTTGAGCGTGTGGCGAAGATCCGTGAAGTGCTGCCAGGTTGCGGGATCACCACGGACGTGATCGCCGGATTCTGCTCCGAGACAGAAGAGGATCATCAGCAGACACTTGAACTGTTCCGCAAGGTCGGGTTCGACTATGCCTACATGTTCTACTACTCCGAAAGGCCGGGGACGCTCGCGGCAAGACACTATCCGGACGATGTCCCGCTCGATGTCAAGACCAGAAGGTTGAACGAGATCATCGCCCTGCAGAGCGAACTGAGCCTGAAAAGCAACCAGAATGACATCGGCAAGACTTTCAAGGTTCTCGTGGAAGGGCCGTCAAAGAAGAATCCGGATGAGTTATGCGGCCGTTCGGGCAGCAACAAGATGTGCGTGTTCCCGGGCTGTGGCCACAAGGCCGGAGACTATGTGGATGTCAAGGTGCTGTCTTGCACCTCCGCCACTCTCATCGGAAAATTAGTTTAACTGAATATGTTGCAGTGGTTTCTCACAGGGCTTTATGTTCTCTTGATCCTCAGTGTCTTCACGGTCATTCTGGTTGACAAGGGGGATTCGGGAAGGAAATTCGCATGGCTGCTGATCATAGCCGTGCTTCCGGTCGTCGGACTGGCTCTCTACCTGATGTTCGGTATCAACTACCGACATCACTGGATCTTCTACCGCCGGCACCAGAGGTACAGGGACATCTTCGAGGCCGGCACGACTCCTGAGCTGAACAGAATCCTTTTCGGGCACGACAACGAGGAGAAAATCCGTGAGGAATTCCGCCCGCTTGCCAGACTTTTGGGCGCGGAACACTACCCTTCTGTCACATCCGGCAATGACATCGAGGTCATCACCAGTGGGCAGCGGAAGTTCGACCTGCTGCGCGAGGACATACTGGCGGCCAAGGAGTCAATCCACATTGAATATTTCCATTTCGGCAACGACAAGGGCAGCAAGGCGATCAAACGGCTTCTTATGCAGAAGGCCCGGGAAGGGGTCAAAGTCAGATTCCTGTACGAGAACATCGCGAATTTCCCGATCGCGGCGGCCTACTACAATGACATGAGGAAAGCCGGGGTCGAGGTTGTGAAGTTCACCAACCCAAGAATGCACGTCCTGGATCTGGCCACGAAACTCAATTACCGGAACCACAGGAAGATAGTCGTGATTGACGGAAAGATAGGCTACACTGGAGGCATGAATATAAACGACCACTATTTCCGTCTGTGGAGGGACACGCACATGCGCATCACGGGCGACGCCGTGGCCGTGCTCCAGTACACGTTTTTGGACTCCTGGCTGACGGGTGGCGGGACGATTGACAAGGCGATGACTGAGTTCTACCCGATGGCGAAGAAAGTTGCCCCGGCCACTGAGCCTGCCGAAGTGACCTCACAAGGGTCTCTAATCCTGAACAATGTCGCTTCGACAAGCCCAGAGACCGGAAAGGGAAGTCCAGCGACTGGAAAGATAAGCTCAGCGACCAGAGAAAACGATTTGACAACAGAACAAGAGATCGATTTCCATGCCACCCACCCGACGCTCAGGAACAAACTTATCCAGATAGTCCCGGACGAACCGGACCTGCCGCTCCCGATCCTCCAGCTGAGCTACGAATGGGCCTTGCAGCACGCCAAAAAGTACATCTATCTCCAAACCCCGTACTTCGTGCCGACCGAGCCTGTCATGGACGCCCTCAAGACAGCCGCCCTCTGTGGAGTCGATGTCCGTCTGATGCTCCCGGAAGTGGCCGACAACATCCTCATGCGCCCGGCCAACAGAGCCTATTACGAAGAGGCCCTGCAAGCCGGCGTAAGAATATTCCTGCGCAAAGGAGAGTTCATCCATGCCAAGACATTCGTCAGCGACGACTACCTCTCCAGCATAGGTTCCGCCAATCTGGACTTCCGCAGCTTCGCCATCAACTACGAGGTCAACTCCTACATCTACGACGAGCAGACCGCCCTGATGAACAAAGGAATATTCATGTACGACCTCCGTCAATGCCACGAGCTGACCATCGAGGAATGGAGTGCCCGCCCATGGTACTCCCACATCATCGAAAGTATCATGAGGTTGTTCGCTCCGCTGCTGTAGGACTTCCGTTGCCTCCTGCCGAATCAGCCTGCCTTCAGACCACATGCCGATGCGGTAGTGTTCTCACAGATAGACAAATGGACGAAGAGCGGTTTCGGGATCGACACCAAAATCCGGTATTTTATCAAGTCGGCAAAGACAAACGAAATCATCTTTGACAGGACCTGTGATCTTCATCTGGATCTGTCGCAAAATAGCAGCGGAGGTGGAGTCTTAGGAGCCTTGATAGATCTTGCGGCATCCGCCATTGTCACCGCCACCACAGACCACATCGTTGCCGCGAGAAAAGCCAATGCGTACATATTCAATGACATCCCGAGAGGAAAATACAGTCCTATGTTCGGCAAGGATCAGAATGTCTCAGCCGTGAAGAAGGACATCTAGGCAAATGTAAAGTAAGAGTGGGTGGGCAGGGCACCAAACCCCGTGGCGCTTAAAGCATTAATTATAAACATATTAAGCATTGTCCTAGTGCGATATTCGACACCAGGACAAAGTTTTTCTTATTGATATTCAAGCACTTATCCGCCACCGCCTCAATATCAGCCAGTGCGATTCAAAACACTAATAGTCAATGGAATAGGCATTCGCCTTCAGTTGAATCAAGCCAAAGGCAAAGCCTTAAAGCATTCATTATCAAGCATTCATAGCGCACAGCCTCAAATAGTCTTAAGCTGAAGATTCGCACTTCAGAGATTCGACAGTCCCGGAGGAACACAGGGAAGAGTGAAATGAATCATATTGTTAATTTCCATAATAATGATTAAGTTTGCGGAAATTGAAAGAATATGAGCCAAAAAGAACGGGCAACAGAATTTGTGGTGTTCTGCATTGAGAATCTTGCGGATCGCCTTGGAGTGTCAGGTTCTGTAATATTCAATAAACTGAATGACATAGGAGCAATCTCCGGATTCCTTTATCCAAGTTACGATTCTCTGCATACACAAAGCAAGGATTACATCTTGGATGAGATCCAGACTTATATCTCCAGCCATAACTTCAGCATAAAACTATGAAAGTATTTCACGGCTCCACATCAATAGTCGACAAGCCGCTCGCCAATATCGGACGGAATCATCTGGACTTCGGCAAAGGATTCTATCTGACAACTTTGGAGGCTCAAGCAATATCCTGGGCCTCAAGACCTTTGAATCAAGGCAAACAGAAATATCTCAATATCTATGAACTGGATTCATCCGCAATTGCAAACGGAGACTACCAATACCTCCATTTCGATGAATACAACGCCGAATGGCTGAATTTTGTGATTTCCAACAGGAAAGGAGGCTCCGACTGGAGACAGTTTGACATTGTGGAAGGCGGAATAGCAAACGACAGGATATTCAACACAATCGAGTTATACTCCTCTGGCTTGATTTCCGAAAACGAGGCTCTTCAAAGATTGATTTATGAAAAGCCGAACAATCAGATCTGCGTTCTTAACCAGAACATTATCGATAATCACTTGACATTTGTTGAGGCGCGTGAAATAAAGGAGGAAGAACAATGAACGGAAATCCTTTAATAAATGAGACTCTGCTCCAAATGAAATATGCCAGAGTCATCTCCCTTTTAGCCAAAAGGCTGGACATTTCCGAAGACAAGGCGATGGCTGTTTTCTATAATTCAAAGACCTACTGCAATCTCAACGACTTAAGAAACGGTCTGCAGAATATGAGTGACGCCTTTCTGGTTGATGAGATCATCCAAGAATCTTCCGCCAGCTGGCACAAGGCATAGAGGCTGACACAGACACAAGTCATAGATAATAGAGTTTTAAGGAATCCACTCAAAAAGAAACACCGCGTTCAGAAAATAAAAATTCCAGAATTTTGGTAACGTGCAAAATTCTGGAATTTTCTATTTTTGAACGCCTTTGCCGCTTTGTAAAAGTGCTTTGATGATTACATAGTCACTTCGACAAGCTCAGTGACCGAAAGGCTGCTCAGTGACCGATGCGGGAACTAGCTGATGAACAGCAGCTCGCGGTACTTCGGGAGAGGCCAGGTGCGGTTGTCCACGATCTCCTCAAGCTTGTCGATCGGACGGCGGAGGGCGGAGAAGCTCTCGGCTATCTCGTGGTAGGCCACTGCTTTGGCATATTCATCCTCAAGGACATTCGCCTTCTTGCGCGCCTCGACCATAGCGGTCGCCTTCTCGCGGATCTGGTCAACGTATTTCGAGATGCTCTTTATGAGGTAGATCTCCTCCTTGCACTCGTCCGTGCCGCCGAAGACATTCTTGCTCAACGCCACCTCCTTCAGCAACTTGGACTTGTAGTCAAGGGCAGCCGGGATAATGTGGTTGATCGCCATTCTCGCCATCACGCGCGACTCGATCTGGATCATCTTGCTGTAGGTCTCCCACTTCACCTCATTGCGGGCCTGAAGCTCTTTTTCTGAATATACCCCCGTCTCCTTGAACATATTCACAGATTCAGGAGCCGTGAAGACCTTAATCATCTCCGGGACGCTGGTCTCGACATCCAGCCCGCGCCTCTTCGCCTCGGCCTTCCACTCATCGGTGTAGCCGTTGCCGTCGAAGCAGACCACATCTATTATGGACGCGATGATCGGCTTCAAGGTGTCCATGATGGCCACATTCATAGCCTTGCCTGCTGCCAGTTCCTTGTCCAGGCTTTTCTTGAACGAGATAAGTTGCTCAGCCACAGCGGCGTTCAGTGTGGTCATCGCACCGGCGCAATTGGCCAGCGAACCCACGGCGCGGAACTCGAAGCGGTTGCCCGTGAAAGCGAACGGAGAGGTTCTGTTGCGGTCGGTGTTGTCCACGAATATCTCCGGAATCTCCACAAGGCCAACGCTTTTGCCCTTCTTCCCGGCGATCTCGATCGGAGTGTCGGACGGAACCTCAAGCAGTTTGTGAAGCACATCTGTCATCGTCCTGCCAAGGAAAGCGGACACGATTGCCGGCGGAGCCTCGTTGGCGCCGAGACGATGGGCGTTGGTGGCAGTGGCTATGGAGGCCTTCAGCAAAGCGTTGTGCTTCTGAACGGCAGCCAGCACATTCACGAAGAATGTGACGAACTGGAGGTTGCCCTTGGCATCCTTGCCCGGAGCCAGAAGCATTGTGCCGGTGTCGGTTCCGAGCGACCAGTTGTTGTGCTTGCCGGATCCGTTCACTCCTGCGAAAGGCTTTTCGTGAAGCAGAACCACGAAACCGTGCTTGCGCGCGATCTTGTTCATCAGGTTCATCACAAGCTGGTTCTGGTCGTTGGCGAGGTTGGTCTCACCGAAGATCGGAGCGAGCTCGAACTGGTTGGGAGCCACCTCGTTGTGCCTGGTCTTGAGCGGAATCCCAAGACGGTGACCGGCAATCTCAAGATCACGCATAAACTCAGCGACTCTTGAAGGAATGGCACCGAAATAGTGGTCGTCCAGCTGTTGGTTCTTGGATGAGCTGTGTCCCATCAGGGTGCGGCCGGTGATCATAAGGTCAGGCCTCGCGGCATAGAGGGATTCATCGACAAGGAAATATTCCTGCTCCCATCCAAGGTAGGAATATACCTTAGTGACAGACTTGTCGAAGAGGCGGCAGATAGGAGTGGCCGCATCAGAAACGGCCTTGAGGGCCTTTTTGAGAGGGGTTTTGTAGTCCAAGGCCTCACCGGTGTAGGAGATGAAGACGGTCGGGATGCAGAGGGTGTCATCCATGATGAACACCGGAGAAGTCGGATCCCAGGCCGTGTAGCCTCTGGCCTCGAATGTGGCGCGGATTCCTCCATTAGGGAAGGAAGAAGCGTCAGGCTCCTGCTGCGCGAGAGATTTTCCGTCGAATGTCTCGATGACTCCTCCTTTGCCGTCATAGTCGATCAGCGAATCATGCTTCTCGGCGGTGCCCTCTGTCAGAGGCTGGAACCAGTGGGTCACGTGGGTCACGTGATGCTCCATAGCCCACTCTTTCATACCCTTTGCGACTCCATCAGCGGTCTCCCTGTCAAGGGACTTGCCGTTGTCGATGCAGTCAAGCAGCGCATTCAGAGTCTTGACGTCCAAGTACTTGTGCATCTTGGGACGGTCAAAGACCAGTTCTCCGTAATAGTCGGAGGTCTTGCCCTCAGGGCGTTCAGCCGGAACAGCCTTCTTCTCGAAGGATTCCTTCACCAGATCAAATCTGTCAATGCTCATAATTTGTCTATTTGTTAAAGGTGTTGTATTTCCTTAAACTATATATTGTGTAATCAAATTCTCTAAGTAATCATTAAAAAATAACTTGAACAATTTGTATATCTTTATGGTCTATATTTCTTTTCTCATCAGTCATGTGCCACCGGCACACTCCTTCTTCCAAAAGAAATCTATCCTCATAAATCTGACACAAAATTTAGTTCAACTTATTTTTTTACGCTTACTAAGCAGATTCAAAAAGAAAGAAGGCTGATCCACGAGGAACCAGCCTTCAATATTAAATCATAATATCCTTTTTTCCATAATGAATATGCCGTCAGGCTGGAAGACCGGCACACACGAAATCGTTCAGGACCTGAACATTCTGGCTCTGAAATCCCTGCTGGAACTGCTGCTGTCGATATGTGTGGGCTTCCGAAAACATCCTTGAAAAATTTTGATGGCGCAAGTTATGAAATCAATTTCTAACTGCAAAGAGTTTTTTCAACTTTATCGGTTTAGCCTGTCAGGGAATCGTTATTTTAGAATAATTCAATCTATGGGAACAACCTTCACGAAATATGGGTCCAAGGCGATTCGCTACCATTTTTAAAACAAACGGTTCATAAAAATGTCATTTTTAAAGAGAATCTCTTGTTTTTTACAAAATGACACATATTTTTGCATAATGAATAAATATACTAAACACAAAAAAACGACATAATGAGCCGGCTCCTCTTTTTCGCCGGATGAAAAATAAAAACTATGAGCCCACTTGAAAAAGTCTTTTTTTTGAAAAATATGTGCCACACAGGTACTTCCAACGGGGGTAAAAAGTGGCGAATGGTACTTTTTCAAGTGGACTCAACTATAGAAAACACTACCAATATCTTATTATTATGTTTAACAGAATCAAATCTTCGACACTCAGAGGAATGGCGACCGTAGTGGCAGCCATCGTTCTGTTCGTGTCGTTCTCAGCCGCGGCGGCGGCCCAGGACAGGGCAGGATCCGTAAGCGGTACAGTCAAGGACGCCAACGGCCCAGTCGTAGGCGCCGCCGTTTTTGTCAAAGGTGGAACCACCGGTGAGACCACAGACATCGACGGTAAATTCAGACTCGGCAATCTTAAGGCCAACGATGTGATCACCGTCTCCATCATCGGATACGAGACCAAGGAGATCGTCTGGAACGGCCAGGCCACACTCGACATCGTCATCCTCGAGGAAGCCACAGCTCTCAAGGGAGTCGTGGTGACGGCCATGGGTATGGTCCGCCAGTCGGAAAGCCTTACCTACGCTGCCGAGACAGTCGGCGGCAAGGATGTCAACGACATCAAGAGCATCAACATGATCAACTCCCTCCAGGGAAAGAGCGCCGGTCTGGTCATCACTCCTAACTCGACAGGAGCCGGCGGATCATCCAAGATCCTCTTCCGAGGCAACAAGTCCATCAACGGAAGCAACCAGCCTCTCATTGTTGTGGACGGTGTGCCTGTGATGCAGAACATCACCTCATCCCAGGTGGCCTCCAACTATGGTGGCGAGAGGGACGGCGGCGATGTGATGTCCACGATCAACCCTGACGACATCAAGTCCATCACCCTCCTTAAAGGTGCGTCAGCCGCAGCGCTTTACGGTGCCGTGGCCGCCAACGGCGCGATCATGATCACGACAAAGTCAGCGGCAGCAGGCAAGGTGAACGTCACCGTGTCCAGCAACACGACAGCAGAAAGCCCTATGGTGCTTCCTAAGTTCCAGAACAACTACGGGATGTCGGACAACGGCACCTACAGCTGGGGCAGCAAGCTCTCCTCAAAGGCGCCGAACTATCTCAAGAAGTTCTTCCGCACAGGTTTCACGACCAACAACACATTCGCCGTGTCCGGCGGAAACGACTCTTTCGGAGCCTACTTCTCCTACGGCAATGTCTACTCAGAGGGCATGACTCCTGAGAATGAGTACAGAAGCCACAACTTCAACACCAAGGTCAACTTCACCGTCCTCGACAACATCAAGATAGAGGCAAGCGCGAAGCTCACCAACCAGCACATCGAGAACCAGTCCGCATCGGGATTCCTCTGGAACCCTCTGACCGGCGCCTACCTCTTCCCGAGAGGCGAGGACTGGGATCACTACAAGAACAACTACGAGGTCTATGACGCCTCACGCAGCTGCTACGTCCAGAACTGGACCAACACGAAGCAACAGCAGTACAGCAACCCTTACTGGGTGCTCAACCGCCAGAAGCCGGTCGTTGACCGCAACCGCTACGAGTTCGGCGGCAGCGTCAGATGGGACATCATCAAGGATCTCTACGTACAGGGCCGTCTCCGCTACGAGAGGGGCGAGGAGCACTTTGTGCATAACGCCTACGCCTCCAGCACCGGTGACCTCTACCCTATGGGCAGAATGAAGGACAACCGCTACTTCAGCGACCAGATGTACGGCGATGTGCTCGTCGGCTACAACCACAACTGGAACGACACCTTCTCACTCTCCGTGACCACCGGCTCCAGCTTCACCCACAGCAAGACCGGAAACGTGGATCTCTGGGCTGAGGGAACACAGTTCACAGCCCCTGGCAACGGTAACGTCTACTACCCTAACATATTCACCCCTAACAACTATTATGGGAATATGTCGTCTGTCGGAAAGGGTGGCCACTGGAACACCGAGAAGCGTCTTAACGCCGTGTTCGCTACCGCGCAGTTCGGCTACAAGGAAGGCCTCTTCATCGATGTCACCGCCCGTAACGACTGGTCATCGGCTCTTGCCTTCACCGACAATGTGTCATTCTTCTATCCTTCAGTGGGAGCCAGCTTCCTTCTGAACAAGTTCGCCGACCTCGGCCCTGCCGTGGACCTCGTGAAGTTCCGCGCAAGCTACTCCATCGTGGGTAACGATGTCCCTGTCTACATGACCAACCTGCTCTACAGCCTTGGCTCACAGGGATCGATCTCCGCTCCGGACAGCGCTCCTTTCAGAACCCTCAAGCCTGAGATGACCCACTCCATCGAGGCCGGTTTCGACGGAGCCTTCTTCAACAACAGGCTCAACGTCTCCGCCACCTGGTACAAGACCAACACCAAGAACCAGTTCTTCTCCGTAGCCTCTCCTTACGAGTCCGGTCTGCGCAACCGCTATGTGAACGCCGGTAATGTGGAGAACCAGGGTATCGAGATGACCGCCAGCTGGTACGAGCAGTTCAGCAACGACTTCAGCTGGGAGACAGGAGTGAACTTCTCCTACAACAACAACAAGATCGTAGAACTCGTGGACGAGCTTCCTAACGGCCTTACACTCTCCAACTTCGGAGGCGCCAAGATCATCCTCAAGGAAGGTGGTTCCTACGGTGACCTCTATGTACGCCAGATCCTCAGGGACGAGAGCGGCAAGATCAAGAAGAACGATGCCGGACAGCCGATCCTCGGCGACGACAACAACGACCAGCTCAAGCATGTCGGCAACATGAACTCCAAGGTTTACGCCGGCTGGAGTAACTCATTCCGCTACAAGAACTTCAATCTCTCGATGCTCATCGACGCGAGATTCGGCGGCAAGGTCATCTCCATGACCGAGGCCACGCTGGACGGCTGGGGTGTGTCACAGAGGTCAGGCGAGGCCCGCGACGCCGGCTCCATCACCGTTGACGGAGTCTCCTTCGATCCAAGGGCTTGGTACGAGACCACGGGAGCCAGCAACTTCAACTCTCCTTACGCCAACGAGAACTACGTCTACAGCGCCACCAACGTCCGTCTGCGCGAGCTCAGCTTCGGCTACACATTCCGTAACCTCCTCGGCAACGGCAAGAACGTGACAGCATCCATCATCGGCCGCAACCTGTTCTTCTTCTACAAGGACGCACCTTGCGACCCTGATGTCTCAGCAGGTACAGGCAACGGCTGGCAGGGCATCGACATGTTCGCCCTCCCTACCTCACGCAGCTTCGGTCTGAACCTTAAACTCAACTTCTAAAAATTTCCAAGACAATGAAAAATATTTTAAAATATTCAGTAGCGGCCTTGTTCGGACTCGGAATCGTAGCCTGTACGGGCGACTTCGAGAAGATGAACACAAGCGATGTCCAGGTGAACCCGGGCGATCTTCCTCTCTCATCCCAGTGCGCTGAGCCGATGCAGTACTGCTACCCTCCTCAGCAGAACATGTTCCAGTTCTGGACAAACCTCACCGTGGATTTCTACAGCGGTTACTTCATGACCCCTAACGGAAACTTCACCAACGGTGACATGGGCGAGAACAGAGGACACTCGGGCGGTATGTACGAGAACCACTACCTCCACGTGTTCAACAACACAAGGCGACTGATCGCCACCCTTGACGGCAAGAACCAGCCAGCCCTCGCCGGCGTGATGAGAATCGTACAGGCCTACAGCCTTATGATGACCACCGACGTGTACGGCCCTCTCGCCCACAGCTCCATCCTGTCCGGTGAATATGAGTCATACTTCCCGTTTGACAGCCAGCAGCAGCTCTACCAGACAATGCTTGACGACACTCAGAAGGCATTGGACGCCTTCAACAAGCCTACAGATGACGAAAAGGCCGGACTCGGCACATTCGACATCTGGTGCGGCGGCGACTTCGAGATGTGGAAGAAGGTGGCCAACACGATGAGACTCCGTATCGCCCTGCGTCTTTCCAAGAGAGCGGACGAGATGAAGGCCGCGGGCTACGACCTTCCTGCGATCGCCAAGGCGGCAGCGGGCAACACCCTCGCCAACGGCGGCAAGGACATCATGATCGACAAGAGTCTAGAGAACGAGCTTTGGCTTATGTTCGCTTGGGGAGACTGCGGATTCAACGCCAACCTCGTGACATTGATGTCAGGTCTCAAGGATCCTCGCCAGCCTCTGTACATGGCGAAGAACCAGGACAAGTTCACCACCTCCGACGGAAAGGAAGTTGCGAAGGGAACCGGCTACTACGGCATCAGGTTCGCCAGCGGTCTGCCAGGCAAGCCGAACAACTGGGGCAAGCTCTCCGGTTGGGTAGACGGCAACAACAGCAAGGGCATCTACAGCGCTCCGCTTCCGATCTTCAAGCAGGCCGAGTCCTACTTCCTCCTTGCCGAGGCCGCCCTCAGGGGCTGGACATCCGGCGACGTGAAGTCCCTCTACGAGGAAGGCATCAGAACCTCGATGGCGAATGAGCTTGCCTACAAGGGCAAGTACGCCGAGATCGCGGAATATGCGAAAGGCGCTGTCGAGAAGTACATCAGCGGAACCGACACGCAGATTGATTTCGTCGATCCTTTCGATCCGAAACTCAACACCAAAGCCCTCAACAAGCTGGGCGTGAAGTGGGACAACAATGCCTCCAACGAGGACAAGCTCGCCCGCATCATGACCCAGAAGTACATCGCGCTCTTCCCTCTCTCAACCGAGGCCTGGGCCGAGCAGAGGCGTACCGGCTATCCGGTTCTCTTCCCTGCCTACGTCAACGAGAGCAACGGAGCCGTCACCACAGAGGAAGGCGTACGCCGCCAGATCTACAGCAGCAATGCCGGTGACACCAACGCCGAGGGTCTCAAGACCGGTATCGAGCTCCTCAACAAGGAGAACTCCAGCAAGACCGGCCACTCCGGCGACCAGGGCGGAACCCGCGTATGGTGGGACAACGCCGCCAAGGGTAACTTCTAACGAAGTCCGCGTGGCAGACAACTAATTTGCCAGCCAACACAATAAAAGAACTCGTGGTACTTAATCCGGTACCACGAGTTTTTTTAAGCCCAAGTCCAAGGGATCAGGTGTCACACCAGAGCGGACCGCCCGACGGTCAGGCGGTTTTTTAACCAGGTTGAATTATGCGATAGCCAACAAAAACGTTTGCGCAACAAGCAGTAAATCAAAATGTTCGCATTATTGCACATTATATTTGCAAATTAGAATTATTATCAATATCATTGTAACCGGAACCAACAGACAGAGGATTCTTTCGACAAGGCTACATCCTTTCATAAGCATCCCATCATCATACGAACGGAAGTGCAACATAAGAAACCCTTGAACGCATGAGTACATTCAATAGTTTTGATGCAGACTCCAGATGTTGGCGTAGCATGCACCACTGTATCCCCTGACCTTCGTGCCACCCTTGTCCGGTTGGCATACGCGTCCTTGACAGCATTCCTTTTCACGCTGTCCGCTCCGGCCTTGTCATCCGTGCCGCAGGACAGTCTGCGGATTCCCATCGTCTATGGAAAGATAACCGACTCCTCCGACGGTCATTCCCTGGCTTTCGCCTCCGTCACACACGTCGTGTCCGGAGTCTCCAACGTAAGCAACTCCGAGGGTTTCTTCTCGCTGAAGCTTCCGATGGATGTCTTGCCCGAGGATGAGATAAGGGTCAGTTTTCTTGGCTATGTGACCGTTACCTTGAGTGTGGAGGATTTCTCGGGATCCTGTCCGGACAAACCGTATGGAATCCAGCTTCCACCGGTCTCGTTCACTCTGGATCCCGCCGTCATCAGGTCAATCGATCCTTTGGATCTTTTTAATGAGGCTTATGACAAGGTGAAAGACAACTATCCGTCCGTCACCACCGGCATGACTGCGTTCTACAGGGAGATCATACGACGGCAGAGCGGCAGGTATCTGACCTTGAGCGAGGCTGTGATCGACATCAACAAGGCGTCCTACACCTCCTTTCAGAATGACAGGGCCAGAATATTCAAAGGCCGCGCCAGCACTGATTACAGAGCCGCAGACAGCATCCTTATCCGCTTCCGAGGTGGAGTGGTGGCCGCTCTTGACATGGACAATGTGAAGAATCCGTTCGCGGGAGTCTGGCTCAGAGAAGTGGAACGACATTACAGGTTCGCAATGGGCGAACCGGTGTTGAGGGATGGCCTGTTCTTCTACGTGGTCACGTTCACCCAGATCGACGGCTCGGAGGAGATCCTCTATTCCGGACGACTGTACATCGAGAGCGGGAGTCTTGCGATAGGCAGGATCGAACTCTCCCTGAATGTCAAGGGACGGGAGGAGAAGGCGGCAGGGATAATGGTCGTCAAGAGGCCTCCGGACACGAGGTTCTACATCACCAAGGCTGACTACGCCGTCAACTACAAACGATTCGGGGACACATGGTACTATGACTACAGCCTGATGAGGATCAACCTCTCGTCCAGAAAGGGAAAGTCCTTTTTCCGCAACAACTACGTCATCACCGGCGAGATGGCCGTCACCGCCCACAACGAGGCTCCCGCGCGGATAGGCGCGGACGAGAGGATCCGTTTCAAGGACTTCCTCTCCGAGAAGGTCGGCGACTTCCGGGACGACGACTTCTGGGGTGACTACAACGTCATCGAGCCGGACAAGTCCATCGATGCCGTCATCCGCCGCATAATCCGTCGGCTTGAACGCCGAGGAACACATTGAAACTGAACATATCAATCAACTCAAACCCATTTAATTCAATCATGCCTATGACCACAAGAATCCACAGGTGGGCAGTAATCGGACTAACCGAGGCTTTAGTCTTGACCTTAGCCATGATTCTGTACCCCTTTCACGCCTCGGCAAGTCCGAAGGCCATAAGCCCTCAGTCTCAAACCGGAACATATACGATCAAAGGAGTTGTTCTGGACTTCAACAACGAACCGATCGCGGGAGCGGGTGTCTATGTACCCGGGACATCAGTAGGCACAACCACGGATCTCAACGGTGACTTCTCCCTCAAGGTTCCCGCAGGCACAAAGACCGTGGAAGTCTACATAATCGGCTACCAGAAGAAAGTCATCCCGTTCAGTCCGGATAAACTAAATGCGTTCCGTGTGATCACCCTGGTGGAGGACACCGGGATGACGATTGAGGATGCAACGGTCGTGGCTTTCGCCAAGCAGAAAAAGGAGTCGGTGCTCGGTTCCGTGACCACAGTGCGACCGGCGGAGCTGAAGACCCCGACCAGTAACCTGACCACAGGATTCGCCGGAAAACTTGCTGGAGTGGTTGCCTATCAGAGAAGCGGAGAGCCGGGGCAGGACAACGCGGAATTCTTCATCCGCGGTGTCACCACGTTCGGAACAGGAAAGGCGAATCCGTTGATTCTTATCGACAATGTAGAGCTCACCTCATCCGACTTGGCCAGGCTTAACCCGGATGACATCGCAAGTTTCTCCATTCTCAAGGACGCCACCGCCACCGCCCTCTACGGCGCGCGCGGAGCCAACGGTGTGATCCTTGTCACTACCAAGGAGGGTGCGGAAGGGAAGATGAAGCTGTCTTTCCGCGCGGAGAACTCAATATCGGCTCCGGTGAGGGAAGTCGATATCGCCGATCCGATCACATTCATGTACCTGCACAACGAGGCGGTGCGTACACGCAATCCGAACAACGCCTTACCTTATCTGGAAAGCGAGATCGCCGCAAGGGAACGAGGTCTTAATCCCTATGTCTATCCGACGGTGGACTGGAAACAAATGCTCTTCAAGGACTACACATCCAACTATAGGGGGAACATGAACATAAGCGGAGGAGGACGTGTCGCCCGCTATTATGTCGCCCTTTCATATTCAAGGGACAACGGTATACTCAAGCAGGTGCCGAAGAACCTCTTCGACAACAACATCAAACTCGACAAGTACACCGTACGGTCCAATGTGAACATCAACCTCACAAAGACCACGGAACTGGCGGTCAGGGTAAGCGGCACCTTCGACAGCTACCAGGGTCCGATTGACGGAGGAGCGTCCATGTACGCGAAGGCGATCAAGGCAAGCCCTGTACGATTCCCGGCTTTCTTCGCCCCCGACAAGCAGAACAAGACATCGAAGAATGTCCTTTTCGGAAACTACGGCAGAGACGCCAACTACCTGAATCCGTACGCTGAGATGGCGCGAGGCTACAAGGAATACGAGAACACGGTCGTTCTGGCACAGCTGGAACTGAAGCAGGACTTCTCCTTCATCACCCAAGGGCTGAACGGACGTCTGCTTGGCAACGTCTCCCGAGAGTCCTACTATGACCTTTACAGGGCATATGTGCCTTTCTACTACACCATAGGCATCTACGACAAGGCCACGGATGAATACACCCTGTCGGCCATTAATCCCGAGAGCGGCACAGACTATCTGGGATATACCCAGGGAGCCAAGACGATCAGCAGCTCCATCTACATGGAGGCAGCTCTCTCCTATGACCGGATTTTCAGAGACAGGCACAATGTGAGCGGCTTGCTTGTCTTCACCGCAAGGGAGGGCAAGTCGGCGAACGAAAGCACTTTGCAGCTCTCTCTTCCGAGAAGGAACCTCGGCCTCGCAGGTCGTTTCACCTATGGGTACGCCGACCGATATTTCACCGAGTTCAACTTCGGCTACAATGGCTCGGAGCGCTTCGACAAGAGCCACAGGTGGGGCTTCTTCCCTTCATTCGGACTTGGATGGGTAGTGTCAAACGAGGGATTCTGGAAGGGCGGAAAACTTTCAAAGGCAATCAATTTCCTCAAACTGAAGGCTTCCTACGGACTGGTGGGCAACGATGAGATCTCATCGTCCGCCAACCGCTTCTTCTACCTTTCCGAGGTGAACATGAACGACGGCAACAGGGGCTTCGCGTTTGGAACTGACTTCAGCACCTCCTACAACAATGTCACAATGACCGGTATTACAGTCAATCGTTACGCCAACCCGCGCATCGGATGGGAGATATCCCATAAGCTGAACACCGGAATCGAAGTGAAGTTCTTCGACAAGGTGGAGCTGCAGGCCGAATATTTCCGCGAAAGGAGGACGAACATCCTGCAGACACGTGCGGACATCCCTTCTCTGGTGGGATTCCGCGTCAATCCGATGGCTAACCTTGGAGAGGCCAAGGGGGAGGGCGTGGACATCTCACTTGACTACTCCCACTCGTTCAACAAGGACCTCTGGGCCACGGTCAGAGGCAATTTCACCTATGCCACGAGCAAGTACTCGAAGTTCGAGGAACCGGACTACTCGGCCACTCCGTGGCGTTCGCGCATCGGCAGCAAAATCAGCCAGGCATACGGATTCATAGCCGAGCGCCTGTTCATCGACGAGGAGGATGTCGCCAACTCGCCCAAGCAGAGTTTCGGTGACTGCATGGCGGGAGACATCAAGTACAAGGACATCAACAGGGACGGAATCATAGACGAGCAGGACAGGGTTCCGATAGGCTACCCAACCACTCCGGAGATAATTTATGGATTCGGCTTGTCTTTCGGATGGAAAGCCTTTGACTTGAGCTGTTTCTTCCAGGGCTCTGCCCGCTCGTCCTTCTTCATCTCGGCAAGCCGCATCACTCCGTTCGCAAACTATGACCCGGACAATATCATGGGCGGGAAGGTCGTGACCAACGCCCTGCTTAAGGTTGTAGCCGATGATCATTGGAGCGAGACGAACCAGAACGCCTATGCATTCTGGCCTCGCCTTTCCGACACCTCGATCAGGAACAATGAGCAAACGAGCACATGGTGGCTGCGCAACGGGGCTTTCCTACGGCTTAAGTCAGCGGAACTGGGCTATACTCTTCCTCGCCGCATCGCGCAGAGGATAGGTCTTGAGAACCTCAGGGTATACCTCAACGGAACCAATCTGTACAACTTCTCCAGATTCAAGGTCTGGGACACGGAGATGGGCGGCAACGGCCTCGGTTATCCGCTCCAGCGAGTCGTCAACATTGGCATTCAGGTTTCACTATAATTAAAGTCACACGATATATGAAAAAGATAATACTTGGAGCAACCATTGCTCTCACACTCACTTTTACGGGGACATCGTGCGGCGACTACCTCAACATTGTACCCGAAGGGACACCGAGTCTGGACAACGCCTTCAGCAACAGGATAAACTCATTCAAGTTCCTTTACACCTGCTACAGCTATCTTCCTTCCTGGGATCAGGGAGGATCGATAGGCTTCCTTGCAGGGGACGAGCACTGGCTTATCCCGAAAGGAACGGGATTCATAGAACGGCGCATAAGCCTGAACGCTTGGGAGATCGGACGAGGAGAGCAGAACAGCAACGACCCGTGGCAGAATTACTGGGACGGCGGGAACGGAGGGACGAACCTGTGGGTGGCAATCCGGGACTGCAACACTTTTTTAGAGAATATCCACAAGCCGGAGGACATCGAGGAATATGAACGCGTGCGATGGATAGCGGAGGTGAAGTTCCTCAAGGCATATTACCACTACTACCTTTTCTCCCTGTACGGGCCGATTCCTATCATGGACGAGAACATCAGCATAGACTCCTCTCAGGAAGAGGTGCGTCGCTACAGGGACCCGGTCGATGATGTGGTGGCCTACATTGTTGCACTGCTGGACGAAGCGGCGAAGGATCTGCCTGTCACCATCGCGGATGAGCTGATAGAACTCGGCAGAGCCACACAGATAATCGCCAAGTCCGTGAAGGCTCAGGTACTTTTGCTGGCCGCCAGTCCGCTGTTCAACGGCAACGCTGACTATGCGTCTGTCAAGGACAACAGGGACAGGAATATTTTCGGCTCCGCGGAACCGGACAAGAACAAGTGGCAGAAAGCGGCTGACGCCGCGATGGAAGCCATTCAACTTGCCGAAAGTCATGGGCATGCGCTTTACACCTATCATCTGGCCTTGTCCAGCATTTCTGATGCGACAAAGAGGATCCTGAGCATCAAGGGTGCCGTGACGGAGAAATGGAACAAGGAGATTCTCTGGGGTAGCACACGCAACGTCACGGGACTTGAGACCGTGTCGATGGCGAAGCACACTAAAGGAAACAACTGGAACGCAAGGTCTGTTCTCGCTCCTACCCTGTCGGTCGCGGAGACTTTCTATTCTTCCCACGGAGTGCCGATTTCCGAGGACAACGGAGCATTCTGGTCGGAGAACTATCCGAAGAGATATTCGATAATGACCATTCCTGACGAGGGCGACAACAGGTATATTCTTGAACTCGGTGCTGAAACGGCTGCCCTCCATCTCGAGAGAGAGCCGCGCTTCTATGCGAGCCTCGCTTTCGACCGCGGCACCTGGTACGGCAAGGGATATACGAATGACGAACAGCGGAATCTTGGCTTGTACCGCTTCAGGGCGCGGGAAGTGTCCGGACGAAGCACATCGGAGGATCACTCCTACACAGGCTATCTCAACAAGAAAGTCTGCAGCTATGAGTGCAACCTGACTTCCGGCAGCTGGAGTCCGTACCGTTATGCCTTCCCGATCATCCGTCTCGCGGATCTCTATCTGATGTACGCCGAGGCCTTGAATGAGGTGAAGGACAGTCCGGACGATGAGGTTTACAGATATGTTGACCTTGTGCGTGAGAGAGCCGGTCTCGAGGGCGTTGTGGATTCGTGGGGGAAGTACTCCATAAATCCGGACAAGCCGATGACACAAGGCGGCATGAGACAGATTATCAGGAACGAGAGACTCAACGAGATGGCAGGCGAAGGAAGGCGCTTCTGGGATCTGCGCCGGTGGAAGCAGGATCTGCCGAGCGAGGTGCGCGGATGGAACATCAAAGGACAAAGCGCGCAGGAGTTCTACAGGGTGACAACTCTCTACCGCAGGACTAAATATTCCTACAAGGATTATCTCTGGCCTCTGAAGGTTTCTTCCTTGCTGAAGAATCCTAACCTGGTCCAGAATCCGGGCTGGTGATCCGGCTCAGGAAATGAGTGAAGAGTTATTTTTCAGTGAATAAAGAACATCACCGCTTATGAAAAGTTTAGATAGAATCATCTTTAAATACAGCCTTGCCTTGCTGTGCGCCGCTTTTGCCGGCGGATGCGGCGAGGAGGGCAAACTCGGTCTTGACAAGGTGGACGATGTCGCTCCCGCACCGCCGACGGTCGTAGGAGTCGAGAACATCAACGGCGGAGCGATAATCACTTTCACGGCTCCCAAGGAGGATGACCTGCTTTGTGTCGTGGCAACCTACACAATCAACGGCGTGGAAAGATTCACCAAAGCGTCCCCGTATGTCAACAAACTTACCGTCGAAGGTTTCGGCAAAGTGGGAGACTATACCGTGAGGCTGACAAGCGTTGACAAGAGCCGTAATGAGTCCACTCCCGTCTCCGTGACGGTCAGCCCTCTGAAACCTCCGGTAGAGTTCATCTTCGAGTCCCTGAGAATTGTTGACAGTTTCGGAGGCATCAAGATGACATGGGAGAATCCGACAGAAAGCAACATCATCATTGAGGTGGCGAGACAGGACGGCGAGGATTGGATTTCCCTTGAGAACGTGTACACGAGCACCCGCGTTGGAAGTGCCACGATCAGGGGCCTTGACCCGGAGCCGGTGCTGCTGTCATTCCGTGTCAGGGATCGCTGGGACAACTATTCGGAAACTATGTCACAGGAGAGCAATCCTCTACCTGAGTCCTTGATTGACAAGTCTCTGTTCAGAGAGGTGGACAAGCTGCCCGGCGACTGCAACGTACATGGCAGTCTCCCGATAAGAAACATCTGGAACGGCATAGTCAACCAGTCGGAGTGCTTCCACAGCAATGATCCGACAAACATAGGACAGTGCATTACGTTCGATATGGGGCAACGCGCCAAACTCAGCCGTTTCAAGATGTTCCAGCGTCTGTCCGGCAACTCTTGGATGTATACCCACAACAACCTCAAGCGTTACACGATCTATGGCTGCGACGAGCTGACGAGCGAAATGTATAATGGAGGAGTCGTTGGCGACGACGGCCTCACTTATCCGACATTCGAAGGCTGGAGAAAGATAATGGATGTTGAGTGCTACAAGCCATCCGGCGCCGACAGCGGGGTCATAACCAACGAGGACGCGGAATATATCCGTGGCGGGGACGAGCACGAGGTGCCGATCGAGGCCGAGCCGTTCCGCTACGTCAGAATCCTGATGTTGGAGACCTGGAGCGGAGGAATCTACACCCAGATAGGCGAAATGACCTTCTGGGGACAAGTGGTGCAGTAGGGATTATTTAATGAATATGAAGTATGAAAAGAATATTTGAATATTTGGTGACGTGTCTGGCTATCTCCCTTTTCTTGCCCGCCTGTGGCGACATGTACGAGATTCACGACAAGTATCTAAAGATGGGAGAGGACACGTATCTCGGCAAGCCGGCGGATCTGGAGGCGGATGCCGGATTCAAGCGGATCCGGTTGAGGTGGAGGCTGAATGCGGATCCAAGGATAAACTCCTGTAGAATCACCTGGCAAGGAGCGGAGGCGCCTGTGGTCGTTCCGATAGAGGCCACATCAGACGGGATGCACGAGGCCACCTTTGACATTCCTGAGGGAAAGTACATTTTCAGCATCACGTCCCATAGCCAGTCCGGGAAGGAGTCCCTTCCGCAGACCATCTCTGGAGAGGTCTATGGGGATGCCTACAAGGAAAGCATCAACCTGAACAGACGCGGATGCAGATCCATCGTGCCTTCAAGGGATGGAGCCACGATCACATGGGTTCCGGTAGACGACTGTGTTTCAGTAAAGGTGACATATGTCAGCAGCATTGACGGCTCGGTCAAGACAATCGAACAGTCGGCGAGCGAGCCGACACTCCTCATCGAAGACTTCATCTCAAAGGGAGAGTTCTCGGTGGTTTCCGTGTTCAGGCCTGAGGAAAACGCCATAGATCTTGTCGAATCCGAACCGGAAACCTTTGTCTTTCCTATTTTCTACTATGTTGTCTCACGGGAGGAATGGGTAGGCACCGAGGAGAATCCCGGACTGATGTCGGAATATTCACAAATTCCGCAGGCTAGTCTTGCCATAGACTCGTTCAGCACACAGGAAGCGGTAGGCGAAGGTTCAAATGGATTCGCCCATTGCATCATCGACGGAAACTTCAACACTTTCTGGCACTCTGAGTGGAATAACGGTGCCAGACCGGTGATGCCGCACACAATAGTCGTTGACCTCGGCGAGTCCAAGACCATCTCCGCCATTCTTCTTGCCCGGCGTCTGAACAACAAGGACACCAAGGCTGTCGCATTCGACATGAGCGAGGACAAGGTTGAGTGGACTGAGGCCGGAGCGATGGACTTTCCGGACAGTCCGACTCCGGTGATGCGTATTCTGGTGCTGCCGGGAAAAGCCACAGGAAGATATTTCCGGCTGAAGGTGACAGGCAGCAACAACGCCCCGCACGCCAGCCTCTCGGAAGTGATTCTTTATCAGAGGCTATGACAAGCTTTAATCGGACTGCGGGCGAACCGCCGTGTCCAGAGCGTCAGAAGACTTCCTAAAAATCATCAATAACCATATAAATATGCTTAAACAATTAATCATCAAAAGCATAACAGGAGGGATACTCATGTCTCTCCTGGCTTTTCCGGCCTCCAGGCTGCTCCTTGCTCTTATTGCGGGAGGAATGGCTTATGCGGCTTCTGACCAAACAGACACCGAGTCCGGTGTCCCCAAAACGTGGGTGTCTGCAAGGGCTATGAAGGTAAGACCTATGTCCGGCCTTACAAGAAAGCCTTGAATGACCCTGGGCGTGTCTGGAGCGACAACGACAAGTGTTTCCTGAATCCTATCTCAAAGAATGCCATGCTGATAAATCCTAACATCACCCAGAATCCGGGATGGGATAAATAGCAACGGAGAACAACATGAACAACATGACTACATCATTCGGGGGACTGCTGCTGCGCAGCCCCGTGATAGTGGGCAGCTGCTCACTTACCTCGCGGCCGGAAAGGTGTCTTGAATATGAAAGGGCGGGTGCGGGCGCGGTTGTGATCAAGTCCATCTTCGAGGAGGAGATCCTCGCCGAGATCGACCGGTATGACCACTCCTTCCACACTGAAGGCTATGACTACCTGCGGTACTACCAGATGGAGCGTCGGCTTGACGAGTATTGCGACATCATCCGCAGGACGAAGGCCCTCTGCTCGATTCCGGTCATCGCCAGCGTGTGCTGCGCGACCGCCGGAGCCTGGGTGTCCTACGCCGGGAGGTTCGAGGAGGCGGGAGCCGATGCGGTCGAACTGAACGTGATGAGGCTGGAGAGTGACCCCGTCTATGTGGACGGGGACCTGGAAAGGATGCACGTGGAGATGTTCAAGGCCGTGAAGCACCGGATCGAGATTCCGGTCATTGTCAAGATCGGCCACACGTTCACCAACGTGATCCCGCTTGTCCGGAGACTGACGTTTGAGGGTGCCGCCGCCGTGGTTCTGTTCAACAAGATGTGTCCTGTGGACATCGACACGGACACCCTTTCGTTCAGGAGCGCCGACCCATTGAGCGACGGAAAGGAGATCCATGATGTCCTGCGTTGGGTCGGTCTTGCCTCGGCCAAGGCCCCGTCATCAGCGATTCTGGCCTCGGGCGGGGTCCTGGACGGGGACGCCCTTGTCAAGATCCTCCTTGCCGGAGCCACGGCTGCCGAAATCTGCTCTGTTCTCTACAAGGAAGGCCCTGAGGCCATCTCCAGGATGACCGGCCGCCTTTCAGACTGGATGGCAGCCCACAAATTCCGCTCTCTGGACGAGTTCCGAGGTCGTCTTGACGCCTCACACCACGAGGAGGGCGGACGTTTCGACCGCATCCAGTTCTACCGCAACATCTCCGACAAGTCCTGAGGAGTCGCACAGAAGTTTCACAAACCATTTAAACAACTTTTATATAACTTAATTATCATGTTTAAGAAATTGATTTTAACCATCCTTTGCCTGTTGGGCGCCGGCCTGGCAGGGAGAGGCATTGCCGCATCCGAATCCGGCGCTGCCGCCGTCTCGGGACAGCAGGGCGTTTGCCGGGGTGTCGTGGTGGACACCAGAGGCGAGACTGTGGTCGGAGCCTATGTTCTGGTCTCCGGGACTGTCCGTGGAACGATGACCGACGCCTCTGGCGTTTTCACTTTGGACAATGTGGGGCCTGGAGCGGTGCTCCGGGTTTCCATCCAGGGTTACACGACCAAAGAGGTGGCCTGGACCGGCGGAGATCTGCACATAGTTCTGGAGGACAACCTTGAGTACCTTGACGAGGTTGTGGTCGTGGCGTTCGGAACCCAGAAGAAAGTGAACCTGACCGGCGCCGTCTCCACCGTGGACGCCAAGGAGATTTCGGCCAGGCCGGTCAACTCTGTGGTGGACGCGCTTCAGGGGACTGTTCCGGGAATGAACTTTTCCACAGGAAGTCTGGGAGGAGCGCTCAACTCACCAAAAAGCTTCAACATCCGAGGCACCGGCACCATCGGAGCCGGATCTTCGGTACGTCCGCTGGTTCTCATTGACGGAATCGAGGGCGACCTCAACACCCTGAATCCACACGACGTGGCCAGCATCTCCGTTCTCAAGGACGCTTCCGCTTCATCCATCTACGGTTCGAGAGCGGCTGGCGGAGTCATCCTCGTCACGACCAAGAGCGGGGCTGACGGCAGGGCCACGGTGAACTACAGCAACAGCTTCCGCTTCAACTCTCCTTTGAATATGCCCGAAATGATGGACTCCTACACCTGGGCGCTGTACATGAACGAGGCGAGTGTCAATTCAGGAAGCGGAAGGTGGTTCCAGGAGTCTCATCTGAACAAGATCAAGAACGCCCAGAGTGATCCGAAAAGCCCTAAGATGTTCGCCAACGCATCCAACAGGTGGGAAGTGTGGGATGTCACCGACATCCTGCCTGTGGGAAACACGGACTGGCTTAAGGAACATTTCGGCAGCAGTTTCTCGCAGGAGCACAACCTCAGCGTGAGCGGTGGCTCGGGGAAGACCAGATACTACTTCTCCGCCTACATGCTTGACCGTGACGGAGCCCTCAGGCACGGCGACGACAACATACAGCGCTATTCGGTTTCGGGAAAGATTACAACCGCGCTGGCATCCTGGGCGGAACTGGGCTACCAGGTACGCTTCGGGCGTACAGACTATGTGTCTCCTTCGTGGATTGACGACCAGGTCTTCTACCACAACGTGATGCGGTACTGGCCGATTGTCCCGACCAAGGATCCGAACGGACACTGGGTGCCGGAATCCTTCATCAGCGAGCTGAAGGACGGAGGAAAGCACAAGGAGCAGAACGATGTCTTGGCCCAGCAGGTTTCCCTGAGGGTGAAACCTCTTGACGGCCTGACTGTCAATGTGGAACTGAACTACAGGATCAACAACTCCAACTTCCACAAGGACTGGCTCACCACCTACGGCTACGACGTGGACGGCAACCCGTACGTCACGAACAACGCCAACTCGTCAGTCTATGAGTACAACGAGAAAAACAACTACTTCAATCCTAATGTGTGGGCTGAATATGCCCGCTCGTCAGGAGGCCACAATGTCACCCTGATGGCCGGATTCCAGAGCGAGCTGCTGAACGAGAGAGACTTCTCAGCCCAGCAGAACGGCATTCTGTCCGGCCTTCCTACCCTCAACACGACCTCCACCGACCCGAAGGTCGGAGGGGCCTACAATAGCTGGTCAACCGCCGGATTCTTCGGAAGGCTCAACTACGATTTCAAAGGACGCTACCTGTTCGAGGCCAATCTGCGCTACGACGGCAGTTCCCGCTTCACGAAGGAAAAGAGGTGGAACTGGTTCCCGTCTTTCTCGGCGGGCTGGAACATCGCCAGAGAACCGTTCATGGAACCGTACTCGGATGCGGTGAACATCTTGAAACTGAGGGCGTCGTGGGGAAAACTCGGCAACCAGAACACGGACAACTGGTACCCGTTCTATCCTACCATAGGCTACAGCGCCAAGGCTGGAGGGTGGCTCGTCGGCGGACAGAAGCCGAACATCTCCAGCGAGCCGGGTCTTGTCTCCTCTCTGTTGACTTGGGAAAAAAGCCGTACCTGGGAGGTCGGGCTTGACTGGGGGCTGTTCTCCGACCGCCTGACAGGAAGTTTCGGCTATTTCCAGCGCAAGACCTATGACATGGTGGGTCCGGCTCCGGAACTTCCGGACATCCTCGGCACAGGAGTGCCTAAGGTCAACAATCTGGACATGACCTCCAAAGGCTGGGATCTTCAGATCGGATGGAGGGACTACATCAGAGACTTCAACTACGGGATTGTCCTCACCTTGAGCGACAACATCGTGGTGATTGACAAGTACCCTAATGAGTCCAAGAACCTGAACAACTACTATCCGGGGGCGAGACTTGGCGACATCTGGGGATTCACCACGGTCGGAATAGCCAAGACCGACCAGGAGATGAACGCCCATCTTGCCAAGGCCGACCAGAGCCGTCTCGGGAGCAACTGGTCAGCTGGAGACATCATGTACGCCGACATCAACAGAGACGGGGTTGTGGACAGGGGCCAGGGTACGGCCGGCGATCCGGGCGACCTCAAGATAATCGGTAATTCGACACCTCGTTTCAATTTCGGCCTCAATCTCACGGCCGAATGGAGGGGCTTGGATCTGAAGGTATTCCTTCAGGGAACTCTCAAGAGGGACTACTGGCCGGGCGGAGAGGCCCCGTTCTGGGGAGCCTCGGGCATAGGCAAATGGCAGGCTCTCGGACTGAAGCAGCATCTGGACTATTTTCGCGCCGACGCTTCAAACCCTCTCGGGCAGAATCTTGACAGCTACTACCCTAAGGCCAACTGGGGAGGAGGCAGGAACAACAACACCCAGACCCGCTACCTTCAGAACGCGGCCTACGCGCGACTGAAGAACCTGACGCTGGGCTACACCCTTCCTCAGAGCCTGACAAGGAAGTTCTTTGTCGAAAGGCTACGCTTCTTCGCTTCAGGGGAGAATCTGTTCACGCTCACCAAGTTCACGGAAACAGCCGACCCTGAACTTGTCGGAATCGGAGGCTGGGGATTCGGCAAGACCTACCCTCTGTCCAAGACATTCTCTGTCGGACTTGACATAACTTTCTAATTCAGTTAAGATCATGAAAAAGATTATCTACATATTCATGTCTCTGGCAGCTCTTTTCAGTGTCGCCGGGTGCGATGATTTTCTGGACAAGCAGCCCCAGAGTTCCGTGACTCCTTCGTCCTATTTCAAGGCAGAGGCGGATCTGGCGGCATATTCAATCAACCTGTACGCATTCACTTCCATCGGACCTGGTTCCTATGGAATAAGCACCTTCGGCAGCGACAACGGGACGGATAACCAGGCCGCCGTTGATTACTCCTCTTTCTGGGTTCCCGGAGAGTGGAGGGTGTCGGCCACCTCGGGAGTGTGGAACTTCTCTCAGATAAGGCACTGCAACTATTTTCTGGAGCAGGTGCTGCCTAAACACGAGGCGGGAGAGATCCAGGGTTCCGCCGCCAACATCCGGCATTACATCGGGGAAATCTACCTGATCCGCGCCTACGCCTATTTCAACATGCTTCAGAACATAGGCGACTGTCCGATTGTCGAGACCGCCCTTCCTGATCAGGAGGAAGTTCTGGTGGAGGCGTCCAAAAGGCAGCCGAGACACAAGGTGGCGCGTTTCATCCTGTCCGACCTGGACAAGGCAGCACAGATGCTCCTGGAGACTTCTCCGGCGGGTAAGACAAGGGTCGGCAAATCCGTGGCCCATCTGCTCCGCTCGCGAGTGGCTCTTTACGAAGGAACCTGGCTCAAGCACCACAAAGGCACCGCATTCGTCCCTGGCGGTCAGGGCTGGCCGGGCAAGACCGAGGATGCCAGCGGTCTGAACATCGACTCCGAAATCAGTTATTTCCTGACAGAGGCGATGGCCTCGGCCAAGGCTGTCGGGGAAGAGATTGTCGGGAAACTGACGGAGAACACCGACACCGAAGAGGGGATGGACGTGTCGTTCAAGACGCTGAATCCGTACTACGTGATGTTCTGCGACTACAGCCTTGAGAACTACCCTGAAGTGCTGATGTGGAGGGAATACAACGAGGCACAGGGTGTGACGCACAACATCCAGATGCAGCTGATGCGCAACGGAGGCGGCACAGGCTGGACACGTGGTCTGGTCAACTCGTTCCTGATGGAGAACGGACTTCCGGTCTATGCTTCGGGCTCGGGCTACAACCCTGACTGGGAGAAGGAGAGCGTGAAGGCCACCCTTACGGGCAGGGATTCCAGAATCAGGATATTCACAAAGAAGGACGGGGACGCCGATGTCTACAACGCCGACGGATCCGCCAACCGCTTCGATCCGACGTGGATTGTCAAAGGGAACAACGAGACCCGCAATGTGACCGGGTTCGCCCTGAAGAAGGGAAAGCACTACAACAGTTACATGGAGAACCAGCATCAGAAGGGAACCACCGCCAGCGTGGTGTTCAGGGGGGCTGAGGCCCTGCTGAACTACATCGAGGCCTGCTACGAGAAGAACGGAAACATCGACGCCACGGCGGACAGGTACTGGCGCGCGCTCAGGACGAGGGCGAAGGTCAACCCTGACTACAACGTCACCATCGCCGCCACAGATGTGGCAAAGGAGGCGATGGGAGACTTCGGGGCGTACTCGCAGGGAAGGATGGTGGACGCCACACTCTACAACATCCGCCGCGAGCGCAGGAACGAGCTGATAGGCGAAGGGATGCGCATGGCCGACCTCAAGCGCTGGAGGGCTCTCGACCAGGTGAAGGATTACCAGATTGAGGGAATGCTCTACTGGGGTTCTTCCTACGAAGGCAAGCTTTTGAGCCAAAGCGGGGAAGACCTTGTGATTGTCGATGTGGACGGAGGAACGGGGAATATGTCTGACAAGGTGGTCAGCGGGCCTTACATCAGGCCTTACCAGATCTCCAAGGTGAACAATTCAGTCTTCGGAGGCTACAACTTCACACCTGCCCACTATCTCAGTCCGCTTCCGCAGAGTGCGTTCCGCCAGACTGCCTCCGGCGACAAGACCGACCTTGAGACATCTGTAATCTACCAGAACCCTGGTTGGCCAAAGGTGGCCGGTCAGGCTCCTAAGACGGTCAAGTGACACGGAAGCGTGGCTAATAACTGATTTACTATCAACATAATAAAAGAACTCGTGGTACTGAATCCGGCACCACGAGTTTGTTTTTATGGCTAATAATCAAAGCATTAAGCGCCACGCTTTGAACAGGAGGCGCACCAGATGACACGCCGCTTCCTAAAACAGGAATTCCAGCTTCTCCGGGAGGCGGGTGTAGTCGTCGATCCTTATGTAGTCCATGCCGCCGAGACGAATCTGGCTATCGTTGCCGCCATCCGCGAAATCATCACCGACAAAGAGAATCTGATCAAACGAGTAGCCATGCTCGGCGGCATAACGCAGCACAGCGTCGAATTTGTTATACCTCTTAGGCGTGATATCGAACGACGTCGTGCCGCCGATGAACACGGAATAATCCTTGAATATCTCCTTGACCTCCGGGAACATGGCACGCCTGCGGATTTTATCCGGATCGAACGACAATTTGTCCGCCTTGTCCGCCTTGGTTCCGAGAAGGCCAAAAGTCACCATACCGGACTCATGGAACTCAAGAGGATCACCCTTGTAGTCCGTGTAGCCATATTTCTTCCTGAGATAGTCGCAGTTCTTCTGGAAGAACTTTCTGTCTATCGGAGCCTTCTCTTCCATCACCATCTTAAACTTGCCGTCGACAATGCGGCTCTCCTCCATACCATAGTTACCAAGTATTGTGATTGGATATTCACCCATCTGCTTGTAGATCCTCGCACAGTTCCCGCCTCCTGCCATTATGATTTCATAGCGCTTGGCCAGCGTGTCAAGAACCGCCCTGTTGGCTGCGGTCAACGGGGTCTTGTGCTGGGTCAGTGTTCCGTCCAGATCAAAGCAGATCAGTTTCTTCTCCTGTTTCCACCTCAACTCGCGGATGGAGTCCATCAGGCGTTTCATGCCCTGCGGCTGGTCGGTGGAGACGTAGGTGACACCGTGCCTCATCGCGAAGTCCGCAAGATCGTAACTGTTCACCGGCCAGAGGACCGTCTGAAGTCCGGCCGCGTGCACCTCGTCCAGATAGTGGGCGGAGTTGATCACCACATTATAATTATAGGACACACCGGCGTAGCCCCTGTCCTTGAGTTCTTTCACTGAATATGTCTTCCTGGACGTGATCGGGATCACCTCAGCACCCGGATGCAGACGCAGGACCTCGTCGCAGAGATGCTCGCTGAAAGAGATGAAGCACATCTGATCGTACATATTCATTTCATCACAGAGAGCGATGACCTTCTCCGCCAGCTGGGTTTCCCTCGCCGGAGTCGGATGCGACTTGAGTTCAAGGAACAACTTCAGCGCCGGAGTGCGCTTCGCCTGGGTGAAATATTCCCTTAATGAAGGAATATGGTCGCCGTTCGGGAGGACGCATCTTTTGACGGTGGCGTAGTCAAGTTTCTGAATATCCTTGTACTTCGTCCCAGGGATCATCGGGCCGTGCATGATCACGAGCGAGTCGTCAGTCGTAAGGTGCACATCCAGTTCGACGCTCTCAACGCCGAGTTTCTGAGCGCCGGCAAGACTCGTCAATGTGTTTTCAAAAGAGCCCGAATGGGCGTAGAAGCCCCTGTGGGACATAATCTTGGTCTGCGCCGGAAGCATCGCGGCGCAAAGCAGTGACAGCACTGCGGTAAGCATGATTCTTTTCATAGTCCAAATTTACGAAAAATTGGCGTATGTTAGGAACTTGTCCTGGAGAAGTTTTTCACTTCAAAGAATGAGTCCACTTGAAAAAGTCTTTTTTTGAAAAAATATGCCACGCAGGTACTTCCAACGGGGGAGACTGTCTTAAAAGTAAAAGTACCCCCTCCGAGGATTGAAAATTCGTTGTTGCCCCTGTAGTGGGGTACAGACTTTTCTGCTCTCGTCGAGACTTTTCAGACAGTCTGGGGGAATTGCTTTCTCTTTATACCGTTTATTGATGAGTGGCATTCTCGTCTTCCTAAATCCCTTCCCTCGGGGGAGACTGTCTTGAAAGTCTAATTACCACCTCAGAGGATTGAGAATTCGTTATCGCCCTTGTATAAGGGTACAGACTTTAGAACTCTAGTCGAGACTTTTCAGACAGTCTGGGGGAAATTGCTTTCACCGCAAGCGGTGAAGAAGCAAGAGTTTTAATTAAAGGACAAGATGCCCGATGTCGGCACGGTAGAAGAGGTTGTCGCAGTGAAGCTTACGGACGGCGGCGAGGGCTTTGTCGCGGGCCTGGCGGAGGGTTTCACCAGAGGCAACCACCATCAGGACACGGCCACCGGAAGTCACCAGAGACTTGGCACCGGATTCCGGATCGGTAACCTCCTTGGTTCCCATCTGATAAATCCTGACTGACGGATCTGCCAAGGCATCATCCAAACCAGTGATAGCAAAGCCTTTCTCGTAAGAACCCGGATAGCCTTTCGAAGCCATCACAAAGCCGAGAGTCTGCTCGGAAGACCACTTGATCTCCGGCATAAGCTCGGCGGATGAAAGCCTTGCGCCCTCCACGGAATCTGTCCCTTCCGGAGCGTTCACAGACATCCCACCATCTGCGATGGCCGAGAATATGTCGTAGATGTCAGACTCCAGACGAGGCAGAACCACCTCTGTCTCAGGATCTCCGAAACGGCAGTTAAACTCGATCACCTTGATCCCGGACGGAGTCTTCATCAGGCCACCGTAAAGCAGTCCCTTGAACGGACAACCCTCGGCGACCATCGCGGCGGCAGTCTTCTTCATTATGTGTTCAAGAGCATATTCCTCATCCTCTGTGGTGATGACAGGGACCGGTGAATATGCTCCCATACCTCCTGTGTTAGGGCCTTTGTCTCCCTCGAACGCCCTCTTGTGATCCTGGGCGATGGCCAGAGGGAAAACCTCTTTCCCGTTCACAAAGCACATAAACGAGAACTCGGGGCCGGTGAGATATTCCTCGACCACGACCTTGCCCTTGCCGAATTTGTCGTCAAGGAGCATATCCTTCAGAGCCACCTTGGCGTCGGAGAAGGTCTCCGGGATGACGACTCCCTTGCCGGCGGCCAGCCCGTCATATTTCAGGACAATCGGGAAGGTGTGTCTGCTGACATATTCAATGGCATCATCGTAGTTGTCGAAGGTCTTGAAGGAGGCGGTCGGGATGTCGTACTTCTCCATCAGCCGTTTCGCGAAATCCTTGCTGGACTCGATGCGGGCGGCTGCGGCGGAAGGTCCGAATATCCTCAATCCAGCCTTTTCGAAGGCATCGGCGATTCCGGCGGAGAGAGGGACTTCCGGCCCCACAACCGTCAGGTCAACACCGTGTTCCTTCGCAAACTCCACGAGTTCGGGAATCTGTGTCTCCTTGAGAGGAAGACACTCGGCCTGGGCGGCGATCCCGGCGTTTCCAGGAGCGCAGAATATCTTGCCGACACGTCTGGAGCGGCTCAAAGCGTCCACAATGGCGTGCTCGCGGCCACCGCTACCGACAACCAGCACGTTCTTGGACAGCAGAGTGTCCAGCATTATGGTCTTGCCGTCACTCTTGTTCGTTGATTCGAAATGAAATACTCGCATAGAGATCAATTATTCACGCTTACTAATCATTTAATATTCAATTATTTCAAGCATTCTCTTTAGTCGGAATCCACCAAAGGGAAACGGCTAACTCACTGATAACAAAGGCTTGGCAGATAACATGCTGACTTTCAACGAAATCGTCGTCTTCCCGGTTCTGTTTTCGGAACCACGAGTATGGCATTTTGCTTGATTGTCAAACAGTTATCTGCCACGAAGATGATATTAATGTTTGAAATGACGTTCTCCGGTGAAGACCATGGCGATGCCAAGCTCGTCGCATTTCTTGATGGAATCCTCGTCGCGGACGGATCCGCCAGGCTGCACGATGGCTTTCACGCCGTACTCAGCGGCCAGGGTCACGCAGTCATCGAACGGGAAGAACGCGTCGGAAGCCAGAACGAGACCGGCCTTGCGAGCGGCCTCCTTAGGGTCAACGGCAACGCCTGTCCTAGAGGTTTCCTCCTCGGCCAAAGTGGCGGCGGCCTGTTTGAGAGCCAATTCGGCGGAACCTACACGGTTCATCTGGCCGGCTCCCACTCCGTAGATCATTCCGGCCTTGCCGACGGTGATGGCGTTGGACTTGACGTGCTTGACAATCCTCCAGGTGAAATTCAGATCGACAATCTGCCCTTCGGTCGGCACAGCCTCGGTCACAGTCTGCAAAGCGGTCACCGGTACGATTGTAAGATCTTGATTCTGAACCAGAAGTCCCCCGTTGACGCTTACACACTGCATCTGCTCCTTGACCGAACCTTCCATATTCACTTTAAGGACACGCAGGTTCTTTTTGGCGCGGAGAAGCTCAAGGGCATCAGGTGCGAATGACGGAGCCATCACGATCTCAAGGAAAATCGGCTTGAGCAGCTGCGCAACCTCAAGGTTGACCTCACGGTTGAACGCCACGATACCCCCGAAAATGGAGGTCTTGTCTCCCTCGTAAACCTTCTTCCACGCATCCACGACATCGGTTCCGAGGCCGGCTCCGCACGGGTTCATGTGCTTGAGCCCCACGGCGAAAGGCTCGTCGAACTCGCGGACGATGTTCAGGGCGGCGTTGGCATCCTGAATATTATTGTAAGACAGTTCCTTGCCGTTCAACTGCTCGGCGGTGGCCAATGAATATGGAACCGGCTTCAGGGTCTTGTAGAACTTGGCCTGCTGGTGAGGGTTCTCACCGTAGCGGAGATTCTGGCAGATGTCATATTCAAGGAAAAGTTTCTCTGGGAGACCGGCCTGGGCGCGCATATAGGTCGCGATCGCGCTGTCATATTCAGCGGTGTGGGTGTAGGCCTTGGCCGAGAGTTTGAGACGGGTCTGCGGAGTCGTGTCACCGGTTGCCTTGATCTCGGAGATGACAGTGGCGTAGTCCTCCGGGTTGACTACCACTGTGACCGAGGCCCAGTTCTTGGCGGCGCTGCGAAGCATTGACGGGCCTCCGATGTCGATGTGCTCCACGGCATCCTCCATCGTGACATCCGGTTTGGCGATCGTCTCACGGAACGGATAAAGGTTGACGCAGACGAGGTCGATCTTCTCGATTCCGTTGTCCTCTAATTGTTTCAGATGATCGGGAATATCCCTGCGGGCGAGAAGGGCTCCGTGGATTTTAGGATGAAGGGTCTTCACACGGCCGTCGCAGATCTCGGGGAATCCCGTGACATCGCTCACACTGGTCACAGGCAGACCTGCCTCTTTCAACATCTTCATTGTGCCGCTGGTGGAAAGGATTTCCCATCCGAGCGACACGAGTTCCCGGGCGAAATCAACGACACCCGTCTTGTCACTTACACTGATTAAAGCTCGCATAATATACGTTTCTCGCAGGCAGGCAATTACCTCGCAAAAAATTATCTCTCGTTCACGCGGCGATTGCCCACCGCACTTATTCACGTTACCCCTTCCCCGAATCCCTCCCCTCGTGAGAGGAACTTACCTCGCCTGTGGCGAGAATGGTACGGGGTTATCTTTCCATAATGCGCTTCAGATGACAGAGCATCAGCTTGCCGTCCGAGTCACGGAGGTGCATTCCGTTGCCCTCGCACCATTTCCAGTACTTGCAGTCGGCGCAGTCGTCTTTCCGCATCCAGCTCCGGTCACGGTAAGGTTGGAAGCGATGCTCCCAGACATCCATAAAATCATCCTCGTAGATGTTGCCCTGGTGGTAGTCCGAACGGATGCTCGTGCAGGCGGAGATCGAACCGTCAACCAGCACGGAACCGACAGTCACACCGGCCTGGCAGGAATAGAAATGATCCCTCACATCACCCTCATAAGGCCCGAGGAAGCCTTCGCAGCCATAACCGGCCTTGATCCTCCCCTCCTTTCTGGTCTCCTTGATGAAATCCAGCATCCCACGGAACATCTCCCGCGGAAGCTGAAGATCCGGATTCAGGGCGGCGCGGCCTTGCGGGAATATGGAGAAAAGCCTCCATTCCTTCAACCCAAGTCCGATCAAAAATTCCTTTAACTGAGGAAGTTGCGAATAGTTCCTACGATTTACACACGTCACGACATCAAAGGCTATTCCTGACCGGACAGCCATCCTGATCGTCTCAGCGGCACGCGTGAAACTGTCCTCACGCCCACGAAGCCAATCGTGGTTCTCCTCCAGACCGTCCAGACTGACAGTCATCGAATGAAGACCGGCTCCGAGGAGACGAGAAAATCTTTCCGCCGTCATCCCGAAGCCGTTCGTAACCATTCCCCACGGAAATCCACGGGAATATATTCCTTTGCCGCATTCCTCCAAGTCCGCGCGCATCGTCGGCTCTCCGCCGGAGATGATGACGAAAACCTTGTGGGGATCCGTCTTGGCGGCGATGGAGTCCAGCACCTTGAAGAAGTCCTCCTTCGGCATATCCGGAGTGGCGGCGACCTGCTTGCAGTCGCTTCCGCAATGCTGGCAACGGAGGTTGCATCGGAGCGTACATCCCCAGAAGAGCTGCCTCAGAGGATGTTCCTCCTCCTGAGACTTGCGCATCGACCTTGCGATGTCAAGCGCGATTCTTCTTCTGAGCGAAAGTCCGTCCATCCGTTACTCTTCCTTCTTCAAAGTCTTTGTGCCTTTAAGAGCGAACTCGCCTTGATACCAATTCCCGCTACCGCCTTTCAGAGTCTCCGCCTTGACTGTCAGACTGTCCCGCTTGAAAGAGCCGTTGGCATCTCCGTCAACGTCATCGAAATAGAATTTGACCTCATTCATCGGCCACACCCCATCATAAGCACCGACAGCCTTTCCGTTCTCATCGGTGAAGAGAGTGTCTTTTTCGTAAGTCAACCGTTCCGAAGGGACGACACGGATGCCTTTGATTCCCTTTCCGCTTTCGTCCAAAACCGTCAGATCGACCTTGAAATCACAGGATGGCACACCGTACTCACAACGATTACTCCAGATGTTGTCTTCACAGCCGGAGAATCCGAGCATCGAGAGCAGTGCCGGGCCGATGGCCGCGGTCAGTTTAGCAAATGATTTTTTCATAATTCTGAAGCTTTAATCATTTCAACCAAATCCTTCTATTTCAAATTCCTTGCAGCAAAAAACTCAAAAGATTCGTCGAAGACCGGCTAAAGCAGGCGGATGTCCACGCCCGGCTTGTCGGTCACGCGGCCGATGACGGTGGCCTTGTCGCCGTGGGCGGCGAGGATGTCGATGGCCTTCTGAGCCTCGGACTCGTCAAGCGCCAGAACCATTCCGACACCCATGTTGAATATGTTGAACATCTCCCTGTGAGGGATGTTGCCGTACTTCTCCAGGAAACGGAAGATCGGAAGGATCGTCCATGAGCCTTCCTGAACCTCAATGCCCTGGCCTTCACGGAGGATTCTCGGAATGTTCTCGTCAAAGCCGCCGCCGGTGATGTGGGCCACTCCGTGCACGTCGCAGTTGCGGATCACCTCCAGCACCTGCCTGACGTAGATTCTGGTCGGTGTCAGGGCGACAATGCCGAGCGGCTGGTCGGACTCCAGTTCAGGATAAACCTTGAAGAGATCCAGATTGTTGTCGGAAAAGATCTTGCGCACAAGGCTGAATCCGTTGCTGTGGACTCCCGTGGAGGCGATTCCAACGAGGACATCCCCGGCCTTTACCTTCGTGCCGTCGATGAGTCTGGATTTCTCCACGACACCTGTGGTGAAGCCCGCGATGTCATATTCACCGTCCTCGTACATTCCAGGCATCTCGGCGGTCTCGCCGCCCACGAGGGCGCATCCGGCCTGACGACATCCGTCAGCAACTCCGGCGACAATCGCCTCCACGACCTCCGGACGGGTCTTTCCCTGGGCCACATAGTCAAGGAACACAAGCGGTTCCGCACCCTGGGCCAGAACGTCGTTGACGCACATCGCCACGGCGTCGACGCCGATGGTGTCGTGCTTGTCCATCGCAAACGCCAGCTTGAGTTTCGTACCGACTCCGTCCGTCCCGCTGACCAGAACCGGCTCCTTGATGTTCAGTTTTGAAAGATCGAACATTCCTCCGAACGCCCCGATGTTTCCCATCACGCCGAGCCTGTCGGTCGACGCCACGTGCTTCTTGATCCTGCGGACAACGTCGTAGCCCGCCTCAAGGCTCACGCCCGCCTTCTCGTAATCAACTGCCATAGTGTATTTTGTATTATATAAATCCCTGAAATCCAGCAACCGCATCACCTGAAAAACATTAAGGCCATGGTATGGAATCTCTCACCAAGGCCAGATGTTGTCAGAGCGATCACCGACTCTGCGAAGTTACAACTAAAATCCGATAACGACAACCCCTTCTGGATGTTGTAATGATTCTTGTAATGATTCTTCCATGGATTTGCACCCACATCCATCCCTAACAGCAATCCGCTGCAATTCTGTTCCCGCGAGTCCTGGCGGATTCAGCCCTGAAGGCCTTGCGGGGCATCCCCTATCCTTCAGCCCGGAACAGATTTGCACGTGATTCCCCTTCCCCGCCCACATCGGAAGCCTTTGACCTTGCAATTCTGAACGAGATGTCCATAACCTCCGGGAACGTGTTGCCCCACTCCGCGCCTCTGAGGATACCATGTAGGTGTGAACCCGCTGATCATTTCGTGATCATTTCGACATAGTAGGAATCAAATGAATCAGAAAAATGACTAAGATGCTGTTTTGACTTGTTTGTCTGAAGATTTTTCACCTCAAAGAACATTTCAAATGATTCAAAACAGCTTCCAAGGGCATTATCCGCAAAGAATGCCAATCATTTACAAACCACGGACACGATAAAACGCCACCGACGGTATTCAATCCGCTATCACTGTGGCTGACCCTCTCTCTGAATATGGGGGTCAGCCACACACTATGGCCTCCCAGCATTACCAGAGCCATACTTGCGTGCCTGTGGTTTGCACAGGGTTTGCACAAGGCGCCAAAAATCAAAATAGCAGATCAATTCACACTGCTGCCAGCTTCATTTGCAAGGCCTACATGCATATGGCGCTGAAAAAGTGCCATTTGCCAGTCTCCCCCTTACAGAAGTATCTGCGTGGCACATGTTTTTTCAAAAACGACTTTTTCAAGTGGACTTATGATTACTAAACTAAAATCAAATACGAAAACAACCGGATGGAATAAGCGTCCGGGAGCATCCCCTACGCTGACGACCCGGCGAAACTCACCGGGAACGTCAAGGGAATCTATAGCAAATCAGAAAGACTTCTAAAACTTATGCTCTTCGTTGACCTCTTCGATGCTGGAGTAGAGGGCGGTCGGGTAGTTGCCGTTGAAGCAGGCCAGACAAAGGTCACTGCGGTGGCCGGCCTCGAAAAGACCATCCTCGGAAAGGAATGCCAACGAATCGGCCTCGATGGCCTGACGGGCCTGCTCAAGGTTTCTTGAATAGCACAGGAGTTCCTTGTGGGTGGACATGTCCACTCCGTAGAAGCACGGATTCTTGATCATCGGACTGGCGATCCTCATGTGCACCTCCTTCGCTCCGGCCTCGCGCAGCATCCTCACGATCCTCAGGGACGTGGTTCCGCGGACTATCGAGTCGTCCACCAGAATTATCCTCTTGTCCTTCACGATGCTCCGCACAGGAGAAAGCTTCATCTTCACGCCCTTGTCCCTCATCTCCTGCGACGGCTGGATGAAAGTCCTGCCGATGTAGCGGTTCTTGATGAGTCCCATCTCGTTAGGAAGTCCGCTCGCCTCGGCGTAACCGGAGGCGGCGCTCAGGCTGGAGTCCGGAACCCCGACCACGATGTCCGCGTCCACGTGCGACTCCCGGTAGAGGATCTTTCCGCTCTCTTTCCTGAAAGAATGGACGTTACGGCCTTCGATGTCGCTGTCCGGGCGGGAGAAGTAAATATATTCCATGGCGCACATCGCATGACGCTGGTAGTCTGAATATTTCCGACTCCTGATGCCGTGGTGGTCGATCGTGACCACCTCGCCCGGCTTCACGTCGCGGACAAACTCCGCTCCCACGACGCTGAACGCGCAGGTCTCGCTGCTGAGGACATAGCCGTCGCCGATGCGCCCGATGGACAGAGGCCTGAGGCCGTACTTGTCCCTCATCGCATAGATCCTGTGGTTGGTCATCACCATAAACGCAAAAGCCCCTTCAATCATATTCAGGGCCTCCATGATAGGGATGATTCTCGGGCTGTTCCTTTCGACCGGCTCCTTCTTGATGAGGTGGGCCAGGATCTCGCTGTCGGATGTGGACTGGAAAAGGCTGCCGCGATCCTCCAGGTACTTTCTCAACTGGGCGGAATTGACCACGTTGCCGTTGTGGACAAGGGCGAAGTCACCGCTGTTGTGCCTGAAGAGGAAAGGCTGGACATTCTCTATGCCGCCTCCGCCGTGTGTGGAGTAGCGCACATGGCCGACCGCCATGTCACCGTGCAGAGAACCGAGATTCTCGGTGTTGAAGACTTCGGTCACGAGCCCGAGTCCCTTGACCCGGTGAAGTTCTCCATTATCGTTGACCGAGACGATTCCGCAGCCCTCCTGGCCGCGATGCTGAAGCGAGTGGAGGCCGTAGTAGGTCACCTCGGCGGCGTGGGGCACGCCCCAGACACCGAACACCCCGCATTCTTCTTTAAGTTCCTTTGAAAACATATTCCTTTCGCGGACTAAGCGACCGCTGAAAAACAAACCTTATCTCCAGCGGATAACCAAAGCACAAAGATACAGAATTATTAGTAAGCGTTGAAAAATAAGTTGGTAAATATTTGGCCGTTTGTTTTTCTTGTTTTTCCGGATAAAATCCGAAAAAAATTTGGAGAATTATATATATATATATATATTAGCGCCCGCCTTTGCGTAAAGTACAAGCAATAGGTGGGCATATAACACTTTGTGTCAACCATTTACAATGTCGCCACGGCTACGGAAGACACGCTACCATCGATATTTGCACAAGCGGCTGACGGTGTTCCACATCGTATTATTTGCCTATTGAATCAATTATTAACAGCCGGTGCGGGACAGTCGGCACAAGTCTATCATTATTATGAAGGCGAACAGAGAAAAACAGGTACAGATCAATTATGTAAAGCCGGAAGTCGAACTGGTCGACATCAACGTGGCCGGTGTCTTCTGCACTTCCGGAAATGTGACCGGAGAAGACCCCGATGCACCAGTTGAAATTTAATTAACAGCAGCAAGATGAAAAGACAAGTTTTAATCATCGCCGCAGCACTGGCGACATTGGCCGGATGTACATCGAATCTCGAACCGGAACCTGAAGACGAAGGCATCTTCGCCACCATCGAACAACCGGCTCTACCATTCCAGACCAAGTCCCTTAGCTGGGATAATAATGCCCTGAAATTCTCTTGGGGATCTAATGAGAACGTGGTCGTATTCGGAAGAGAAGGTAATAAAGGAAAGTCAGATGCAGCACTTCTTCGCACCATTACACCCGTAGGAGCCTCATCCAAGCTTGAAAGCAAAGGATTCCAACTTATGGACGGCATAAACTACTATGCCTTCATTCCTGCCTATAACTTCGTCATCACTTCCGATTTCAGATCCATTCCGATGACATTCGAAGGCCAGAGGCAAGATGTGAAGAACAGTACTGCGATGCTAAAATATTACGACTATGCCTGTGCGAAAGCCACAAAGGCAAGCGGAGCCAACAGTCTGGAGTTCAATCTGAAGAACCAGGTAGGCTGGATAGTAGTAGAGCATCTCTTCACCGAAGAGACTAAGGGCATAACATCACTCACCCTCTCTACGACAGATCCACTCTTTACAAGCAGTTGCACTCTTGACGCCACTACTTCTGCAATTAGCGGTAACAAATACAGCACTTCGTTAACTTTAACCCTTGGAACCGCAGCTGGATTTGATTTCGATAAGGGCGAATACTCTAGGGCCTTCTTCACCACAGCTCCGGTAGACCTTTCGGGTAAGGAACTTACTATAACAGCTCACAAGTCCGACGGTACATCCATAGTATTACTCCAGAAGACCTTAGGTGACTGCAACATCCAGAAGAACTCGACCGTACTCATCAAGACAGAAAGCGCCAAGACTTTCAAAAGCGTAGCATCTATAAATGGCAGGCAGTTCGGTTCCATCGAAGAGGCTATCGCGACTGTAATTAATACCGGAAAGAAGTCTACCATCACTTTAGAAAGCGAAGTCAAAGGTCCTCTTACGATAACAAATACACTACCTAGGCATGCAGAACTCATTCTGGATCTTAACGGACACAGCATCACTTCTGAGAACGAAGGCGAATGTGCCGTCATCGTAAAGCAAGGCGAAGTACGTCTCAAGAACGGAACCATCGATTCGAAGAAATTTGTCGGAGTCAAATTAGACTCCCACGCTAAAGGCGCTAAAATATACCTCAACGACTGTACCGTAACTTCTGTCGAGGGCGCTGTATGCACAGGCACGGCGACCGGCTGCACCATCACCATCTACGGCGGCTCTTTCACTGCTACGAATAACGCGGTTATAGCCGGTAATGGAAGTATCAACTATGCGAATACAACTGAGGCTCGTGATAAAGGCAATACGATAATTATCGATAAGTCATCAAAAAGTGGCATTCCTGTAATTAACGGATACACGGCCAAAGCTGCTAACGTAGCCTGCGGTATATATGCTCCGTGGAAGGACGACATCACCATCAATGCTGCAAAAATCAACATTGAGAACGGAGTCGGCATCCTTAGTCGCGGAGGTAACATCGTCATTAACGATGCTGAGATCATCACCACAGGAGGCGATCGCGTCGGCAAAGTACCAGACAGCGGAACGAACGTGCCTTGCAAGACTGTCTATATCGACAAGGCCTGCGACTACCCTGCTCTGGAAAATGCAGCCATAACCATCTACGGAGGAAAGTATTCAGACGATGCCGGAAAGATCTATGTACCGTCGACATACTCTTATGCAGAAACCAACGAATCTCCTCTCGCATATAAGGTCATAACTAACGAGACTAAGCTCATCGATGCCGTTTCTTCTGTTGAGAATAATGGGACCATTACAATCGATTACCCTGTCGCACCGAGGAACCAGCTAAAGATTCAGAAGGATTTCACGCTTGCTATGGCGAATGGCGTTCTTATGGAAGGCGACCTCCAAATGCCTCTCCTGCACTTCTGCCAGGATAACGGAACTAACGTCATAAACGGTAACGGCATAATTCGTGGTGGACAAAACAGCGATGAAACCATTCTCGTAAATGGAAAAGGGCAGACGCTCACCATCGACAGTAAGGACATCCGCATCGAAGGCGGAAAGTCAAGCGAGTTTGCTGCAGCTATTACAGTCTGGGACGGAAAACTGGTAATAAACGATGGCACATTCGTTTCAGGAACCGACAAGAGCCGAAATAACTCGCCTGCGATTTACCTTATGCCGATGGATCAATATGACCACGCCGAACTTGAAATAAACGGAGGAATCTTTAAGGCGGCAGATGGTGCTAGTGCTCAGTATCTTATCAACTGTATGGACGAGGAAATAGCAAGATGCAAGATCACCATAAAGGGAGGAACCTTCGTGGGATTCAATCCGGCAGCAAGTACCGGCGACACTATCAATGGCGAACCTGCCAACTGGGTAGCAGAAGGATACGAATCAGTCGAAAGTACTGAAAATTCGGGGACCTGGATCGTCAGAAAGAAGAATTAGATCCTGATACCATAAGCGAGAGGGTGACTAGAAAGTCCATTCGGACTTAAAAGTCACCCTCTTTCTTTATGCCATATAGCCTTCGTTGCCCGACTCGCCGGTTATGGCCTTGCTCCAAGGTTCGTAATAGGCATCGGCTTTCGACCGTATATGGAAGAAAATTGCTTTGATGCCGCACTACCATCTCCCAGATTAAGGAACATGAAAAAATAAGTTGCTTCAGATTAAGAGAAGATTTTCGAGGATAGATCTTTTTTTGAAGAAGGAGTGTGCCGGTGGCACATGACTGATGAGAAAAGAGAGATAGACCGAAAAGATTCCTTAAGATGATGCAGGTTATTTTTTTCATGTTACTAAAATGTTTTCAAATGAATATGTCAGGCCGTGACAAGTCCTGTTAATCCAGACTGAACACCAGTGTGTTGCTGCCGTTTGTCCCATATTCAAGCTCAGCGTCATGGATCGGCATCCAGCGATAGGTCTTGACACCGTCATATTCAATCTCGACATAGAAATTGAATATGTTGTTGCCTCTGTCGCTCTGACCGGGCTTTATGAAAGGATTCGACTGGAACCGGAATATTCCCTCGCCGGAGGTCTCACCTTCGTATAGAGGGGTCGGTGTAACCTTGTAGCTATAGCCCTCGACCGGATAGAATTTCAGCAACGCCCCCGCTACAGGCGAGCCGTCCTTCTTCACCACCTTCACATTGAAGGTCTCCGAAAGGAAGGTATGGTGCTTTATGCAGATTCTCTTGTCCGCGGAAGCGTTGATCATCATCTTGGAATATTCTGTCCACACGGTCTCGCCGTAAGGGTAGTTCATTATTCCTTTCTGAGCCTTGTAAGTCTCTCCGGTGATCGGATTGCCGGAAGCCTCCTTCACCTCGGTGGCATACAAGTCGATCATGCCTCTGGAATGCCCGAACTCGTGCACCAACGCGTCCACGGCGTAGCCTTGGAACAGGCCACTGAAATCGTGGCCTACCGAAAGGTAGGGAGCCGGCAGCCAGCCTCCGGAGACATCACCGTCGGCGGCATGAGCGTTGACTATGACCCGGACATCGTAACTGAGATCCGACTCTCCGGATTTGTCGTACATCAAAGCCGAGGAACGCCCCTCGAACGGAAGCATTTCAGTCATGTAGAAATGGAACTGATTGCCTCCGGCGTCATTTATACCCTTGACTTGGAAATATGCGCTCGCATCCTTCATCAGTTTGTCCATCTTCTTGAGAACCTCCATTCTGCCACCGTGGTCGGCCATCGTCTGTTTCTCCACAAACACCTTGCAGCGGAATTTCCACCCTTGAAGACGGTCAAACTCGACATTCCTGTCAACATAGTCACCATCTGGAACATAATAAGTGTTCTCATCGATCTTCGGAAGCTTGATCTTGTAGGTATATGACATTCCGGGATCCGAGACGCAGGCTTGTTCTGTCTCGTAAACCGGCATCCATGAATAGAACTTATACCTCTCGTAAACAACTTCTACCAAATAATTGAACACTTCCTTACGCCCTTCGTCAAGGAGGAACGGATTCGAGGCGAACACATAGTTTCCGGTAGCAGACAGCGAGCCGGTAAAGAGCGGGGTGTCATCCACCTTCCCGCTGCCGGGATACACAGGATAGAAACGCAGGACAGCGTCCTTCGCCACCTGCCCTTCGGATGTCAACACCTGAGCCCTGAAGCCTGAAGGCAGATAATCCCTGTGCGCGGCGACTCTCTTGTCGCCAGAGGCGTTGATCACGGACTTGGAATATTCCGACCATACAGAGGTGGATTTCCTGTCGTTCATTATGCATGGGACAGCATAGAAATCCTGACCGTTGACAGGGTTGTTGACAGAGCCATTGTGGATCTCGACCTCATCCAGCGCGACGACACCTCTTGAAAGCCCCAGACAATAGACCAGATCCATCAGGGACTCGTCGGAAAACGGCTCGGATCTGTCCAGTCCGATGGAAAGGCAAGGAGAGCCGACAAAACCTCCAGACTTGTCAGAGGAGGTGGCGGTCGCATTGATCACTATCTTCAGATCATAGGATTCATTGCCGCGCATCGGCTCGTTGAGCCGGTCGCCAGACCTGCCGTCAAACACCTCGAATTCAGACATGTAGAACAGAACCCTGTTGCCTTGGGAATCATTTATGCCTTTGACCCGGAACCGTTCGCTGGCTTTCTCCATAAGGCCGTCAACCTTTTTCATGAAGTCCAGTCTGCCACCGAATTTCTCGACCGTCCTGCTTTCAGCCAACACCTTGCACCTGAATCTCCACCCTTGATAGGATCCGAATGTCTCCTCCCGGTTGATGTAGTCCCCTTCCGGAGCCGGAACAGGTTCCGGTTCGGAAGAGGATCCACCACAATTGCAGAGCAACAACGAAAGAAGGCTGACACAAAGTAGATTGATTCGACCTTTCATGCTCGTCTACCCATTACCAATTGTCAGAAGCCTCCGGGTAGGAGTAACTGTCAATCCTGATCTCGGCCTCGTAGTCGTACCACCGGTCCGCGTACTCCTCGCCAAGGTCAACCCGGTGTGACACCTTATGCACAAAACCAAGGTTTTCGTAAACCGTGTGGTAGTAGAACACGACCTGGTCCTTCGGCTCGCATAGGGCATCCTTCAGGGAAGACTCCCATGCCTTCTTCTTTATGTTCTCTCCTGCGAATTCCCTGGTTGTCCAGACATTGTCCCGATTGATGTAGCGGAACACCACCTTGGCTCCCGGAAGAGGGTCGCACTCCCACATGAACCAAGCGCTTCCACCGAAGTTCTGGGCGTTGCTGATCTTGGCTTTTGGATACATCGAGGCTATCTTTTTCAGACAGGCGTCATATTCAGAATAGTACAAAGACTTGGTCATCATGTCCTTATGCGCGGCCATGGTTTCCTCTGAGACCACATTGCTTGTGACCTCATAAGCGAGGGACTTGTTGTTGTAGGAGTCGTAAGTCACGATGTCGTAGGTATAGTTTCCCTCCTCAAGCCCAGGGACAACAACTCTGACAGGTGACACCAGTGACGCCGGAAGACTGAACTCCAACGAATCCTGGCCGAGATTCCATCTGACAACACCACGACTGACCCTGTTGGCCGGAACAAAAATGTCGAGTACCTGACTGTTGACCCCGACAAGAGCCTTGACGGAATCCACCTTGGCGGCATAGACCGTCTCCCCTTTCTCAAGATATGGTTTGTGGAGGTCATTCATTTTCGAACAGGACACCAAGGACAAAGCCACAACGGCGGCGGAAGCCGATAATATTCTTAAGTTCATATATTCGATTCCTTTTAGAGTTTTCCGTAAAAGAATATTTCATACAGATTGATGAAGGTGTTGTCTCCACCCCAGTTCTCGACGAACTCGAACCGGTAATATTCATACTTGGCAACCTTCTCCGGGTCAAACTCGAAGTCCTCCCCGTTCTGGGCGATGTAGCGGTCCTCATCCGAATACTGTCCGGAATCGTAACCGGATGGCTTGACGGATGTAAATGTCTTCAGAAGCGTCCATCCGTCATTGCTTCCGTCCGGAGACGGATTGTTGGTAGCATAAACGTTGAATTTCTTAGGATTACCGTTCTCCCACATCTCCGGATGGCGCTGGATTATCCTGACACGGCTGACCAACGCGCCTCCGGCGATCCTGACCGTGAATCTTGCCGGCCAGACTCCACCTTCGACAGATGGTTTTGAGAACCAGCCGTAAGCCTGTGTCGTGTTCCCGTCCAAAGCGAATCCGAGATCCCATCCGTAAGAAATCTCGCTGTCACCGGCCATGGCATATTTCTTATAGGTCCCAACCGGGAACTGTTCCTCGAAAAGTGGTGTAAGGGTGGCGGTCACCGTGTCCGAGACGTTCTCCCACCTGTCCTTGATGAACACAGCGAACTCAGCCTCCTCGGCATCCATTCCACGGGCAGCCTGCCGTCCTTCGTCAGCATCTGAATAGTAGGTGTTGATCTCCTCCCATTTCGAGCCCGCCTTTTTCAGAAGAGTCACCGCCAGGGCGCTCTTGGTCTCGTTCTTCCAAGCCAACCTGACTCCACCGAAAGTACCTTCCATCCTGACTGATTCCAGCACATCGAAGATCGGGGAGCGCATCGGAGAGATGGAGACTGAGACCGGCTCCGACTCATTGCCGCTCCTGTCTCCCGTAGTTATCATCACCCTGCGCTCTTCCGGTTTGGCGAACCCTCTGATTTTCAAAGTGTTCTCATACATCGACACCATCACGCTGGACTGGGTGCCGTTTTCCAGCTCATAAGTGGCCTTCACGTAAAGAAGATCATTGTCTTCAGGAATCTTATAGGAGAGGTCCGCCCCGCCCGGAACATTCGTGACCTTAACGTCCGACACCTGCCCCGGAGCCTCGGAATCCATCGGAATGGAGCCAATCGGCTGATCCGCGCAGGAATACGCCACAGCGGCGGAAAACATCAGTAATATTATTCTTTTCATATTCATCGTGATTAGATTTACCATCCGTAGTTCTGCTGAAGTTTTGGATTGATTGACATCTGCCTTTGGCTGATAGGCCAGAGATAGTCTCTCTGGGAGAACTTCTTGTGCGCGGATGTGACCGGCACCTGATTGTAATACGCGGCCGGAGCCTTCTCATTGACGTTCCAGACCATCGTCTGTCCATTCCAAAGTTCGGTTCCGCGGAGCCATCTGCGGATGTCCCACATATTCTGCCCCTCCATGGCGAGTTCTATCATCCTTTCTCTCTGGATGATGCTTCTCAAGCCGTCCTTTGTCTCTACCTTGGCGGCCTGGGTGGAATAGTTCCTCCACGACTCTCTGGCGCCTTTCAGGCCTGCCTTTGCACGCACGGCGTCAAGATAGACGAACACTTCATCCGTAGGGCCATAGACCTCGTTGAGAACCTCAGCATAGAGCAGATAGAGATCGGACATGCGGATGATCGGGAATGGAGCCGGCTCAGTGGAGAAACTTGAAGCGTTGAACGTCGTCTCCGGCGCGATAAGCTTCTTGGCGAAATAGCCTGTCACTGAATATAACGAAGCCCATGTCTGTCCCTGAAGCTGCGAGAACTTGGCGGCCAGTTTGTAAAGTTCGTCATACTTTGTGATGTCATACTTGCCGTTGCCCCACCAAAGGGCCGCGTCAAATCCCAGCGACGCGTAGAAACGTGGCTCACGGTTGAAGTGCATCCTGGCCGTGACAAAAGGTTCTCCGGTGGCTGCGTCCACAGAGGTGGAGACTTTCCATTTCTCCGACTCGTCCGCCGCGCGGAGATCGAACCTATGCTCGTAGTCGAATGTCTTGTCCTCTGCCATCGGAACCCCGTTCTCGGTGTAGTAGAGATCAGCCACGAACGATGTAGGGGCCAGAGACCCACCTTTCACATAAGAGTTCTTCAACGCGTCCGCGGTAAGACGGGGCATTGAGTTGTACTGCAGGGCGAACGTGCTGGTGCGGGTGTAGCCCCAGACCGTCTCGGTGTTCCACGCGTCCCAGATCTTGTACCTGATCTCCAACTGTTTCTCAAGTTCCTGGTTCAAGGAATATGCATGTGTCCGGAGCGTGTAGAGGTCGTTCCCGGCCAACTCAGCAGTCTCTATGGCATCCTTGAGCGCGGCCTCCGCCCTTTTCCATTTCTCGGCCTTCTCTCCGGCCTCCGGGAAAAGACGCACACCTCGTCCATCCACGATATTGGCGTAGAGAGGATTACCATTGAACAACGGCGAAGCGGCCATGACAAGAACCTTGGCTTTCACAGCCTTGGCGATAGCCTGTGTGGCACGGCCTAGCTCCTCCGTCTCCTTCTCGATCCTCAACGGAAGATCCGGGGTGGCCTCGTCCAGAAGGGCTACAACATAGTCGATGCACTCATCGAAAGGAGTGCGGTACTCCCGGACGGCGTCAGGCTCGGCGTTGACATCATGGTTTGTGTCCTGGATCACTATCGGGCCGTACATCCGGATCAGACAATAGTTGTAGTAGGCCTTGAGAAACTTCACCTCGGCCACCCATCTGGTCTTGGTGATGTTGTCAAGGTCAAAAGGCTCGTCGATTTTCTCAAGGAAAGTGTTGCAGACACGGATGGCCTGGTACGGGGAATAGTACCATGTGTCAGTCTCCCAATTGTTGCAGATCGGGGCGCTGATGTTCTGCCCGCCTGTGATGAGAGCCAGATTGTAGAGGCTGATAGCCCCGTTACCGGTTGTGTAGGAAAGGAATTCTCCCGAACCCATTATAGCCGGGTCCTTCGCCGGACTCATGTATTCCGGCAGGTAGCCGTAACAAGTGTAGAGATATTTCTCGGCCTGCGCCTTGTCCTCGAACGCATGGTCCAGAGTCGGGATGTCATCCGGAACCACGTCAAGGTAATCGCAGGATGCCGTGAAGAATAATGTCAGGACAGCCATCACCGCGGCCTTCGCTCTATGTGTAATATTCATTCTCATTTTTCGTCGGTATTAGAAAGTGACGTGAACACCAAGGTTATATACACGCTGGATCGGATAGCCGAGACCGTTGCCCTGCATCTCTGGATCCCACAACTTGAATTTACTGAATGTAAGAAGGTTGCTTCCGCTCAAGTATATTCGTGTCATATTAATTCCCAGCTTCTTTGAGAGTTTGTCCGGAATCGTGTAGCCGAACTCCGCCGACTTCAGGCGCAGGAACGAGCCATCTCTCATGAACCACGTGCTGACCTGGCTGTTATTGGCGTTCTGTTCCTCCGAAAGACGTGGCCAGAAAGCACGGATGTTCCGGTTTTCCTCGGTCCAGACATCATCCGCGATGCTCTTCATCAAGGCGCGCTGGCCACCCTTGAAAGGAGAGACCTTCGCGGGATCTATCCAGAAGGAGGAACGGCCTGAACCCTGAAAGAAGCAGGACAGGTCAAATCCCTTGTAGCCAAGGGAGACACCGAATCCGTAGATGATTTCCGGGGTCACAGGGTAACCGATGGCCACCTTGTCCAGCTCACTGATGATGCCGTCGTTGTTGATGTCCTTGTACTTGATGTCACCGGCCTGGGTCGGGACATTTCCTCCGAAATTCTGGAGAGGAGAATTGGCGACCTCGGCATCGTCAACGAACAGACGTTCGGCGACATAGCCATAGACCTGACCGAGCGAGCGGCCTTTGTGGGAAAGCCAAGGCGTGTCAGCATAGTCGGGCTCCTCGTAGAACTTGTACTCGCTGGTGGCGTAGGTGAAGTTGCCGTTGCCCATAATCCACATCCCGTTCGCGAAGGAATGATTGTACTGCACAGCCACCTCGCATCCATGTCCCACAGCTTCGCCGATGTTGGCGCTGATGGTCGCCTCGTAGCCTGCGGTTGAAGGAATATAGGCGCGCGGCATAAGGATATTGCTTCTGTTCTCCGTGAAGTAGTCAAACTGGACGTTCAGGTCATCGAACAGTCCAAGTTCGACACCGAGGTTCATCTTTCGGGAAATCTCCCAAGTGATCTCCGGATTGGCATACTGGGAGATGGACACCCCCGGTTTCGTGGTGTTGATGGTCGTGCCGAACGAAATGCCGTGGAGACTGCTGTTGAGATCCACATTCGAGAGATAGAAGAACCTTTCGTTGCCTATGGCGTCATTTCCGACAAGACCGTATGTGGCCTTGAGTTTAAGCAAAGAGACCGTGTTCTTGAGAGGCTCCCAGAATTTCTCATTGGAGATGATGTAGCCCAGACCGGCCGAAGGGAAGAACCCCCAGCGATGCTTGGCGTTGAAGCGCTCCGAACCGTTGTAGCCAAAGTTCGCCTCCATGAAGTAGCGGCTGTCATAGTCGTAGGTAAAACGGCCGGCCAGTCCCATATTCCTGTAAGGGAGAGATTTTTGAAGTGAGCCGGCGTTGCCGTAAAGGCGCTGTTGCATTGTGTAGACCAGAAGTCCTGTAACATTGTGCCTGTCCTTGAATTTACGGGCATAGTCAATGGCCGCCTCCATGTAGAGGGAAGAATTGACATCCTTCGCTCCTTCCGTGTAAGACAGGGCGTTGCTGCCTTCGTTGACGGAACGGACGGTATAGAAACCGTTGTCCCTGTCATATGTGGCCAAAGAATAAAAATAAGGCTTTGACTCACGGCGGACATCAAAATAGGAATACCGGTCTGTGTTGACAAGCACCCTTCCCGACAAGCCTTTGGTTATCAATTCACTGAAATCCTGCCGGACTTCCACCTGCGCGAGCATGGTCGAGGATGAATATTGCTTGAACCCCTTGACCATCTCCGCGTACGGGTTCACATAAGTGTTGTCATCGTTCGTTCCGAACATCGTGTGCTTGCGCGGCTCCAGAATACCGTCGTCAGTGCGGTAGAAAGCCGGGAAAGCCACAGGGTTGGCGTTCATCGCCATCTCGTAAAGCTCGCTTCCGCCCTGAAGCGGCCCTTGATAGTCATCGAACGCTCCGTGAAGGCGGATTGTCACCTTGGTGCTCTTCGTCACATTCACGTTGAAATTGGCCCTCAGCACATACTTGTTCAGATTGATGTTGTTGGTGAAGTTGTTGTTCGAGTCCGATTTCAGCACTCCGTTGTCACGGGTGTAGGCTCCGGAAATATAATAATTCGAAATCTGGCCACCACCGCTGAGGTTGAAATTGAACCGCTGGTTGACTGTGGCCGGCTTGAACAGCATATCGTACCAGTCCGTCGCCGGAAACACATTCGTGTTGCGGTCCGCGAGTCTGGTGTTGGCGATCTTCTCCTGTGAATATGGAGCCGGAGCGATCGGATTGCGGGTCTTGACCGCCTCATTGTGTAGCGACATGTAAGTCACGGGATCAGCGAACTCCACTTCACGGGTCGGCTGGCTGATGGAGGTCTCGTAACGGAAATTCAGTTTCGCCTTGCCTTCCATTCCGCTCTTGGTGGTTATGAGGATGACACCGTTGGCTCCACGGGCGCCGTAAAGAGCGGCCGCCGTGGCGTCTTTCATCACCGAGAAGCTGGCGATGTCGTCAGTGGTCAGACGTGCCAGATCAGAGGACGACATCTCAATGTTGTCAATCAGGATAAGCGGATCCTTCTTCGCCGAGGCTCCAAAGGACGAGATTCCACGGACAAAGAACTGGGCGTTGTCCTGGCCCGGCTCTCCGCTGACCTGATATGAGATCACTCCGGAGACACGTCCGGCCAAAGCCGTCGTCAGGTTGCTTGAAGGGATTTTAAGTTCCTTAGGATTAACCGCCGAGACGGAAGCGATGATGCTCTCCTTCTTCTGCTTCGCGAAAGCCACGACAGTGACATCGTCAAGCTCATTGGCCTTCAATTCCAGTCTGACATCAATGACAGTCCTGTCTCCGACCGTGATCTCCTGTGTCTGAAAGCCCAGCAAAGAGAACTCAAGGACATTTTCAGGAGATACTGAAATGGACCAGCTTCCGTCCTGGCCCGAAATGACACCTCGCCCTTCTCCTTTGACCAGAATTCCTACACCCACCATAGGAACTCCCTCTGTGTCAGTGACGTGTCCGGAAACCGTCCTCTTCTGCGCAGACACATCAAGTGCCATCGCAAAGAGCGCCAGCAAGGACAAAAGGCCGACTCTGATTTGTTTTGGATTCATAAATGATTAAATAAGATTGGTAATTAATTGCTATATTTATTCCTTGATGACGGGGAACTCCGAAATTCTCAAAGTAGTGCATCCGTATGGAATCAGCGTGATGCGCTCCACCGGGACATCCTTGGTGTCCGGGCCATACATGCGGCTGTAAGGCTGCGGGCCGGCCATACTGTTGTAGAGAGTCCATGAAGGGATCCGTTTGGCGTTGACCATGATTGACACCGGAGCCGACTCAGGATTCCAATACCATTCACTGTCAAGGAGTTTCTCATCCACCTTCACCTCAAAGCAATCTGACAGGGAGGATTTGGCGGGATCGATTATTCCATAGTTCCACGGAGATTCCGGGAGCACCTCCCAATAGTCATTGCCATAAATGGAATTCTCTTCCCCAATGTCACACTTGACCCACTTCTCCTTCATCTTCAAAGCGTACACCAGCGGGCCCCTCTCCACCGCCACGGAATTCTCATACCATTCACTCAAAGACACCTCCATCGGAAGATCCAACACCACACGGTCGCCGTCAGACCATTCCCTGTCCAGGACAGCCATGCTGCCCACCGTGACAGAAACCGGTTCTCCGTTGACTGTCAGGCTCGGTCTGACGCTCCATGACGGAACGCGCAGATGCAAAGGGAACGACACTTTGCCACCAGATGGGACAGAAACCTCAAAATCAATCCTTCCGTCCATTGGATAACGGGTCTTCTCCATAATCAAGACATCAACCCCGGAGAAGCTCTTTCTGACGGAGGACGGGGAATATGCCAGAGCGGCAAGACCTCCGTCAGGAGACGACAGCCAAAGATTACGGGTAAACTTGGGCCAGCCTTGGTGCAAGTTCGATGTGCAGCAAGGATAGCCGGTCAAAAGGCCAAACACAAGGTCTGTGTTCCCGTGGTTGATGTCAAAATTATGAATACACCTGGTCACCATGACCTGATTGGGTTGCTGGAAATACTGACGCGCCGTGAAGTCATCCGTTATCTGGGACGGCAAGGCATTGAAAGCGATACGTTCCAGATGGTCAACATATTCAAGCCGACCGGTAACCTTCGCCATCTCTTCCAGAGAATACATCAGCTCAACCGCCGAGCACAACTCCGAGCCCTGCGTCGGATTGTTGCCGTGAAGAGCCTCGTCACCGCCGAACATTCCGTTCGGGAAACCGTTGTACTGACGGATGTCCGAGAACGCCTTGTCAACAGCGTCCAGATACTTCTGATCCGGATCCACCCTCCAATAAACCACCGGTTCCTTGATGCCCTGCGCAAGATTCACGCAGTGGATGGTGCTCAGTCTGTGAAGGTCGTCACTTTCCAGAAACATCTTGACATAATCGTGTCCCTGAGCATGAAGAACGCCGGCAAGATCAATCAACCAAGACTCTTTGGTGACATCATAAAGCCACAGCACCATGTTCAGATTGTCACAGGCCCTGTATTCCGCCCAGAAAGTCCACCTGCCAAGAGGTGTCTCAGGCAATGTCGCGAGCTGGTACCTGAAGTACCTGCGCATGAAATCAATCACCCTTTCGTCACCTGTCGCCGACCAATACTGCTGCAGAACCTTCAGGACCACTATCCTTGGCCACCAGTCATGTGAATTGTTTCTCTGAAGTCCACTCTCGTAGGGATAGTCCCGGTCCGGGCCGAAGAAACCATCCTCACGCTGGCTTGCCAAAGCCCACTCTATCCACGGCTTGGCCTTGTCCTTCAAATCCTGATCATCAAGAATATACGCCAGCGGCAGAAGACCGTCAATCCAATACGGCCCTCTTTCCCATTGGTCTCCGTCTCCTCCCAACCATCCGTTTCTGTCCCCCATCACCTGAGGATAAAGGACATCCATCCGGGATGTCATCCCGTTACTTTGCCTGAGCAGCATCTCTTTAAGCCAGCCTTCGGCCTTGACCGCTCCCAAAGGCAGTTCCTGATAAGCGGTCGGCCGCAATCTTGATTGTTTGTCAATAGTGTTTGATTCGTATTCCACCCAGACCTTCATCTTGCCCGGAGCTCTGTTGTCCCATGCGTAATACGGGACAAACCTGACGGAACGCCCGTTTGAAGAGGCTGTGACCGTGCATACTCCACCAAGTGTCTCCGGCTCGAACACGCACTGGAAAACATCATCCGACGTGAGCCTTATGGCATCAAAACCAGCGTTGTCCACCTGCTCCATGCAATAGACGATCGGACCTCTCTGTATGGCGCGCTTTCCAATGTTGGCCTTCACTTTAGGATCGGAGGTGACAACCTTCACCGGCATATTCATTTCAAAGACAATCCGGTCGCCTTTCCTCCATTTTCTTTCAAGCACCACATAGCCTCCGTCCAGAACGTACCGGACCTTCTTTCCATTGACAGAGACATTATATTCCTCACACCAGCCAGGGATGCGAAGTCTGACGGCGAAAGCGGTCTTTTTCTCCGGAGAGACTGTCATCGAGACAGTTCCGTCCCAAGGATATTCGGTTTTCTGGCTGAATGTTGTCTTCACGCCTGAGATCTCCGTCTCCACCTTGCCGGACACATAAAGATTGACCCACAGCGCATCATCCGACCGGGCATAGATGTAGCCACCGACTGACGGAAGGAACCTTGAGATCTGGCTCGGGCAGCAGGCAGTGCCGTACCAAGGCTTTCTGTGATGATCGCCGTCCGAAGCCAAAGGATTGACATAGAAGAACCTGTCGCTGGACAAGGATATTCCCGCAAGCGCGCCGTTGTACATCGCGCGTTCCAAGACATCCACATACCGGGACTCCCCTTTGAGCATATTCATGCGCTGGTTCCACATCACCATTCCGACGGAGGCGCAGGTCTCGCAATAGGCGTCCTTGTTCGGCAGGTCATAGTCCTCGGTGAAGCCTTCATTGCGGCGCGAGGAGCCGATCCCGCCGGTCAGATACATCCTGGTCTTCACCACATTATCCCAAAGCCTGTCCAAAGCGGCGATGTAAGAAGTGTCTCCGGAAGTCGCCGAATAGTCAGCCATTCCGGTAAGCAGATACATCGCGCGCACTGCATGGCCTCCGATCTTGCTAAGTTCCGCGACAGGAACTTTGTCAATATAATAGTCATACGCCTTCCAGTCGGCTTTGCCGCGGCCTCTTTCCTCCAACAGGAAATGAGCCAGATCCAGATATTCTTTCTTGGACGTCTCATGATAAAGGCGGATCAAGGCAAGCTCGATTTCGGGATGCCCTGGAACCCAATCCTTTTTGCCGGGACCGAATTCCGAGACAAGATATTCCGCGAATCTTTCGGCCACATCCAGCAGCACGCGTTTGCCTGTGGCTTTATAATAGGCGATGCCAGCCTCGATAAGATGCCCGCCACAGTACATCTCATGCTTGTCCATGTCAGTCCAGCGCTTGCCAGGCATCTTTAACGTGTAGTAGGTGTTGATGTAGCCATCCTTTCCCTGCGCTCCGGCGATCAAGGCGATGATGCTGTCCAATTGAGACTCCAACACCTTGTCCGGAGTGTTCTGAAGAGAATAGGACGCACCTTCTATCATCTTGTACAAATCGGAATCGTCATAGAAAAGACCCTCGAAACGACCTTCCCTTACCCCCGCCGCTATGGCGAAGTTATCGACCCTGTGCGTCTTTTTGGCACACTGGTCAAGGCAAAACGGGACGGTCACTTCGGAGAGCCGTTTAATTCTGGGCTGCCAGAATGAATCCTCAACGGTTACACTTGAAAAACTGATGGGTTCATTCAGCGTGGCGTCAGCTTTCGCGTAACCGGCCATGGCCAGCCAAAGCATGCAAAGCGAGACAATGGTCTTCAGTGGTTTCATTTTCATTGATATTTCTGTGTGCAAAAAAAGATAAAACCCGTCTCAAAACGGGTCAAAATCGTTTCATAAAATATCAAAATCGTGTCCCAAACACTCCCCCAGAGGGCTTTCTTAGCAGAAATCCTTTGGCAGTACACCATATTGCCGATAAAAGCACCGTGAGAAATATGATGACGAACTGAAGCCTGTGATGTAGGCGATTTCATTTATCCGATACTCTTTCTGCCGCAAGAGTTCCGCCGCTTTCTTGAGCCTTACGACGCGAATAAAGTCATTAGGCGTCACCTTGAGAGACTCCTTCACTTTCCTGTAAAGTGTGGCACGGCTCATATTCATCAATGAAGCGAGTTTGTTGACATCCAAGTCCGCCTCCTCAAGATGGTCGTTGATAAGTTGCGTCAAAGCGTTCAGGAAACTTTCATCAGCCTTGGTATAGACAAGATTGCTTGGTTCAGTCTCTCCGATGTTCCTTATTGTCTCGGAAACGTAACCGTTCCTGAGCTGGTTCTCAATGCTGCTGACGAGGAAGTCCATATAAACCGGCTTTCCCAGATAGTCATCCGCACCAGCCAACGCGGCGTCGGCCTTGAACTGAGGAGAGACCTCCGCTGTCAGGAATATCACAGGAATATGCCTGAGACGCGGATCGCCCTTGATCGCCCTGCAAAGCTCGATTCCATTCATGCCGGGCATAACCACATCCGAGAGCACCAGATCGACATGGTTATTGGACAAGATCTCAAGAGCGCGCTTCCCGCCTCCCGCCTTGATGATATTGTATTTCCCGCTCAGATGTCTGGTTATGAAATCCACAAACGGCATATCGTCCTCAACAAGAAGCAGAGTCTTTTCAGAATCCGTCGATGAACCGCCCGTCACGATTTCAGGCGCCTCAAGAACATTATCCAGACACCTGAACGCATTCTCCTGCTCAAGAGGCAGTGTTATTGTGAACCGGGTCATCCCGTCAGGCCCATCCGTCAACCCCAGGCTTCCCTTATGAATCTCAGCCATTGATCTGGCGAAAGGCAAACCTATTCCAAAGCCGTCGGAATTCTCATCCACCTTGAAATACGGAGAAAATATCTTCTCCGAAAGTTCAGGAGGAATCCTGTCGCCATCATTGGTCACGGAAATCTCACAACTGTCCGCCACCTGCGCCATGGTGATCCAGATGTGGCCGTCGGCATGCTTGAGGGCATTGGAAAGCAGATTGCTCACAATCTTGACAAACATTTCCACGTCAACATCCGCCATAAGAGATTCAGGGATGTCACTTTCCAGATCACAGCCCTTCAGTCTGGCGGACGGAAGAAACCTATGAACCACTCCCCCGAGGACCTTGGTCAAATCCGCGCGGACAAATTGCGGCTCGATCCCGCTGCCATTCACCTTCCTGAAATCAAGCAACTGATTCACCAGATTCATCAAACGGTCTGTGTTGTCCCTTATGATAAGCAGGTTGTCATAATCCGCATCCGATTTTGTCCGATGACTGATGATTTCTTCCAAAGGCATCTTCATCAGGCTCAAAGGTGTTCTTATCTCGTGGGTTATGTTTGAAAAGAACGTTATCTTCGCCTTGTAGATTTCCCTTTCCTTCTCTTCATTGCGTCTCCGCTCGCCTTCTTCCTTCTCTCGTTCCATCTTTCTCTTGGCCAAAGAGAAACCGACACCCGACGCACATGTCATGAGGACGAAATACATCACATAAGCGAAAGTGGTTCTGTGGAACGGAGGTTTGACCACTATCTCCAAGGATGCGGCGTCGGTCGAGTCAATGTTGTCCGCCCGGACATGAAGGACGTACTTTCCTGCCGGAAGGTTTGAATATGTCACCCTGGCCGGCATCTTGGCGGGGATCCACTGCCTGTCCCAGTTCTCAAGACTGTAGTACCAGTTTGTGTTGTGCGCCGGCACATAGTTGATCTCCGTCATGCACAATGTGAAGTTCTTGATACCCGGACGCACGACAAGACGTTTTGTGTCCATGATCGAAGAGTCAAGCAGTCCGTACTGATCTCCCGGTCTAACCTTCCGGTTATTCACAAGAAGGTCGGTCATGCAGACCTCCGGCCTCCGGTTCTCCTTGGACATCCGCTCAGGAACAAAAGACACGAAGCCGTTTATGCTGCCGAAATACATCTTCCCCGCAATGTCCATGAAACATGACTTGTAGTTGAACTGGTCTGACGGCAGACCGTTGGAATGGGTATAGGTCCTCACTCCGAAAGTCACCGCATCCATGCGGAAAAGCCCCTTGTTGGTGCCTCCCCAGATGTTTCCGCTCCGGTCACATTCAAGACAGGACACGACATCACTCAAAAGACCGTTCCTGGTGTTGATGACCGATGAGAAAGAATCCGTGTCCTTGTCATACAGGCAAAGACCGTCCCCCTCGGTGCCGGCCCACAGCCTTCCGCGGCCATCCTCCAAAAGGCAGGCGACATAACTTCCGGAAGTACCGTACGACGAGGACACATTCATGTAACGCCGCCAAACACCTGTCTGCCTGTCGTACGAATATATTCCTTCACCCATAGTGGCAAACCACAGGCGGCCACCCGCGTCTTCAACGATGTCATTCACCTGCACGTCAGACGGCCCGTCAGGGCCTGCTTCCTCAAAGATGTCCTCCCCTGACACATAACGATAGAGTCCGGACATCATCCCGATCCAGACTGTTCCCCATGAATCCTTGAAGACAGCATAGATTGAGTTGTTCTTCATGCCAGCCTGACCGGATGACATTCCCAGCCGACGGATCCTTCCCGTGGATGTGTCCATGATGAAAAGTCCCTCGGCGAATGACCCGACCCAAAGTCTGCCGCTGTCATACATCAGCGCATGGATGTTCCCGGCAGGGACATTGACCGCTGAAAACGACCTGCTCCCTGGATCGAAGCTGAACAATCCGGCATCCTCGGTCGCTATCCACATCATTCCGGAATCACCCTGACAAAACTCACTTATCCTCTTGCCGCCAATGGTGTTCTTTCCGGGAATATTGTAGAATCTCTCGAACTCCGGCGATTTCTGAATATAATTGACCCCGCCGAAATAAGTCCCTACCCAAACTCCTCCGTCCCGATCCTCATAAATCGAATGGACAGCGTTGTCCGACAATGAGTACGGGTCTCCGTAGGTATGGTTCAACGACGAGACTCTGGATGATTTCATATTATAGACATACACCCCGGACTCCGTGCCTATCCAGATCATCTTGTCGGAGCATCCTATGATCTGGCGGACAAAAAGAGTGTTCCCGCTGACAGGCTCTCTTTCAAGAAAAGGAGTGATTTTCCCGCTCTTGCAGTCAAGCGACTGAACCCCCTTGGCCGAAGTGCCCAAAAGGATATTGTTATCCGAGAGAATGTACAATGTGTTCACATCGTTCATTTCGGGGTCAGTCTCACTGATGACGAAGCGAGTCACGGATGAGGCCTCCGGATCAAGGCACAACACACCGTTCCCGTATGTCGCCACCCAGACCTTTCCTTTGGAATCCGTCTCTATACGTCGGAGATTGATCGGCACAGTGGCGTCCATGCCGAGTAATTTCTCAAGATTGAATTCCACAAGTCCACCCTCAGAGTCATATCTGAACACCTCACCATTCTGGCAGGCGATCCAGACATTTCCCGAACGATCCCTGCAGATGCTTCTAGCCTTGCCGCCTACAGCCTTGCCCTCCTCGGTATGGGCATCAAAGAACGTGAATTTCTCAAGCCGAGGATCATATATGAACACCCCATTGAAAGTGCCAAGCCAAAGCTTATGGTCATCATTCTCGAAAATGGTGAAATAGTTGTCGCTTCCGACAGATTGAGGATCATCCGGATTCCTTCTGAACACCACTATCTCATGTCCGTCGTAACGGTTCAGGCCATCCTGAGTGCCGAACCACATAAAGCCACGGCTGTCCTGATGTATGCAGTAAACCATGCTTTGTGACAGGCCGTCCTCCACATTCAGGCATTTCATGCAGGAAAGAGTCCCGTCCGACCATGCGGGAACGGAGCAAAGCAAAGACGCCACTGCCGTGATGAATATTGATAGCGCCAACCTGAGTCCCATTCACGTGTTCAGTTTAGTATTGTCTTTCTGTCCTGACTTCCAAGGCGTTGAGACGGCCGTCAATGTCCTCGTAGCCCCTGCCAGTCTGTTCCACGCCGCCGATGACACCGACACCGTCCGCCGACATCGCGGCGATCATCAAGGAGACTCCGGTGCGAATGACCTCCAACACTTCATTCTTCGCTCCCTGAGGGCGAATCGAAACGCTTAGGGCATACCCGCCCTCTATGATGAATGAACCCATAATTACGACTTGTTCCAACAAAGTTATAACTTTGTTGGGGAAAGAACAAACAACTGATAAGCATGACTCACGCTCGACCGCGAAGTTGAACAGCTTCTAAGTCCTACCCGTAAATATCTCTGAGCACCGCCAACGAGCGGACGTTGACGGCCGATTCGGTGTGATGCTCGATGTACTTCAGGATGCACTCGGCGATCTCGTTGCGGTCGGAACCTCTTAAAGGAAGCAGCATCGCCTCGCCGAAAGAGCTGGTCAGAAGAGACTTGATGTGGTCAAGATGCTTGCCGGCGAAAGGGGCGAGGTCAATTGTGTCCGGATTGAAACCGAGGACAGCGCAGAGTTCCAGCAGGAACCAAAGATGGAAGTTGGCGAAGTCGCTCTGAAGCGCGTCAAGCGTCAGTATCGACCTTTTCAACCACTCGGAAAGTCCCTCCTCGTTGGTCTGATCCTTTATCACACGGAACAGCACCTCGCTCATGAAGAGGGTCATTGTGTTTTTATGAATATTCCCGCGCACGTCCACGAGAGGGTTGACGCTGACGAAGTTGCGGGCGAACCAAAGATCCGACTTCGGGTTCCGGGTGACCTCCGCCTCAAGAATATTCAAGGGCAGGAAAAGAGCCATCGCCGTCTTGGGACTCACCTTGACAAGGAAGCCCCGCCTTCCATATTCCCGACTGATCGTGTGCAGGACGATGGAATTCTCGCCGACCTTGGTGTGGCCGATGACTATGAGTTCAGCCTTTTCGCGCATCGGGCAATAACTTGCATCATTTCCGGCAGCTTATTCTTGCCGCCCGTTAAGCCACTGCGCCATCGCCCGCAGAGCCTTGCCACGGTGCGAGATCTCGTTCTTCTGCTCCTCGGTGATGTCCGCCGCCGTGAGCCCGGGATATTCATCAGGTATGAATATAGGATCGTAGCCGAAGCCTCCCCGCCCGGACTTCTCACGGGCGATCGTGCCTTCCATCGTACCTTCGAACCGGTGCGCCTCCCCGTTCAGGATCAGCGTCACGACACTGCGGAAGCGTGCCCTGCGGCTGACCTCCCGCCCAGTCGCCTCCAGTCCAGCAAGTTCGGCCAGCACCTTGTCCATGTTCAGATTGAAGTCCTTTGACGGCCCCGCATAGCGCGCCGTGTAGACCCCCGGCGCTCCGCCGAGGGCATCCACTTCCAGCCCCGTGTCATCGGCGAAGCAGTCGCACCCCTTCCTGTCAAAAATGTACCGAGCCTTCTGGAGCGAGTTCTCCTGAAGCGTCTCCCCCGTCTCCGGAATGTCCTCCGTGATCCCGAAATCCGCCGGAGTCACCAGTTCAAACCCCTCCCCCAGAATCTCGGAAGCCTCCCTCAGCTTCCCACGGTTGCCCGTCGCAAAAACTATTTTTGTCATATTTTCAAAAAAACCATTTTGAAGTCTCAATCATACAAAAGGAGAAAGTTCACAGTCTTTCCTGTTCCCCCACCCTCCTGTTAGAGATCTGGTACATCCGAAATCTGTACTGTTAACGATAGTAGTAAGTGATTGCCAACAGATTTTCTACCAGTATAACAATTCTTATATCATCCTGCCAACGAATCTTGACAAATCGATCTTTGTTTGAACCACGTTCCCCTGGAACATCAAACAGTAAAGATTCCGCTTCTTTCGGAACATAAAAGCCGGCTTGATGAGAAGTCAGGTTGACATCATTCGCAGTTATAAAGCGACAAAAAGCCCTTCTTGATCTGTTTACTTGCGAAACAGCATAGTTAAAGATATCGCTCATACTTTCTTCTTCATTGTTTTTACCACCGGATACCCCATAAGACGGGCACACTCACGAGGAGTAAGACGACGCGGATTGATACCGTCTCCCATACCAGCAAAAAGGTCGATGAACGAGAACTTAGGCGTTTCGGGTTCGGGAAAAGGAACTTCGAAGAATTCCTTGAAGAAAAGTTCCAAATGATCATCTTTAAGAGCCAATTTGCCGCATCCTTCTTTATCAAGAACCTCTTCAGCCATAAATGACAATGCCTCATTCAGACCTGCCGGGCTCAAGTATTTACGGTTATGCAGGTATTGAGTCAAAACAGACAGGCCGTCTTTAATTTCTTTTTTCTCACATTGGTCTAACAGCGCCTGAGAATCAATGCAAGTCAGATATGGATATCTTTCGCTATTATGCATCGCACAACGTATAAACTTGTCAAAGTTAAGAATTTTTTCTCATTACGACTATCTTATCAAGCAAGGGAAAATACCTGTGAATAGACCAACTTTTACTTTATCGCACGGATGCTACGATAATTGCACGCAAATATCCGCGGAATGAGTTGTTTACCAGATTTCGGGTCTTAGAAGCTGTTTTGAATTGTTTGTTTGAAGATTTTTCACCTCAAAGAACATTTCAAACAATTCAAAACAGCTTCTTATCTGAGGCAACTTATTATTTTCATGTTCCCTAACATCTGGTACAAAAATAACAAAGCCGCTTCAATTTTTCAAAAAAGGTTCTATAAAATAATGGCTCGGAATTTGTAAAGAACCTACCCTTGTCATGAAAGTCTTTGCAAAGATATTCACAGCGGTTTCCGTGCTGCTGTCCTGCGTCAACGGCCATGCCGCCGCTGACAGCTATGATGTCTTTGTGCCGATAGCCAAGTATCTTGGAAAGGGGGACGCCGAAAGATTGTCTGTCTGGTTCGACGACAATCTTGAGATCACGATCATGTCCACGACCAATGATTCCAGCAAGAAGCAGGCGAAGCAGATTCTCAAGGCCTTTTTTGACAATCACACACCTCGCTCGTTCGAGATCAGCCACACCGCGTCGCGATCCAATTCGAAGTACGCTTTGGGCTTTCTGAACGCAGGCGGTGAAGTTTTCGAGGTCACGATCTTTGTCAGCAACTGCGGCGACCGGTACAAGATCCAGCAGTTGAAGATTGACAGGATCAGGTGATTCCTTCCATTCAGGCCAAGCAATGAAATTCGACTTAAGGCACATATTCAGAATCCTGTCTGTTACCACACTCCTGACCATCCACTTTCTTCCCGACGCTTCGGCGCAGGCGACAAAGGTGAAGGGACGTGTTGTGGACGCGTCCACAGGTGAAGGAATTCCTTTTGCGGGAATATATTTCAAGAACTCGACCGTCGGAGTCTCCGCTGACATGGACGGCTATTTCTCTTTGGAGACAAGAGACACGCTAAGTGTGCTTTCCGCCTCCATCCTTGGCTACGAGGAGCAATTCATGAAAGTCAACAGGCGGAGTTTCAACGAGATCAACTTCAGGCTTAAGCCAATTCATGACGAGCTTGCCGCCGCCGTGGTGAAACCGGACGACCGCTACATGCGCTCGATCCTGCGGAAGATCGACGAGGCCAAGGTGAGGAACAACCCGGAGAAGCGTCCGAGGTACAGCTGCGATGTCTACACGAAGATGGAACTGGATGTCACCAATCCTGAAAGCCCGATGATCAGCAAATTCCTTCCCAAGGACTTCAAGTTCGTCTATGACTACATGGACACCTCTGTTGTGTCCGGCATGTCGTTCCTGCCGGTCCTGATTTCAGAGACGACGTCCAAGTACTATCACAGGAAGGACCCTCCTTCAAACAGGGAACTCATCAAGGCGACCAGGATCTCCGGTGTGGACAACAATCCGGTGCTGGCCCAGTTCACAGGCAACATGTACGTGAAGACGAACTTCTACGACAACTTCATCAACATCTTCCAGGTGGAGATTCCGTCACCGCTGTCCTCCTCGGGCATGACCTATTACAACTACTATCTGGTTGACAGCCTTAAGATCGAAGGCCGCAAGACCTACAAGATCCGCTTCCATCCTTCAAAGTGGGTGTCCTCTCCCACATTCGACGGAGAAATGTCCATTGACGCGGAGGAATACGCGCTCAGGGATATTCATGTGCGGCTTAAGAAGGGTTCCAACGTTAACTGGGTCAGGGACATGACCATTGATGTGGAGAACAGGCGCCTGCCCGACTCGACATGGTTCTACAAGCAGGACAGGATGTACGTGGATTTCTCGCCCACAATGCGGGATTCATCCAAGATAGTCACATTCTTGGGAAACAGGCAGATAGACTACTCCAATCCGGATTTCGTCACCACCTACAAGGAAGACAAGGAGGACATCAACGCCCAGGTGCAGGCCGGCAAGGATGTCATCAACAACGATGAGAACTATTGGCAGAGTGTCCGCCCTTATCCGCTGAGCGCGAAGGAGCAGGGCATCTACAACATGGTTGACTCCATCAAGAACGTGCCACTCTACAAGGATGTCTACGCCTTGGCCGAGATGATTGTCAACGGATTCCTGAACACCAGGTACGTAGGTTTCGGACCGTACTCGTCCGTCTACAGTTTCAACGATCTGGAGGGTGACAGGTTGCAGCTCGGAGTCCGCACCACCAAGCATTTCAGCCGGAAGATGCGTTTCATGGGCTATGCGGCCTACGGGTTCAAGGACAAGACGCCGAAGGGCGGCGGAACGGTTGAGCTCATGTTCGACAACCAGCCGACCAACAAGTTGACGGTCTCGTACAAGCATGATGTGATGCAGTTGGGCAAGGGTCCGTCGGTCTATGGCAGCGGAAACCTCATGTCTTCGATTCTGGCCAAGGCCAACAGTCAGAAGATGAGCATGGTGAATGACTATTCCCTCTCCTGGCAGAAAGAATGGTCGCAGAACTTCAACATGATCTTATCGCTGGAAAGCAGAAGGATATTCTCGAACCCGTTCGTGCCGATGGCCTCCTCGGACGGGAAGGTCTTCAATTCGGTGGGTTACAACCAGGCGCATCTTCAGCTGCGTTTCTCCAAGGACGAGATTGTCACCAGAGGGGTCTTTGACAAGAACTATCTTTACTCGAAGTATCCGGTGGTGACATTTGATCTGATCGGTTCCACAAAGGGAATAGGGAAGAATGAATATTCCTACTTCCGACCCGAGCTTACCGTCCACTACGTCCTGCCGCTTCCACCTGTTGGACTTTCCCGGTTCGACATGAATGTCGGGACTGTCGTTGGACAAGTCCCGTACCCTATGCTCAAACTCCATGAAGGTAACGGAACGTACACATTCTCACGGTATTCGTTCAACTGCATGGACTACTACGAGTTTGCCTCTGACTTGTGGGTCACAGTTTTCTGGGAGCATAACTTCAAGGGATTCTTCCTCGGGAAGATTCCTTTGCTGAAGCGTCTGCAGTGGAGGGAAGTGGCTTCCTTGAGGGCGGCATACGGCACGGTCAGGAAAGAGAACAACGGCATCATCGGGGCGGAGGATGCCGAGGCCGTGATGCTTTTCCCGGAGAAGATGGGCAAACTGAACCGTCCTTATGTCGAGATGGGAGTCGGAGTCACGAACATATTCAGAATCCTGCGCGTCGACGCGTTCTGGCGGATGACTCACCGCTATGAGGTGAAGGAGGGGGTCAAGGTGCCTCATGACAACCGTTTCGTCGTCACCTTAGGTCTGGAGTTCAAGTTCTGATCCGTGTGTCATCCCTGATGCCCCTTCGTGCGCGGAAGCGACTCCTCTGCTCACGGGCGCTCCCCCTGATGGCCTTTCGTGCGCAGGAGCGACTCCTCTGCTCACGGGCGCTCCCCCTGATGGCCCTTCGTGCGCGGAAGCGACTCCTCTGCTCACGGGCGCTCCCTCAGAAGGCCTTTCGTGCGCGGAAGCGACTCTTCTGCTCACGGGCGCTCCCCCTGATAGCCCTTCGTGCGCGGAAGCGGCTCCTCTGCTCACGGGCTCCCTCAGAAGGCCCTTTGTGCGCGGAAGCGACTCCTCTGCTCACGGGTGCTCCCTCTGATGGTCATTTCGTGAGCGGAAGCGACTCCTCTGCTCACGGGCGCTCTTCGGAGAAGCGGGGTTGTGTCGTTTTTTCTGGTTCTTTTCCATGACTAGCGCGATGTAAAACGATTAAGGCTTCGGAGAGTTGGATAAAAATACTGAAATTAAATAACTTTGCGGTTGCTATGCCTAGAAAGTTGACGATACTGCTGCTGCTGGTGATCTCATCGGCGCTTCTGAGTGTTCCGTTCCTGGTTCCTGGGACGGGTTGGCTGTCGTTGGTCGCTTTCGTGCCTCTGCTCTGGGCGGAGGACATTGCCACCGGGGACGGGATGAAGGGATTCTGCTGGTGGCACTACCTGTGCTTCGTGCTGTGGAACGCGGCGACGACCTTCTGGGTCTGCAACGCCACGGTCGGCGGAGGGATATTCGCGATCCTTGCCAACGCCCTTCAGATGTCGCTGGTTTTCGGGCTGTTCCGTTGGAGCAGGAAATGGCTCAGCGGCGCGCTTCCTTACCTATTCCTCGCCTTTGCCTGGATCGCCTGGGAGCGGTGGTATCTCACGAGCGCGCAGATCAGCTGGCCTTGGCTTGTGCTGGGCAATGCCTTCGCCCGCACGACAGGATGGATCCAGTGGTATGAATATACCGGGACACTCGGCGGCTCGCTCCTCGTCTGGGCGGCGAACCTCAGTGTGTTCGGCATTCTGGAGTCTCTCGCTTGCGGACGCTGGATGACATTCAACCGGAAGGCGAAGTCGGCGGCCCTGCTTGGGACCCTGGCCTTGTTCGTCGCCCCTCCGGTCGTGTCTTCGTTCCTGAAGCCGGAGCCTTGTGAGGAGACCCTTGACGTTATCATCGCCCAGCCGAACATCGATCCGTACAACAAGTTCGGAGGAATGACGCAGGAGGAACAGAACGAGTTGCTGATCAGTCAGTTTGAAAATATTCCTGACAGCATTCCCGTGCTTCTGGTGGCTCCGGAGACATTCACCGGCGACGTGGTGACGAATGACCCGTCCTCAAGCCCGACAGTAAAGAGGCTCACCGCCTTTCTTGAGGAACATCCGAACGCTAATCTGCTGGTCGGGGCCTCTTCAAGAACCTATCTGAAAAGGGCTTTGAGGCCTTCCTACACCGCCCGCCGTGCCGGTGACGGTGTCTGGATGGAATCGCACAACTCGGCCTTGATGCTGGACGCGTTCAGCTTTCCGGAACTGTTCCACAAAAGCAGGCTGGTCGTTGGGGTGGAGATGACACCTTACCCAGCGTTCTTCTGTAGGATAGACGATTGGCTCGGCGGTGTGATGGGGCGCTGCATCGGTCAGAAGAAGCCCGGACCGCTGCATTTCAATGAATATTCCCACGCTGCTGATTCTGTAGGTTCATCTGTCATTGGTAGGGAAACCCTTTACGGCGGGGATATTCCGGACGGTAATGTTACTGTGTCAGAGACAATCCCTGTCGGCTGCGCCATCTGCTACGAGTCTGTCTACGGCGAGTATTGCACTGAATATGTCCGCAATGGCGCCCGTCTTCTGGCCGTGATCACCAACGACGCCTGGTGGGGCGACACCCCGGGCTACGTGCAGCACCTGTCATATTCATGCCTCCGTGCCATCGAGACCCGCCGCTGGATCGCACGCAGCGCCAACACCGGCATCTCCGCCATCATAGATCCGTCCGGGAAAGTGGTCTCCCACACGTCCTGGTGGCAGCCGGAGGTTCTGAAAGGCAAGGTCGGACTAAGTGACGAACGGACTTTCTTCACCATCCACGGAGATTTCATCGGCCGCATCTCCACCCTCATGGCTGCCCTTGTTATTCTCGCCGCCCTTGTCCGCCGTTTTGCCAGATAGGCATCATGGTTGTGGAATGTGCTTCGGCAGGCTCGACGGCAGTGGCCAGACAAACTCACGAACCAGGCGAGCCGGTTTCTGCGGTCGCCGAGCCTGTCGAAGCGAATGCTCGATGTGATAAACGAAAAAAGGGGACTAAAGCCTGTCCCCTTTCTCATCATAAAGTTCATTCTGCAGAACTGTGTAGTCGGTCACCTCGACGAGGTTGATCCGGCATTTGTACTTCTTCTTCCATTTCCCGAGGAAGGATTTGTCCGAGAGCATTGTGGCGCCGCGCTTGAGGTAAGCCCCGAGAATCGGGCTGACTTTCAGCGTGAGATCGGTCTTGCCATGCTCCACGTTGTAGGCGATGTTCCGCTCGATCTGCTCGTCGATCACAGCGCTTGATGAAATCTTGCCGGTGCCGTGGCACACAGGGCAGACCTCGGCGGTGTTGATCTCGGTCACCGGACGGATTCTCTGCCGGGTGATCTGCATCAGACCGAACTTGGTGAGAGGCAGCACGTTGTGCTTGGCTCTGTCGGTCTCCATGAGCGATTGCATGTACTTGTGCAGCTCGTTGCGGTGCTCACCGGAATCCATGTCGATGAAATCCACGATCACGATTCCGCCCATGTCCCTGAGTCTCAACTGTCTGGCGATCTCCTCCGCCGCGATCTTGTTGACCTCGAAGGCGTTCTCCTCCTGATTGTCGGTCTTCGCGCGGATACCGCTGTTCACATCGATCACATTCAGTGCCTCGGTCGTCTCGATGACCAGATAAGCCCCCTGCTTCATCGGCACCACCTTGCCGAACGAGCTCTTGATCTGCCTTGTGACCTCGAAATGGTCGAAGATCGGATCCTTGCCGTTGTACAGCTTCACAATCTTTTCCTGATCAGGAGAGATCAAGGAAATATACTTCTTTGTCTCCTCATAGACATTCTCGTTGTTGACGTAGATGTTCGAGAACGAATCGTTCAGGAGATCTCTGAGGATGGTGGTGGTCTTGCTGTACTCAGTGAAGAGCAGCTGGATACCTTTCGACTTGGCTACCTTCTTCCAGGATGACTCCCATTTCTCGATCAGGGACTTCAGCTCGGCCACCAGCACGGCGGCGTTCTTGCCTTCCGCGGCTGTGCGGATGATCGCCCCGTAGTTCTTTGGGAGAATGCTCCTGACAAGGGTCTCAAGTCTTCTTTTCTCCTCCTTGGAGGAAATCTTTTGGGAAATGCTCACCTTCTCCGCGAAGGGAATCAGTACAATGTTGCGTCCTGCCAATGAAATTTCCGCGGTCAGTCGTGACCCTTTCGTGGAGATCGGTTCCTTGACGATCTGCACTATCATCATCTGGCCCGGCTTCAGCACGTTCTCGATCCGGCCTTCCTTTTCAAGAATAGGTCCGATAGGGATGCTTGAGTAGAGTCCGCCGAGATCCGTGTTCGGGTTGCTCTTGCGCACGAACTCGTCGAACGACGTGAAATAGAACCCAAGGTCCAGATAATGAACAAACGCTTCCTTCTTGTCTCCGATGTCCACAAAGGCAGCGTTGAGCGCAGGAAGAATCTTCTTCACTTTCCCCAGGTAAACATCCCCGACGGAAAAACTGTGCCCTTTGCTGGACTCTTTGTTGAGTTCAATCAGCCGATGGTTTTCCATCAGCGCGATGTGAACTTCGGTCGATGTGACATCGACAATCAAATCTTTCTCAGATTTTTCTGACTCCATAAGGAAATAACAATGGTGATGATAACTTGGCGTCTTGCCAACTTAGAAGCTGTTTTGAATTGTTTGTTTGAAGGGTAAGAGCAAGCTCTTTCCCTGCTGCTCACCTCGGCAATCCGAACAAGTTCGATTGCCCTCGGTTCGGGCGCTGGGTTGAGAGTGAAAAACTTCAGTTTCGACCGCTTCTTCCAAGGAAGATAGCGGTGCTATCTGACTGAAGAAGCGGGAAGAAAATGAAGATTTTTTCACCTCAAAGAACATTTCAAACAATTCAAAACAGCTTCTTATTTCTTGAACGATAATAAAAAAGGCTGTCCGGCACTTCCGGTCAGCCTTTTTCTTCTAGCAGACTGCTAAAATGGCAGGCACAGAAGCGAATTACTTCTTCTTGTGTCTGTTCTTGCGCAAGCGTTTTTTACGCTTGTGCGTCGACATCTTATGTCTCTTTCTCTTTTTTCCGCTTGGCATAATAAAAGAAGTTTAAAAATTATTTTTCCTCCTTGACTGCGTTCACGAAGATCTTTGCTGGCTTGAAGGCCGGGATGTCGTGTGCAGGGATGGTCATAGTTGTCTTCTTGGTGATGTTTCTGGCTGCCTTCTTCGCTCTGTGCTTAACAATGAAGCTGCCGAATCCGCGGAGGTACACAGGCTCTTTCCTGATGATGGAACCCTTTACGGTGTCCATGAACGCCTCGATAACGGACTGTACTGCGATTTTTTCGATTCCGGTTGACTTTGCAACCTCATTCACGATTTCTGCCTTTGTCATAATCTATTAATATTTATTAGGATTTACCATAATAACCCCCAAAGTTCGTTTGGGATGCAAAAATAGACTTATTTTTTTAATATTCAAAATCATATACATAAATTATTTGCTATATTTTCTTTGGCACGGTGATTGACCATATTCCCGGATGCTCTTCAGACTCTTGAAATCCTGCCAAATTGGCAGAAAGGGTCTGGTGTGCATTTTAAGCTGAACATTATGAACACAGAGAACAATAAGAACATTTTCTTCCCGGCCGGGACCGCGGAAGTGAACATAATCCCTGTGATGCAGGGTGACGAGCAGATGAAGGTGGAGGCTGGTGACCTTCCTGACACACTGCCGATCCTCGCCTTGAGGAACGCGGTGCTTTTCCCGGGAATGGTCTATCCGGTGACCATAGGACGCGAGAAATCAATGACTTTGATCAAGGATGCGGAGAAGCGCGACTTGTTCATCGGGGCTGTCCCGCAGGTGGATGTCACGGTGGAGGAGCCGAGCGAGAAGGATCTTTATGAATATGGAACCGTGTCCCGTGTCATGAAGGTTCTCGAGATGCCTGACGGCACGATCACGGCCATAATCCAAGGTGTGAAGCGCATCCGCATGGCGGGAGTCGTGTCATACGAACCATACATCACCGCCAGGGTGAAGTACATCGATGACATCATCCCGGAGAACGACAGCAGCACCAAGATGATCGCCGAATCCCTCAAGGAGAAGGCCGCCGTCATCATAAAGTCCTCGTCCTTCGCTCCGAAGGAGGCCATCGGGGCTCTCAAGTCAATCGACAACTACGCCTTCCTTGTGAACTTCATCGCCACGACCGTGGAGATCGAGAACTTCATGGAGAAGGTCCAGCTGCTTGGAATCGATGACATCACCCTTCGGGCGATGAAACTTCTGCAGGTGCTTGACACCCAGATTCAATTGTTGAAGATCAAGCAGGAGATCAACCAGAAGGTCAAGAGTGACATCGATCAGCAGCAGAGGGAATATTACCTTAACAACCAGCTCCGTACCATCCAGGAGGAACTCGGGATGGACGAGGAGGAAGAGTTCGAGAAGTTCCGCGCCAAAGCCAAGACAAAGAAATGGCCGGAGGCCGTCGGCAAGCAATTCGAGAAGGAACTCGCGAAGCTTGAAAAGTACAATCCTTCCTCTCCGGACTACAGCATACAATATAATTATATAGAGTTTCTGCTCGACCTGCCTTGGGGCGAGATGTCAAAGGACAACCTCGATCTGAAGCATGCCCAGAAGGTGCTGGACAGCGACCACTACGGCCTTGACACAGTGAAGGAAAGGATCATTGAATATCTTGCCGTCCTCAAGCTGAAAGGAAACATGAAGTCCCCGATCCTGTGCCTCTACGGGCCTCCGGGAGTCGGCAAGACCAGCCTCGGCAAGTCAATCGCCAAGGCTCTGGGCAGGAAATATGTCAGGATAGCCCTCGGCGGCATGCACGATGAGGCTGAGCTGCGTGGTCACAGGAAGACTTATGTGGGAGCTCTTCCGGGACGTATCCTCAACGGAATCGACAAGGCCGGCACATCCAACCCTGTCATCGTTCTGGATGAGATTGACAAGGTCGGCAACGACTACAAGGGCGACCCGTCCTCGGCTCTTCTGGAAGTGCTTGATCCTGAGCAGAACGTTGAGTTCCACGACAATTATCTGGACATTGACTACGACCTCTCGAACGTGCTGTTCATCACCACGGCGAACAACATCTCCACGATCCAGTCCGCCCTGCTCGACAGGATGGAACTGATCAATGTCACCGGCTATCTTGCCGAAGAGAAGATGGAGATCGCCAAGCGTTACCTCGTGCCTAAACAGTTGGAGGAACACGGAATAGGCAAGAAGGAGCTCCGCATCGACAAGGCGGCGATGGAGAAAATAATTGATGAATATACACACGAGTCCGGTGTCCGTGGCCTTGAGAAGCAGATCGCGAAGATCGCCCGTGTGACAGCCAAGAAGATAGCCCTTGGCGAATCCTACCCGACCGTCATCAAGAAGGAGCATCTCAAGGAATATCTCGGACTGCCGACCAATTTCCACGACCTGCAGAAAGGCAATGAGGCTCCTGGAGTCGTGACAGGACTGGCCTGGACGCAGATGGGAGGTGAGATTCTGTTCGTGGAGAGTTCTGTCAGCGGCGGAAAGGGCAACATGACGATGACCGGTAACCTTGGCGATGTGATGAAGGAGTCCGCCACGATAGCCTACCAGTACATCAAGGCCCATCCTCAGCTTGCCAAAATGACATCCGAGGAGTTCGGAGCCAAGGACATCCATGTCCATGTCCCGGAAGGAGCCGTGCCTAAGGACGGCCCGTCAGCAGGTATAACCATGGTCAGCTCAATGGTTTCCGCCCTGCGTGGCGAGGCCGTGAAGGCCGGAGTCGCGATGACCGGCGAGATGACCCTGAGGGGCCGTGTGCTTCCTGTCGGCGGCATCAAGGAGAAGATCCTTGCCGCGAAGCGCGCCGGGGTCACCGAGATTGTCATCTCCGAGGACAACCGCAAGGATGTCGAGGACATCAAGCCGATATACGTAGAAGGGCTGTCGTTCCACTATGTCAAGAACATTGACGACGTGATTTCGTACATATTCAAAGATTAATTTCTATCTTAGCGGTCGTTAAGGAATCCCTGAGAAACAGCCCGTCCTGTCGTAAAGGTGTGGCAGAGTTCATTATCGGGATTGTCAGACACATCGTTATGGACGTAAGGATAGAACAAAGTTGGAAAGCGGCGCTGCAAGGTGAGTTTGAGAAACCCTACTTTGCCGCGCTTGCGCGTTATCTGCACGGGGAGAAGGCACAGGGGAAGGTGATCTTTCCTCCGGGACCAGAGATATTCAAGGCATTCGAGCTGACTCCTGTCGATCAGGTCAAGGTCGTGATTCTGGGGCAGGATCCCTACCACGGCTACGGCCAGGCGATGGGGCTCAGCTTCTCGGTCCCGGACAATGTCCCAGCCCCGCCGTCCCTCAAGAACATATTCAAGGAGATTGAGGATGACCTCGGCGTCAGGATGAGCGGCCGTCCGAATCTTGAGAAGTGGGCGCGTCAGGGTGTGCTGCTTCTGAACTCGATCCTGACTGTACGTTCAGGTGAGGCGGCTTCGCACAGCGGAATAGGCTGGCAGCAGTTTACCGATGCCGTTATCCGTTATGTCTCAGATAATTGCAACGGGGTTGTTTTCTTGTTGTGGGGCAATTACGCCAGAAGCAAGAAGGAACTCATCGACACTTCGCGGCATTATGTGCTGGAGGCGGCGCATCCGTCCCCGCTGGCACGTGGCGCGTTCTTTGGCTGCCGTCACTTCTCCAGGACGAACGAGATCCTTGTGGGTGAGGGCAAGACTCCGATTAACTGGCAACTATAGTCCGGCTTGATGGCCGACTATATTCAAAGAATTTAAAATGAATCGTATAGCATTGTTCCCTGGGTCGTTCGACCCGTTCACGTCAGGTCATCTGAACATTCTTACCAGAGCCTTGACGATTTTTGACGAGGTCATAGTGGCCGTGGGAATCAATCAGGACAAGCGCGGCTTCTTCACGATGGAGCAGCGCGAGGACATCATCCGTCAGGCCACCCGTGGAATGGATGGCGTTAGAATCATTCACTATGAGGGGCTTACGGTTGACATCTGCCGAGAGCTCGGAGTCCGCCACATTGTCAGGGGAGTGAGGAATATGACCGATTTTGACAACGAGCAGGCGATCGCCGACGCGAACCGCCATCTGGCTCCCGAAGTGGACACCATCATCATCCCTACCGCTCAGGAATATTCCCACATCTCCTCTTCGGCGGTGAGGGATGTGGTTCGTCACCATGGCGATCTGTCGCAGTTCATTCCTGAGGGGGTCGTGCTGCCGGAGGAAAGATGAGTCGCCGGGTGGTCATATTCATTGGCCTTTTTCTTGGGCTTCTGCAGTCGCTTCCATGCGCCGGGCAGGTCGATTCGACGCGTCTGAAGGAACTTGACAAGCGACTGGAGCAATATTTCCAAATTCTTGAGCCGCAGGGTGTTGGCGTAAAGATTGAGGAATGCGACCTCTTGATTGACTCCGCCAAGGATTCGCTTCTGCGCCAGCACATCGCCCTCAAGGCCTACGAGCATTATCTTAACTCGACCCTTATGGGTGACGAAGGGGTGGCTGTCCATCTTACCGACACATGGTTCACATCCGGGCTTGTGAGCATGGGAGGGGAAGAGGTGCTGCTCAACGCCAGGATATTCGCTGACTTCAACCGTCAGTCGCTTCTTGGTGAGCCGGCTCCTTCGTTTGTGATGGAGAGTTTTGAAGGGGACTCCGTCGCGTTTGGAGGCAGTTCGGATCGCTACCGTCTGCTGCTTTTTTATGACACCGACTGCGCCAAATGTAAGCTGGAGATGATGAGGCTTCGGCCTTTGCTGGATTCCAGGGACTGGCCTGTGGATTTTTATGCGGTCTATACCGGTGGCGACAAGGAAAGTTGGCGGCAGTGGCTCTCCGACCGGATGAACATCAATGCCCCGAGGATGAGATTATTCAACCTTTGGGATCCTGAGGTGGCGTCAGACTACCAGATGAAATACGGAGTCCTGCAGACTCCGAGAATGTTTTTGGTCGATAGAGACGGAACCATAATCGGCAGGGGGCTGGACAGTGCCGCACTTGAAAGCCTTCTCGATGTCGTCCTCCCCGGCTTTGTGGACTATGAATATGGCAGCTCCGCCTCCGCCGCTCTGATGGACAAGCTGTTCGCGTCGTACGATGAGTCTGACCGGTCGCTGAGCCTGTCGAAGCGGCATCACCGTCAGCCCGGTTGGTTCGACAAGACTCACCAACCACCGAAGCGCCCGGGCATAACCCGAATCCTTTCAATGGCCAAAGCCTTGGAAGATCGTACTTTGTCTAAAGCCGACACCCTCTCCTTCAAACACCTTGAGGGAGACCTCCTCTATTGGCTCACGTCCCGCCGCGACGAACCAAGCAAGGAAGGCACCCTCCCTTTCATCAATGAATATATCCTCTCCCGTCCCGGGATCTGGAACACCCCCGACGACACCCTCAAGGTCGTGGGCCTCGCCCGCATGATGAGTGACCTCCTTTCCCGCACCCCGGTCGGCTCAAAACTCCCGAAGGCCAAGGACCTCATTCTCGGGATTTCTTCCGCTGAATCTCAGCCATACGCCCTCGCTCAGCCTGATCGTCTTCATGAACAGGATGACGTTAACAACCGTAACCAAGCGTCTGATCGTTCCCGGGAACAGGCTGGGACAAATGCTGATGCACACATTGATAATACGTTACTCCAACCTCGGAACGTTCTTTCCCTCCGTGACTGGACGAAAAGATGGAACCGTCTGCGCAGAAAAGGCGGCTACATAGTCTTCCACACCGAAGGCTGTCCGGTCTGCAAGGCCGAACTCTCCGCCGCCGACTCCCTCGGTCTAAGGACCTTGGACGTGAACGTTGATGAGATGATGGTCTCTGCCCCAAACCTCGCCAGGACCCTCCTTGACACTTTCGACCTCTCCTCCATGCCGTTCATCCTTGAGGTGGGCCGCCACGGCATCATCCGCCGCCGCTACGTCTCGTTCAGATCACAGTCCCTTTGACAAGTCATTGCAATGACCGCGACCGCTTGAGAATCACAGGGAGCTGTTATGAGAGGGGGCCTTTGACAAGTCATTGCAATGACCGCGACCGCTCTGAGAATCACAGGGAGCTGTTATGAGGGGGGCTTTGACAAGTCATTGCAATGACCGCGACCGCTCTGATTGGCGCAAGCGACAATCATTGGTGGTGTCTGACAATCTTTGACACTGAGGCAACGGCATCATCGGAAGATGTTCAAACGACCGTTCAGACTTGCATAGACCTTGACTGCGTACAGCCCTCGTTTTTTACGTCAGCCGCTTCTAAGACACAAATCACATGGCTTGATAAGTTCTCAGTCAGTAACGACCAGGGGGAGACTGTCTTAAAAGTAAAAGTACCCCCAGTGAGGATTGAAAATTCGTTGCCGCCCCTGTAGTGGGGTACAGACTTTTCAACTCTCGCCGGGACTTTTCAGACAGTCCGGGGGAGGGTAAAAAGTGGCGAATGGTACTTTTTCAAGTGGGCTCAACGTTGAAAAAATAAGTTGCATCAATCGGTAAAATTGAATTCATCGAAGCACCCTGAACATCATAGAACGGCTCTGCTGTTTTGATTTTTTTGAGCCTTGTGCAAACCCTGTGCAAACCACAGGCACGCAAGAAT